>JBEKNK010000058.1:0-17710 GCA_049522915.1 Solirubrobacteraceae bacterium | reverse complement strand
CTGCCGATCGTGACGCACACCGACCTTGATCCCTATCCCTATACGACCTCGTTCGTCACCCATCAGCATCCCGGCGGGGCCCTGAACTCGATGTTCCCCCGCTGCGGCGTGCTCGGACCGCGCGAGATGGTCGCCTCCTTCGTCACGCCGACGGCGTGGGCGATCCACGCCGCACACAAGGCCGCGGGGACGAAGATGGCCCAGTCGATCGCGATCGGGTGCCACCCGGCCTGGGAGCTCGCTGCTTGTTACAACTATCTGCACGAGGGGTGGTGGGAGCTCGAGCTGTTCGAATCGCTGACCGGAGAGCCCGGCCGGATGGTCACCTGTGAGACCAACGGACTACCGGTGCCGGCTGATGCGAGCATCGTGATCGAGGGCTGGATCGATCCGGAGCGGACCGCCCAGGACGGACCGTCGCCGGGTCCGACGATGCTCTTCACGCCCTACGCGAACCAGCAGCCCGTGTTCGAGGTCAGCGCGATCACGATGCGCCGAGACCCGATCTACCGCAACCACCAGATGACGCCGTTCACCGACCACCAGGAGCTGCCGCGCCTGTGGCAGGAGGCGATCCTCTTCGAGCGGATTCGCGCCATGGGCATCCCGGTCCGCGAGGTCATCTACCTCAGCGCGGGCGGCGCGCTGCTGCTCGTGCTGCAGATCGACCCCGTCCAGGAGGGACAGGCGAAGGACGCGCTGCTCGCCGCGATGGGGTCGTTCAGCAACAACAAGATGGTGGTCGCAGTCGACTCCGACATCGACGTGCACAGCGAGCGCGACGTCCTCTACGCGCTGGCGACGCGGGTCGACCCGGCCCGCGACGTGATCACGGTCGACGGCACCCGCGGCTGGATCTTCGACCCACGCGCGCGCCCGGAGGTCGAGGCGAGCGAGAGCGCGGCCAGCATGCGCTACCCGGCGGTCGGCTCCCGTTGGGGGATCAACGCGACCAAGCCGCAGGCCTACCGCCCGCAGCGGCGCGACTACGAACGGGCGTGGCCGCTGGACTGGGCGACGGTCAGCCTCGAGGACTACCTGTGAGGGTCGCCGATGCCGACGGCGAGCAGCTGCGCGCGGCGGTCGCGCGTGGCGGCCGTCTGCTGGTCGAGTTCTGGGCGCCGTGGTGCGCTCAGTGCGGCGCGATGGCGCGCGTCGTGGAGCGCGTCGCGCAGGCGCTGCCGGCTGACGTGTCGGTGTTGAAGGTCAGCGTCGAGGACGGCACCGTCGCCGAGGAGTTCGAGGTCGGGGCGCTGCCGGCGCTGCAACTGTTCGTCGACGGCCTGCCGGCCGTGTCGATCGCCGGCTTCGCCCGCCCGCCCGCCGTGCTCGAGCGGCTGCGGCCCCATCTCGCCTGAGGGCCGATCCCGGTAGCGCGTCGCACGCCCGGAGGCGACCGTCGCCACGTCGCGGATCCGGCGTCCTCGCGCTCGCCTTGGCCGCCGGCCAAGGCTTCGCACTGTGTCCTTGGCCCGCTCGGTCCACGATCACCCCGGACCCACGATTCCCACCGGGATGGGCCCTGAGGGCGACTCAGCGCGCGTAGTAGCGCACTTCGAACAGCAGCGCCCCGCTTCGCGAGCGCCACGGCCCGTGCTCCATGCCCGGCGGCCGGCAGGCGTAGTCGCCGGCGGCGAACTCCTCCGCCAGCCGCAGGTCGGTCAAATCGCCGGAGACGACGTAGATCTCCTCCCAGTAGTCATGCGTCAGCGTTCCGCTCGCGCTCGTGTCGCATCCGGGATCGAAACGCAGCAGTCTCGTGCAGGTTCGCTCCAGCGGGTCCTCGGCCAGAATCTGCTCGGCCTGGCCGGGTGTGGAGGTGGCTCGCCACTGCGCCGCGGGCGCGTGAAACTCGAGCTCCGGCTTGGCCATCTCGCCGCCGCTACCAGCCGTGGCGCGTCATCGCCGAATCCGGCGTGCCGAGCTTCGTGTGCACGACCTTCTGCTCGAGATAGCTGAGCAGTTCCTCCTCGGACTCCTCGCGCCCGATGCCACTGTTCTTCACGCCGCCGAACGGCGTCCCGACATAGTGGATCGTCGAGTCGTTGATCCAGATGTAGCCCGCCTGGAGGCGGTCGGCCGTCCTGTGGGCGAGCGTCAGGTCGTTGGTGAAGACGCTCGCGGTGAGGCCGTACTCGACGGCGTTGGCCTGCTCGATCATCGCCTCGTAATCGCTCCAGCGAAGGACGCTGATGACCGGGCCGAAGATCTCCTCCTGGGCGAGCGTCATGCTCTGCGCCACGCGGTCGAACAGGGTCGGGCGCAGGAAGTAGCCTCCCGCCGGCGCCTCCGACGGACGTCCGCCGCCGGTGACCAGGCGCGCCCCCTCGGCCTGACCGGACTGCACGTAGCCGCTGACCCGCTCGAGGTGCGCGGCCGAGACCAGCGGCCCCATGTCCGTGTCCTCGCTGTAGGCGAGCGCCACACGGAACTCGTCAAGGCGCGCCGCCAACGCCCCCACGAAATCGTCGTGCAGACGGTCGTGGACGAACACGCGCGAGTTGGAGCCGCACGACTGACCCTGGCAGACGCTCAGGTTCATCCCGAAAACCGCCGCCTCGACGGCCGTGTCGACGTCGACGTCGGGGAAGATGATCATCGCGTTCTTGCCGCCCAGTTCCAGTGAGACGTTCTTCACATGGCCGCTTGCGGCCGCCGCGCCCTGGATCGCGAGGCCCGTGCGGACGCTGCCGGTGAAGGCGATCCGCTTGACCTGCGGATGGCGGACGAGCGCATCGCCTGCGGCCGCGCCGCCGGTGACGATGTTCATCACGCCGGGCGGGAAGGCCTCTGCGTAGAGCTCGCCCAGCGCGAGGCACGACAGCGGCGTCTGCGGCGCGGGCTTCATCACCACGCAATTGCCGGTGATGAGCGCCGGCAGCGGCCGCGAGACGGCGAACATCATCGGGTGGTTGAAGGCGAGGATGCGGCCGACCACGCCGTATGGCGTGGCGCCGGTGTAGTGCAGGCCGGTCTTGCTCGCGTTCATCACGCGCCCGTGCAAGGCGGCCGCGAGCAGCGGATACGCGCGCAGGTAGTCGTGACAGATGTCGACGTCGATGCGCATCGCGCGCAGCGGGTTGCCGGAGTCCAGCGCATCGAGCACCGCCAGGCGCTCACGGTTCTCGACCAGCAGCCGGCTGAGCTTTGCGAAGCACTCGGAGCGCCCGGCGAGACCCATCTCAAACCACCCCGGCGCGGCTGCCCGAGCCGCCGCGACGGCGCGGTCGATGTCGGCGGCGTCGCCCTCCGGGACGCTCGCGAGCGTCTCCCCGGTCGATGGATCAAGCGTCTCGAGCGCACCGCCGGCGTGATCGGCGACGCCGACGAACTCGTCGCCGATCAGCATCCGGAAGCTCTCCTCGGAGAGGAAATCCTGCGGTGAAACTGGAACCGTTGCCGTCATCGCCACTCCCTTGCGGTTCGCCTCTGCCCCTGCCGCCGCCATCATAGAGGACGTGCCAGCTTGTATGCTACGTTGCAGCTAGCCCATGACGATAGGGAGGTTCGGTGTCTGTTTATCGCATCACGGAGTTCATCGGCACGTCCTTTGAGAACTATGGCGAGGCGACCAAGCGGGGACTCGCCGCCGCCCACGAGGCGACGCCCGGGATGGAATGGTTCGAGGCCAAGCAGCTGGCCGGCCGGGTCCGCGACGGCAGGATGGAGTTCCGGGTGAAGCTCGAGGTGGGCCACCTGATCAAGCAAGAGGACTGAGCGGGTGAGCACGCCCCGCTCTATGGCGCGAATGTTGCGGATGGGCCCGTCGTGCTATCACGTGCTGCATCTCATCCCGCCGACGGTGGCGCACGAGATGAACTACTTCGTCGACGAGGGGCTGGCGGACGAGGATGGCCGCGAGACCTACCAGCTGATCCCGGAGAGCCACGCGCCGTTCATGTTCGAGCGCGACACGCTCTGGCAGACGCTGAAGGAGCGCGGGATCGACATCACGATGGACGCCAAGCCCTCGACCGTCGCCCACAACCGGCTGCTCGGGAACGAGCTCTACGTGATCGCCGGATGGCGCAACCAGCAGCCGTTCTACGTGATGGCGCAGCCGGGCATCGAATCGCTCGCCGACCTCGAGGGCAAGCGGATCGGGATCATCGACCTCGACGACGTGCTCGTCACGATGCTGAGCTACTGGCTGGCGCAGGCCGGTATCGATCTCGCGCAGATCGAGTGGGTGACGAAGATCGACACGCGCCGCGGGCCGGACGCGCTGCGCGACAAGCGCGTCGACGCGGCCTTCGTCGACGGCATCGACCTTCCCGTGGTGACGGCCGAGGGCTACACGATGCTGCTCGACGTCGGCTCGAAGTACCCGGAGGGCCGCCCCGACCGGGTGATCGCGGCGACCGGGCGGGTGCTCGAGGAGCAGCCCGAGCAGGTGCGCGCGTTCGTGCGCGCGATGATCCGCGCCTACTGGTTCATGCGGACGATGCCCGACAACGTGGCGGTCACGCAGGCGATTGAGCGCCGGCTGCGCCGCCACAGCCCGGACCCCGATGAGCCGAAGCGCCAGCTTCAGTTCGGCTCCGCCCTGCACGCCGAGCGGATGCCCTTCCCGATCGACGGTATTGCGACGGGCTTTGAGAAGTACCTGATGGAGGCGGTCTCGATCGGCACCCTGCCGGAATACGTGCCGCCGGGTGAGATCTCGCGCCAGGAGTTTGCGCAGGAGGCTTTCGAGGAGCTCTCGGCGCGGCCCGACGTGAGCGCCGACCTCCAGCGGGCACAACAGGTGGTCGAGCGGTTCGGCTACTGAGACCCTGGGAGGCTGTTCACGTTGGCCAAGCGCATCTGGGATGACCTGATCACCGAGCAGGACCGCGAGGTCTACGCGAGCGGCGCCTTCGGCGGCGAGAGCGGGATCGGTCTGCGCCCCGCGGTCGTCGTCGTCGACGTGCTGAACAAGAGCATCGGCGACGAGCCGCTGCCGATCCTCGAGGCGATGAAGCGCTTCGGCAAGTCCTGCTGCGGCGAGTACGGCTGGGCGGCGATCCCCCACATCGCCGAGACCATCGACGCTGCCCGCGCGGCCGGCCTGACGATCGTCTACACGATCCCCCAGGCGCCACAGGCGCGCCCCTCCGAGACGCTCGCCCGGTTCGAGGAGAAGATGCCGGGCTGGATGGACTACAGCGGTTCGCGCGACGGCTACACATTTGCCGACGAGCTCACGCCGCAGGCGGGCGACATCATCATCGAGAAGCCCACCGCGAGCTCGTTCTACCGCACCGACCTCGAGGAGCGCCTGCGCGCCGCCGGCATCGACTGCCTGATCGTCACAGGCGGCGCGACCAGCGGTTGCGTGCGCGCGACGGTCGTCGACGCGCATGCGCGCGGCTTCAAGATCAATGTCGTGGAGGATGGTGTGTTCGACCGCGGCCAGGTGACGCACGCGATCAACCTCTTCGACATGCAGGCCAAGTACGCCGACGTGATCCCCTCGAGCGTCGTCGTGGAACGCCTCGACACCCTCGCGCGCGCCGCGGCGAGCGCCGGCTCGCCAACGCGGTGAGCGGGCCCGCCCAGGGAGTGGCCGGCGCCGTCCGCCGTTACGACGGCCGCGTGACACTGGTCACCGGCGCCGCGAACGGCATTGGCAAGGCCACCGCGGCGCGGCTCGCCGCGGAGGGCGCGACCGTGATCGGCACCGACCGCGACGAGGCGGCGCTCGCCGCAACCGGCGCGGCGCTCACCGCCGGCGGCGCCAAGGTCGTCACACACGTCATGGACGTTTCGCTCGAAGCGGACTGGGAGCGCGTCTGTGCCTCGATCGCGGAGGATTTCGGGCGCCTGGACCTGCTCGTCAACAACGCCGGCTTCAGCCACGTCGCGATGGTCACCGACTACGCCGTCGAGGACTGGCGGGCGCTGCACGAGACCGACCTGATGGGCATCTTCCTCGGCCTCAAGCACTCGATCCCGCTGCTGCGCGGCTCCGCTGCGCCGGCGATCGTCAACCTCGCCTCGACGATGGGCCTGATGGGCTTTCCGCGGATCCCGGCCTACTCGGCCGCCAAGGGCGGCGTGATCGCCCTCTCCCGCCAGGTCGCGCTCGACTACGCGCCGGAAGGGATACGCGTGAACGCTGTCTGCCCCGGGCCGACGCGGACCGAGCGCCTCGCCGCGATCGTGCAGAGCGGCGACGTCGACGAGTCGCTGCTGATCGGGAACGTGCCGCTGGGACGTTGGGCGGCGCCGTCGGAGATCGCGTCGGTGATCGCCTTCCTCGGCAGCGAGGACGCTTCGTACATCACCGGGGCGGCGATCCCGGTCGACGGCGGCCAGACCGCCCATTAGTGGGCCGCGACGCCGGTGCGCCTGCGCTTCGGTCACGTCCAGAATCCCTTTTCAGCGCCGGTGCTCGTCGCGATGGAGCGTGGCCATCTCGCCGAGGCCGGCGTCGAGTTCGAGCTGACCCGCTTCGCCAATGGGTCCGAGATGTCCCGCGCGCTCGCCCTCGGCGAGGTCGACGCCGGCGTCGGCGGGCACCTTCAGACGCTCGCCGCGACGCTCGCCGGGGCAGACCAGGTGTTCATTGCGCCGCTCGGCTTCGAGCGCGCACCGGACCACCTGCCGATCGCGCTCGTGGCGGCTGGGCCCATATCGAGCGGCCGCGAGCTCGAGGGAGCGACCGTGGGCGTCAGCGCGCTCGCCGCGATCAGCGAACTGCAGCTGCGGATCTACATGCGCGCGCAGGGCGCGGACTACGGCACGCTCACGCTGCGGGCGATGCCGTTCGCGCAGCTGGCGGCGGCGCTCGAGAGCGGGGAGATCGCCGCAGCCTCCGCCCCCGACCCGTTCGCCGCGCAGCTCGCGGCGGACGGCCTCGCTCAGATCATCGACCGCGGCTCGCTGAGCGCCGAGCTGGCCGACGGCGAGCGGGTCATGATCGCCGGCCTCGCCGCCTCAAGAGCCTGGGTGCAGAGCAATCCGGTCGCGGCGCGGGCGATCGCCGGAGCGCTGGCTCGCGCAGTCGACGAGTTGCGCGGCCAGCCGGCGCCGGCGGGCATGCACGTGCCCCATTTCGACCGCCCCCTGCGCGAGGCCGATCTCCAACGCGTCTTCGACCTCGCCTACGAGCACGGGCTCGTCGATCGCCGCACGCAGGCCGGCGAGCTGATGGTCGCGTTGGACTGAGCTGGGCTCAGCCCAGCGGCGGGCGGCGAAGGTAGGTGCCGAAGCCCTCCTGCCCGACGATCTCCCCCTCGCGCATGACCGTCTGCCCGCGCACAAGCGTCTGCACGGCCCACCCCTTCAGGCGTTCGTTCTCCCACGGCGAGAAGTCGGCGCGCGACTGCAGGTACTCGGCGCTGACGGTCCGCTCCTGCTCGAGATCGACGATCGCGAGATCCGCGTCCGCGCCGACCTCGAGCCTGCCCTTGCGGTGCAGGTTGAAGATCCGCGCGGTGTTCCACGAGGAGATCTGGGCGATTCGCTGCAGGCTCACGCCGCGGCGGTGGAAGCCCTCGGTCAGCAGCACGGAGAGCATCGTGCCGACGCCCGGGAAGGCTGCGCCCGCCTCCCACACGTTGCCCACCTTCTCAGCGCGCATACGCGGCGCGTGATCGGTCCCGATCGAGTCGACGACGCCGTCCTTGACGGCCGACCACAGCGCCTCGACGTCCCCGAGCTCGCGCACCGGCGGGTTGACCTTGGCCAGCAGGCCGCACGGCGAGTCCACGGTGAGACCCAGGTTGTGCGGCGTGGTCTCCACATACACCGGGGACCCGGCGGCGTCGCTGCGCAGCTTCGCGACCTCGGCGACCCCCTCCCTGCTCGAGGTGTGGACCAGGTAGAGCGGAGCGCCGGCCGATCGGCTGAGGAATCCTGCGGTCACCATCGCCGCGGCCTCGGTGATGCCGGGGCGCGCCTCGTTGTGGGCGGCGAGGCCATCGAGGCCGAGCTCGCGCACGCGCGCCTCATCGCGCCAGACCATCTCGACGTTCTCCGCGTGCACGTTCGCGACGGTGCCGGGATGCCTGGCCACCTCGCGCAGCAGCTCGTAGAGCAGGCCGTCGTCGGTCGTGCCAACGCCGCGACGCGTCCCCTCATCGCCCTTGTAGGTCATGAAGAACTTGAACGAGGACACGCCGAACTCGTCGATGTAGCTCGGGATCGCGGCGATCTGTTCGGACGAGAAGATGCCGAAATGGACGCCCATGTCCACGTAGGCGAGCCGCTCGAGGTAATCGACGAACTCGCGGAAGGGCTCGGCGTAATCGTCGGGCTTCAAGACGTAGTTGATGATCGAGGTCACGCCCCCGATCGCAGCCGATCGCGTTTCGCTCGCGACGTCGGTGAGCGGCAGCCCGACGAAGCCGATGTGCATGTGCGGGTCGATCAGCCCGGGGAAGATGAACAGCCCCTTCGCGTCGATCTGCTGCTCGGACTCGACGGCCTCGCCGGCCTCCACCAGCGCCGCGATCCGCCCGTCGCGGATCGCGATCGTGACCTCGCGCGGGCCCAGCTGCGGGTCGACCGCCGTGCCGTTCTCGATGATCGTGTCGAATCTCATAGCGGACCCTCTCTCTAGTGGACGATTTCTTCGCGCTGCAGGCGCTCGAGCTCGGCGCGGTCGCGCCCGAGCAGCTCGGTGATCACGTAGGCGTTGTCGGCGCCGAGCGGGGGCGGGCTTGCGTAGGGCTCATGTCCGCCGGCGCTGAACTGCATCGGCAGGCCCGCCATCCGCATCTCGCCGAGCACCGGGTGGGTGACCGTCTCGATGAAGCCGCGGGCGGCCAGATGCTCGTCGGCGGCGAGATCCCCACCGCTCTGAACGACGCCGGCCGGCACGCCGGCGGCCTGCAGCGCGTTCATCACCGCGAAGGCGTCGTGCCCGGCCGTCCAGGCGGCGATCACGGCGTCGAGCTCGGCCTTGTTGCGCGCCCGCGCCGAGAACGTCGCGAAGCGGGGGTCGGCGGAGAGCTCGCCGGCGCCGATCGTCTCGCACAGCGCCTGCCACTGGCGGTCGTCCTGCACGGCGATCACGCACCAGCGGTCCTCGCCGGAGCAGCGGTAGCAGCCGTGCGGCGCCATGTGGGCTGAGTCGTTGCCGACGGGCTCGGCGGGGCGCTCGTTGACGAGCACGTCGAGAAAGGTCGTGCCAAGCATGTAGGCGGCGAGGTCGACCTGGGCGACGTCGATCACCGTTCCCTCGCCGGTGCGCCGGCGCTCGATCAGCGCGGCGAGCACCGCGATCGGGGCCATCTCGCCCGTCAGGTAGTCGGGGTAGACGCCCTGCGAGCCGACCGGCCGGTCCTGGCCGGGGTGGTTCCAGAGATAGGTGAGGCCCGAGTACGCGGTGAGCGTCGGGCCCCATGTCCCGTAGCCGCTCAGCGGCCCGGTCGAGCCGAGGCCCGGCATGCGCACGACGATGAGGTCGGGCTTCGCCGCGAGCAGGTCCTCGGGGCCGAGACCGAGGCGCTCCATCACGCCGGGGCGGAAGTTGTCCATCACGACGTCGCAGTGCGTCGCGAGCTCCTTCAGCAGGGCCACTCCCTCCGGATGCTTGAGGTTCAGCGTGACCGAGCGCGTGTTGAGGTTGACCTCGACGAAACGCGGCGAGGCCTCTGGGTTGTCGCCGTAGGAGCGAAACGCGTCCAGCCCGCCGGCGCGGGATTCCACCTTGAGGACCTCGGCGCCGTAGTTGGCGAGCATCCGCGCGGCGTTGGGGCCGGCGATCCCGGTGGCGAGGCTGAGCACCCGGACGCCGTCGAGGAATCCCGCCATCAGATGACGCCTCGCGCGGCAAGCAGTTCGAGCTCCGCGGCGCTGCGCCCGAGCCAGCCGCCATAGATCGCGGCGTTATGCTGGCCGCACGAGGGTGGCGGGCCGGCGGCGGGCGGGCGCTCGCCGTCGAACAGCGCCGGGAAGCGCGGCATCGAGTAGGTGCCGAGCTTCGGGCTCGAGACCTCGCCGAGGAAGTCACGCGCCAGGACCTGCTCCTGTGCGAGGAAGTCCGACGGTGAGTTCACCGGCAGGCACGGTATGCCGCTCTCCTGCAGCAGGGTCGTCAGCTCGGCCTTCGTGTAGCGGCTCGTGAACTGCTCGACGAGCGGGTTGATCAGATCGACGTGCGCGCGGCGGTGGTGAGGGGGGCGAAGCTCCTCCGCGTCCAGCTCGGGCGGGTGGTCGCCCCACAGCGCGAGCAGGCGCGCCCAGTCACGCGCGGCGAGGATGAAGAGGAACACGTGGCCGTCCTTGCAGGCGAAGATGTTCGCCGGCGCCGTGTGCTTGTGCTGGCTGCCGTTGCGGGTGATCGCGACGCCGTCGAAGGCCGCCTCGCGAATCATGTGCTCCTGTGTCGCGATGCTCTCCTGCATCGACACGTCGATCGCCTGCCCGGCGCCGCCGGAGCCGCGAGCGTAGAGCGCGAGAAGCACGCCGTAGGCCGCGAACACGCTGGCGTAGTAGTAACCCTGGGTCTCCGGCGGTCGCACCGGCGGCAGCCCGGCGGCGCCCGAGATGTACATCAGCCCGCCGGTGGCGACTGCGACGATGTCGGTCGTGGCGAAGGCGGCATGCGGTCCGTACTGACCGAAGCCGGTGACCGAGGCGACGATCAGCCCTGGGTTTCGCGCCTTCAGCGTCTCGTGATCCAGCCCCGCGGCGGCCAGCCGGCCGGGCGCGTGACTCTCGATCAGGACGTCGGCGCGGCCGGCGAGCTCGAGCAGGATCTCTCGGCCGTCGGCGCTCTCGATGTCGAGCGTGATGCTCTCCTTGCCGGCGTTGAGGAACGCGAAGCGAAGGCTCGACTCGCGATCGGGGAGATCGTCCTTGAAAGGGCCGACGGCGCGGCAGCGGTCCCCGCCGGGCGGCTCGACCTTGATGACGCGCATGCCGAGGTCGGCGAGGATTCGTCCGGTGAACTGGCCCGGGAGTCCGGCGAGGTCCAGCGCGACGAGGTCATTCAGCATGGCGGGCGCCGCAGCTCACTGATCGTGCTGGTAGGAGCTGTAGGCCGGCCTGTAGCTCTTGGTCTCGACGAACTGCTTGATCCCGTGCTTGCGACCGTCGGGATCGAGACGGTTCAGCGTGTCCAGCTTCGCCCACATGTAGTCCTCGGCGTCGGTGAAGCTCATCTCCTTGGCGTGCTTGAAGACCTCCTTGCACATGCGCAGCGTGTGGGGATTCTTGCTCGCGAGCTTCTCCGCGAGCTTGATCGTCTCCTCGCGCAGACGCTCGCGCGGATAGGTCGCGTTGACCAGGCCGAGCTCGGCGGCGCGGTGACCGTCGAAGGTGTCGCCGGTCATGATGTAGTAGAGCGCCTCGCGGTTGGTCATCGATTCGACCAGCACCCGGCTCACCAGCCCGGCCGGGAACGAGCCCCAGTTGACCTCGCTGAGACCGAACGTCGCGTCCTCCGCAGCGAGTGCGAAGTCGCAGGCGATCAGCTGGGTGAAGCCTCCGCCGAAGCAGTAACCGTTGACCATCGCGATCGTCGGCTTCGGGAAGTAGTAGAGGCGGCGCCAGCGCCACTCGGAGGCTGCCCAGCTCGAGCGATGGTGGGCGAGCGGGTCGTTCGCGGTCTCGAGGAAGGACTCCTTCAGATCCTGTCCCGCGCACCAGCTGTCGCCCTCGCCGGTCAGCACGACGATCTTCGTCTCCTCGTCGAACTGCAGCTCCTCCCACACATCGAGCATCTCGTAGTGCATCGTCGGGTTCATCGCGTTGCGCTTCTCGGGCCTGTTCAGGATCACCCAGGCGATCCCGGCCTCGCGCTCGATCTTCACCGTCTCGTACGTGCGCACAACCTGCCTCCCTCGGTCGCTCGTCTCTGTGGGCCGCCGTCGAGCCGCTTCGCCGGCCTTCTCGAAGCCGCCACCACCAGGCGAAGTGAACCCTGCACGGGTTTCTCACTCGATGCTCGGCTGCCATGTAGAATACTAGGCGACGGGTGGCGCGTCGGCGCGTCGAGATCTCCCAGCCGCCGCCCGGCCCACGACATGGCAAGCCATTCAAACGGAGACCGGCCGCTGCGGTTTGCAATCGAGCCCGGCGGCCCTGAGCTGCTCGTGCGACCCGAGGTCGCGATCATCGCCGGCTATGCCGGCCGCGACCGCACGGCGATCGACGAGCACATCCACGAGCTCGAGAAGCTCGGGATCGCGCCGCCGACGTCCGTGCCGGCGTTCTACAGCGTGCCCCCACAGCTGCTGACGCAGGGGGCAGCCCTCGTCACCACCGAGGTCGCCACCTCCGGCGAGGCCGAGGCGACGCTCGTCGTGCACGAGGGCGAGATCTTCGTCGCGATCGGCTCCGACCACACCGATCGCGCCGCCGAGCGCCTCGACATCCCGCTGTCCAAGCGCTCGTGCGACAAGTTGCTCGGATCTTCGGCGTGGCGCCTGGAGGACGTGGTCGACCGTTGGGACGGCCTGGGCCTGCGCAGCTGGATCGGTGCGGACGCCTCCGAGCTCTACCAGGATGGCGCCCTCGGTTCCCTGCTGCCGCCGCGCGAGCTGCTGGCGGCCATCCCCTGGCGCCGCGAGCCCCGCAGCTTCGTCCTCTTCTGCGGAACGTTGCCGACCGTCGCGGGCATGCGAATCAGCCCGCGCTTCAGGGCGCAGCTCTGCGACCCCTCGACCGAGAGCCTGCTCGAGCTCGACTACGCGATCGAGACCTGCGACCACATCGAATCGGCGGCCGACGACGATCGCCCGCTCACGCCGGCCGACTCAGGCGGTGCTCCGAGCGCCGCCCGGTGAGTCGCCCGCTGCTCAGCCGCGCCTGAGGCCGGGCGCCGCGGCCGCTCAGGGCATGTACAGCCCGCCGTTGACGTGCACGGTCATGCCGGTGATGTAGCCGGCGCCCTCGCCGGCGAGGAAGCAGACGGCGGGCACGATCTCGGCCGGCGCCGCGATCCGCCCCAGGGGGATCCGCGCGGCAATCGCAGCGAGGTCGTCGTCGGAGTAGAACGACCGCGGCTGTGCGGTATCGGTCAGGCCGGGCGCGACCGCATTGACGGTGATCCCGGCGGCGGCGAGCTCGAGCGCCAGGACGCGCGTCGCGGCCACCACGCCCGCCTTGCTGGCGGCGTAGTGCGAACTCTGCGGCGTCGGCACGAACGCGGCGCCCGAGGTGATGTTGACGATCCGCCCGCCCCTACCCTGCTCGACCATCAGCCTTGCGGCGGCCTGCGCGCAGAAGAAGGCTCCCTTCAGGTTGACGTCCAGCACGCGGTCCCACGTGGCCTCATCCAGCTCGAGCGCGGGCGAGCGCGGGAAGATCCCGGCGTTGTTGACCAGGATGTCAAGGCCGCCGATACCGGCGGCAACGAAGTTGATCGCGGCCGCCACGTCCGTCGCGCTGGTCACGTCGAGGGTGAGCGCGTCGGCCTGGCCACCGGCGGCGCGGATCTCCCCGGCGATGGCCGCCGGCGCGGTGAGATCGCCGCATACGACCCGCGCGCCCTGCTCCGCCAGGCCGGCGGCGATTGCGGCGCCGATGCCCTGCGCGGCGCCGGTGACGAGGGCGACCCGGTGCTCGAGCGGCCGCTCGGCGGTCACAGGCGCAGGTCGTGGGTCTCGGGGGCGAAGATCTCCTCAGGTGTGAGCTCGCGCGCCGAGAGCCCCTGCTCGTAGCTGTAGCGACAGAGCGCCCGCAGCACGACATCGTTTTCGCGAAAGCCGTAGCGCCAGTGGTCGGGACCCATGACTTCGGCGATCTCCTCGAGATCGCGGTTGAGCCACGGCAGCATCACGGCCAGGGCGCCGACCTCACCCATCCGCGTCCACCCCAGCGCCTGAGCTTGGGCGAACGCGGCGGTCAGCGAAGCGGCGACCCACGGATCGCGCTCGTAGAGATCTCGCCGGACCACCACCAAGTGCATGATCGGGAAGATGCCGGTTCGCCGGTAGTAGTCCTGCTCGACCTCGACGTAATTTTCGAACAGCCGTCGTACGCGCCGGGAGCCATCGCGCAGCGCCGCCGGCGTGTGCGGGCAGAGCACGGCGTCGATCTCGCCGGTCGCGACCAGCTCGTGGAGCGTTTGGTCCTCTCCTATCACCTCGATCGAAAGTCCCGGCCGCGAATCCAGCTTCACCCTCTGGACGAAGCCGGGCTGGAATTCCCCGCCCTGGAACCAATGGATCTGCTCGGGCGCCACGCCGTAGTCGTGCGTCAGCACGGCGCGCTGCCAGACCGCCGCCGTCATCTCGTAGTCGGGCACACCGACGCGGCGCCCGGCGAGGTCGGCGGGCTCGCGGATGTCGCTGGCGCCGTGTACGAAGATGTAGCCGTGGCGGAACAGCCGAGACAGGAAGACCGGAATCGCGACGTAACGGCGGTCACCCTGGGAGACGAGGGTGATGTAGGTCGAGGCCGACATCTCGGCGACGTCGAACTCGACCTTCTGCGCGACTCGCTGGAAGAGCTCGTAGGGCCCGAACGTCAGGCATTTGAGCTGGATGCCCGCCGGCTGGAGCGAGCCGGTGAGGAGGGCGCGGGTGCGATCGAGGTAGTCGATGCCCGCGAAGGTGAGCTCGAGGTCCGCCACCGACGGTCAGTCTGGGAGGACCCACCGATGGAAACTCACGGCTGGTAGTATACCACATACCACTTTGACGCCAAGTGAAGGAGGGCTCGTCCATGGCTCATCAGGCTGCGCCGATGCCGACCACCACGGCCATTGTCTCCGAGGGAGACTCCGAGGCCTTCATCCCGTACCCGCCCCTGGGGGACAAGCTCGAGCACGTACCGATCAACGTGCGCCCGGAGGTGCATTACTACATCTCCCGCATGGCGTTCCTGCCAAACGCGATCAAGCTCTATCTCCACAACCCATGGTCGGCTGAGCCGCTGATCCGCCTCAACAACCAGATCATGCGCGGCGAGCAGGGGACGCTGTCGGAGGAGTTCAAGTACAAGCTCGCGTTCATCGCCAGCCGCGACAACGAGTGCACCTATTGCACGGCGCACCACGCCGAGACGCTGCAGCGTCGCTGGCAGTATTCGGAGAGCGATCTCAAGGGCGTCCTCAGCCTCGATGAGCCGGCGGACGAGCGCGAGGCGGTGGCGTTCGAGTTCGTGCATCAGGCGAGCCTCGACCCGGTGGGCGTCAGCGACGACCTCCGTCGCCGGCTCGCGGAGCACTTCACTCCCGAGCAGGTGGTGGAAATCGTGCTCGTGATGGGATTCTGGAAGATGTACAACACGATGCACTCGGCGATGGGCGTTCCGATCGAGGAGCCGGTGCTCGGCCAGGTCGGCTGGGTCGACTACGCTCCGCACACCAAGGAGTGACGCGCGTGACGGTGGCCCTCGGCCGTTGCGCTTCGCCCGCGCGGCGCGGGCGCAACCGGGCCGCGGCGCCCGAGCCGGGCGCAGCCTGCCGATGAGGCTTCTGCTCGGCATGTCAGGGGCCTCGGGGGCGGTGTACGGCATCCGCATGCTCGAGGTCCTGGCGAGCCAGCCCGGGGTCGAGGTGCACCTGATCACGACGCCCGCGGCGCGCAAGACGATCCGCCTGGAGACCGACCGGGACCCCCGGGAGATCGACGAGCTGGCCGACGTCGTCCATCGCTTCGGCGACATCGCCGCGGCTCCGTCGAGCGGCTCCTTCCGGCTCGACGCGATGGCCGTCGTTCCGTGCTCGATGAGGACGCTCTCGGCGATCGCTCACTCACTCAGCGACAACCTGCTGGTGCGCGCTGCGGATGTCGCGCTCAAGGAACGACGGCCGCTGCTGCTGGCGCCGCGCGAGACGCCTCTGCACCTCGGACATCTGCGCTCGATGGTTGCGGCCGCCGAGCTCGGCGCGATCATCGCACCGCCGATGCCGGCCTTCTATCACCATCCCGCCACGATCGAGGACATCGTCGATCAGACCGTCAACCGGCTGCTCGACCAGCTCGGGATCGAGCTCGACGAGGAGCTCTTTCAGCGCTGGCGAGGCGGCCACGCCCAGGCGCCCGAGAGCACCGCCGCGCTGCTGCCGATCGACGAGTGAGCGTACGGCCCGGCCCCGACGCGGACTGAGCGACATCCGCCGCCGGCCGCGCCCGGCGACCGGCAGCCCGCGCGAGCGATCGCGCCGTGGATCGTGACCCACCGAGGCGGACACTTGGATAGGGTGCCGCGCAGCCGAGCGTGAGCGACTACCTCCCCATTGCCGAGCACGGCCTGATCGGCGACCTTCACTCGGTCGCGCTGGTCGGCACGAACGCGACGATCGACTGGTACTGCGCTCCGCGCGTGGACTCGCCAAGCGTCTTCGGCTCGATCCTCGATGCCACGAAGGGCGGTCACTGGCTACTCACGCCCGACTGTGCGGTGACGACCACCAAGCAGCTGTATTTCCCCGACACCAACGTCCTGATCACCCGCTTCCTCACGCCCGAGGGGGTGGGTGAGATCGAGGACTTCATGCCGATCGGCCAGACCCGGGCCGGGGGCGCCCATCGCCAGCGCATCATGCGCCGCGTCGTGGCCGTTCGAGGCAGCATGAGCTTCTTCACCGAGATCGCGCCGCGCTTTGACTACGGCCGCGTCGAGCACGAGATCGATCGCCACGACCATGGCGTCGTGTTCCGCACGCCGGAGTGCTCGCTCGGGCTGGAGACCGACGTCCCGATCGAGCTGGCCGGCGGCGCCGCGCGCGCGCGGTTCAGCCTCGAGCCGGGCGAGAGCACGGCGTTCGTGCTCGAGACCCTGCCGGCCGGCGCCGAGGCTCCAACCGGTCACACCGACGGCGAGATCGAGGAGCTGTTCGAGCAGACCGTCGCGTACTGGCGCCGCTGGCTTGGGCATTCACGCTATGCCGGGCGCTGGCGCGAGATGGTCCACCGCTCGGCGCTGACGCTCAAGCTGCTCACCTACGAGCCGACGGGGGCGATCGTCGCCGCGCCGACGACGAGCCTGCCGGAGGAGCTTTACGGTGAGCGCAACTGGGATTACCGCTACACCTGGATTCGCGACGCGGCGTTCTCGCTCTACGCGCTGCTGCGCCTCGGCTTCAGCGAGGAGGCGTCGGCGTTCATGCAGTGGCTGACGCTGCGCCTGTCCGACGAGCGCGACCGCGACCGCCCGTCGGGCCCGCTGCAGATCATGTACGGCGTGGACGGGCGCCGCGAGGTGCCGGAGATCATGCTCGATCACTGGGAGGGATACCGCGGCTCGGCGCCGGTGCGGATCGGCAACGGCGCGGCGGATCAGCTGCAGCTCGACATCTACGGCGAGCTGATCGACTCGGTCTACCTCTACAACAAGCGCTCAACGCCGATCTACCATGAGGCGTGGGAGCACCTCAGCCGGATCGTCGACTGGGTGTGTGAGCATTGGGACCAGGCCGACGAGGGTATCTGGGAGGTCCGCGGCGGGCGCCAGAACTTCACCTACTCCCGGCTGATGTCGTGGGTCGCGGTCGAGCGTGCGATGCGGATCGCCACCCAGCGCGGCCTGCCCGCGGAGATCGAACGCTGGCGGGTCGCGCGCGACGCGATCTACCGCCAGATCATGACCCGCGGCTGGAACGAGAGCCGCGGCGCGTTCGTCCAGCATTACGACACCGACGTGCTCGACGCGTCGCTGCTGTTGATGCCGATGGTCAAGTTCATCGCACCGACCGACCCCCGCTGGATCTCGACGCTGAACGAGATGTCCAGGGAACTCGTCTCCGACAGCCTCGTGTACCGCTACAACACGACCGCCGCCGCGTCCGACGGCCTGCGCGGCGAGGAGGGCACGTTCTCGATCT
>JBEKNK010000057.1:0-17747 GCA_049522915.1 Solirubrobacteraceae bacterium | reverse complement strand
CTCAGAGGTCGAGCAGACCTCGCAATGATGCCCTTCTAGTAACAGCTTACCACGCCATATGCAGGGGAATGAGCTCGACCGAGAACTTGCAGAGTGACAGGTGCGTCGCGCCCGGCGTCCCGTGTCGCGGGCTGCTCGGCGGAACTGACGTGTTCCCGGGACATGCGATCGACCGCCACCGCCGGCGGCGCGCAGGCGCAGGACACGGCGCCCGGATGCCAGTGATCGGCTCGACGCGGGGGGCCGCGGTCAGCCGGTGACGATGCGCGACCGCCGGCGGTTAGCATGGGGACGTGAACCAAACGCAGGAAGGACGGCCCGATGAGATGACGCCGGCTGAGGCCGCGAGCTCACGCGCCGAAGGGCTGTGGGACGCGACGAGCGGAATGCCGCGCTTCGAGGAGCCGGACTGGACGCAGGTGGCAGTGGAGCGCAGCACGATGCGCAAGCTGCAGCGTCGCAGCGACCTGCCCGGCCTCGCTCGGTTCGGCGCCTACCTGGGTCTGCTGGTCGGCTTCGGTGCGCTCACGATCCTGGCGCACCCGCTGTGGCTGAAGGTGATCCTCTTCCTCGCCTACGCGACCGTCTACGGCTTCAGCGAACCGATCCTGCATGAGACCCACCACCGGACGCCGTTTCGCTCGCTGTGGATCAATGAGGTCGCACACCACATCAGCGGGCTGTTCGCGTTCAAGGAGCCGCTGCGCGATCGCTGGCTGCATGCCGGCCACCACACCTACACCTACTACTCCGAGATCGACCCGGAGATCGCCACGGATCGCCCGCCGCAGTTCGGGACGCTGATCTTCGACTTCATGCGGATTCACAACGCGCTGGTCAACTGGCTGTGGCCCACCATCCGCACCGCGTTCGTGGGCCCCGATGATCTCGCCAGGCGCTGGGTACCAAAGGCCTACCACCGCCAGCTGATCTGGTCGGCGCGAGCCTGCGTCGCCTTCTACCTCGGCGTGATCGCGCTGGCCGTGGCGATCGGCAGCTGGTATCCGATCCTGTTCATCTTCGTCGCCCGCTTCGTCGGTGCGCCGCTCCACAGCTGGGTGACGTTCATCCAGCATGCCGGACTCGAGGAGAACGTGTCCGACTGGCGCGAGAACACCCGCACCGTGTTCATGAACCCGCTGCTGCGACTGCTGTACTGGAACATGAACTACCACGTCGAGCATCACATGCACCCGACGGTTCCGTTCCATTCGCTCGCGCGCCTACACGAGGAGATCGCGAGCGAGTCGCCGCCGCCCTACCCCAACACGCTGGTGGCCTGGAACGAGATGATCCGCGCGCTCTGGCGCCAGCGCCGCGAGCCGAGCTACTCCGTCCACCGCCCGATGCCCCTTCGCTCCGCGAACCAGCCCGCTGCGTCGGCCGAGAGCCCCGCGATCGCCGCCGAGCCTGGGGTGTCGTGACAATGGCCTGGGTCGCGGTTGCCGCTGCGGAGGAGATCGAGGAGGAGGACGTGATCGAGGTGTCGGTCGGCGAGCTCGTGCTGGCGATCTACCGGACGCGCGACGGCTACTTCGCGACCGACGGGATCTGCAGCCACCAGCGCGCGCACCTCGCGGAAGGCCTGGTGATGGGCAACATCATCGAGTGTCCCAAGCACCAGGGGCGCTTCGACGTTCGCGACGGCTCGGCGAAGGGTCCTCCCGCCGCGATCGCGCTGCGCACGCACCCCGTGAAGATCGCCGACGGCCGCGTGCACGTCGACATCTGAGACGCGGCCACGCCAACACGGGCCGGGATTTCTCGTCTCGGCCCGAGCATCCAGGCGCGACGGGCGGGCCCAAGCGCGGCGCAATGCCCGGGCCCGGTGTGCAAGCCTCCGCCCTGCTGTTGATAGGGAGCAAACGTTGAACGCCGAATATCCCCATACTGTGGCCTGTTCTGCTGGTGAGCCAGAGTGCTCCGATCTGATGAGAGGTTGACCATGGCTGACATGGCCATCATCGCTGGAGCCGGGCCCGCCGGGCTCACGACGGCGCTGGAGTTGCTTGAGAAGACCGATGTCATCCCGCTCGTCTTCGAGTCGGACTCGATGGTCGGCGGCCTCTCCAAGACCGTGAACTACAAGGGCAACCGCCTCGACATCGGCGGTCACCGGTTCTTTTCCAAGAGCACGCGCGTGATGGACTGGTGGACGGGCATCCTGCCGGTGCAGGGCGGACGCGAGTCCGATCCGGGCTGGCTGGAGGGCGTCGGCGAGACGGGACCGGACCCTGACGCGGTGGAGCTCGTGATGCTGCTGCGCGAGCGGCGCTCCCGGATCCTGTACCTGGGGCGGATGTTCGACTACCCGGTGAGCCTGAACGCCAACACCGTCCGCAACCTCGGACCGTGGCGGATGACGAAGATCGCCGTCAGCTATGCGCGTGCACGCATCCTGCCGATCCGCAACGAGAGCACGCTCGAGCAGTTCATGATCAACCGCTTCGGCCGCGAGCTCTACCGCACCTTCTTCGAGGACTACACCGAGAAGGTCTGGGGCGTCCCGTGCTCGCAGATCAAGGCCGACTGGGGCGCGCAGCGCATCAAGGGCCTGTCGGTCTCGAAGGTGCTCCGTCACGCGCTCGGGCGCATCTTCTCGCGCAATCGCTCCGACGGCGACATCTACCAGCAGGGGGCCGAGACGAGCCTGATCGAACGCTTCCTCTACCCCAAACGCGGCCCCGGGCAGCTTTGGGAGGAGGTCGCACGCCAGGTCGTCGAGCTCGGCGGCGAGATCAACCTGGGTCACACGATCACCGCCATGGAGGTCGCTGGCGATCGGGTCGTGGCCGCCACGGTCCGCGACGGCGAGGGCAACGAGCGCCGTGTGCCCGGCGAATACTTCATCTCCACGATGCCCGTGCGCGAGCTGATCGCAGGTATGGGCGACGCGGTTCCGGGCGAGGTTCGAGAGGTTGCCGACAACCTCCAGTACCGTGACTTCATCACCGTGGGGGTGTTGCTGCGGGGGCGCGAGGGATCGCGCCTGGACGCGATGACCGACAACTGGATCTACGTCCAGGAGCCGGAGGTCAAGGTCGGGCGGCTGCAGATCTTCAACAACTGGAGCCCGTACCTCGTCGGCGAGCCAAACACGCTGTGGATCGGGATGGAGTACTTCGCCAACGAGGGCGACGCGCTGTGGTCGAAGGGCGACGCCGAGATGGCGGCTTTTGCGCTCGACGAGCTCTGCCAACTGCACCTGATCGAGCGTGACGACGTGCTCGATCAGACCGTGCTGCGCGTGCCGAAGGCATACCCGGCCTACTTCGGCAGCTATGAGCGCTTCGACGTCATCCGCGAATGGGTCGACGGCCTGACGAACCTGTTCCTGATCGGGCGCAACGGGATGCATCGCTACAACAACCAGGACCACTCGATCCTCACGGCCTTCGCCGCGGTCGAGAACATCTCCAAGGGCGTCGAGGCCAAGAACAACATCTGGGAAGTGAACGTGGAGAAGGAGTACCACGAGACCAAGACGGTCGAGGACGAGTCCCGCCCGCAGGAATCGGCCGTGAGCGACGCGTAGGACCATGCAGTGAAGCAGCGGCTGCGACTGCCCGGGCCGGTCCTCTGGACGGCCATGGTCTCGGTCATCGGGGTGCTGTTCATGACGTTCGTGCTGCCGATCGGGCAAGGGCTCGACGAGGCGGAGCACGCGTTTCGGGCCTACCAGCTCTCACTCGGGCATCTCTATCCGCAGTTCATCAGCTGCGCGCGCCATCCCAAGCCGGTCGGCTGCCTCGGCCAGTTCGGCCGGCTCGTGCCTCACCGGCGCGTCGGCGGCTACATCAACAAGCCGTTCTACCTGGTGCTGCACAAGCTGTTCCGCCTGACGCTCGGGCCGCAGGGGACGCACTTCAATCCGGACACCTACACGCAGTACATGAACTACGCGCTCAGCGGGTCCAACACCGTCTTCCCGCACTTCGAGAACACGGCGCTGTACTCGCCGCTCAACTACCTGCCGCAGACCGTCGTGTTCTATTTCGCGCGCGTCGTCTCCGCGCCGGTGCTGGCGACGCTGTTCATCGCGCGGTTGATCGCGGGTCTGCTGTGGGCGGCGATGGCGACCTGGTCGGTCGCGCTGATGCGGCGCTGGCGCTGGCTGTGGTCGCTGGCCGTGCTCGTCCCGACGGCGCTGGCTCAGGGGCCCTCACTGTCGGCGGACTCGATCGTGCTCGGAATCGTCGCGGTGTCGCTTGCGTACGCGTTTCGCCTCGTCCACGCCGGCGAGCCTCTGCGGCGGTCGCAGCTCGCTCGACTCGTGGCGCTCGGGGTGCTGCTCGGCCTGCTGAAATTCCCGATCCCGCTGGTCGTCGCGGCGATGATCGTGATCCTCTGGCCGCTGCTCGGGCGCGGCTGGGCCCGAACCGGCGTGGTGGCCGCGATGGCTGTGCCCTGCCTGGCGATCGCCGCCTGGTGGAACGACACGATCGACCGCTACTTCCTGCCCTACCGCAACACGGTCTTCAACGCGCCGCTGCGGGTGAACATCAACCAGCACGCCCAGGTCCACTATCTCCTGAGTCACCTGATCGACATACCGGCGCTGCTGGGCAAGACGCTGATCGAAGGCCGGATGTTCCAGCTCGGCGGCCTCGTCGGCACCTACGGGACGCACGTGTTCATCGGCTGGGGGGCCGGCCTGTGGCTCGTCGCGGCCGTCGCGCTCGCGCTCGTCCACCCCGAGCGCGACCCGCCGTCGCGGGCGACCCGGGTGTGGATCGCGATCGTGCTGTTGGCGTGCCTGCTGATCACGATGTTTGCGCTCTATCTGACGTGGAACGCCGTCGGCGACTCCGTCATCATGGGCATCCAGGGGCGCTACTTCGCGCCGCTGCTGGTGCTCTTCATCCCGCTCCTGGTCGGCGCTGTGAAACTGCCGTGGCGGCTGCCGGACTGGTTAATGCCGGCAGCCGTGATCACGATCAGCAGCGTCGGGGCGCTCGTTCTGTTCGAGAGCACGGCCTGGACCTACTACCACCAGCCGGCGTGGCAGGTCCTGCCGCGCGTCGTGAACGTCCTGTTCTAGCGCCCGCGCTGGCGACCGACCGCGCGTCGTAAGCGCCCTCTTCTGGCGCCCGCGCTGGCGTCCGACCGCGCGTCGTGAACGTCCTGTTCTGGCGCCCGCGCTGGCGACCGACCGCGCGTCGTGAACGTCCTCTTCTAGCGCCCGCGCTGCCGACCGTATGAGCGTGTGCGTCCCGCTGCGGGCGCGGCGACGGCAGCGGCGCGCGGCCCCTTGTTGCGGGCGCGGCGCGGCGCGGCCGACCTCGCAGCACCGCTGTGCTTGGCGGCGGCCCCGGCCGCCGGGTGTGCGCCGGCGGCGACGCGGTGCTCGATCCCCAGCTCGTCGGCCAGGCCGGCGATCTTGCTTCGCTCGGCGGCGGAGTGGAACGTGATGCCGATGCCGCTTCGCCCGGCGCGGCCGGTGCGCCCGACCCGGTGGATGTAGGCGTCGCGATCCTCCGGCGGGTCGAAGTTGATCACGTGCGAGATCCGGTCGACGTCGATGCCGCGGGCGGCGACATCGGTCGCGACGAGCGTGTTCACGCGCGCGGACTCGAAGCTGGCCAGCGCCCGCTCCCGCTGGCTCTGCGAGCGGTTCCCGTGCATCGCAACAGCGGCGACGCCGTGATCGCCAAGGCGCTTGACGAGGCGGTCGGCGCCGCGCTTGGTGCGCACGAAGACGAGCGTGAGGTCGCGTTCGGCGCCGAGCTCGGCGACGAGGGCAGCCACGCGCGACTGGGTCTCGACCTCGAGGAAGCGGTGCTCGACGATCGAGGCGGCATGACCCGCGTCCGGTGAGTGCTCGAGCCGCACCGCGTCATGCGTGTAGGCCTTCGCCACACGACCGGTCTCGCCCGACAGCGTTGCCGAGAAGAAGAGCGTCTGGCGCTCGGCCGGGCACAGGCGCACGATCCGGTCGACCGCAGGCCGGAAACCCATGTCGAGCATTCTGTCGGCCTCGTCGAGCACCAGCAGCCGGATGTTGTCGAGATCGAAGGCACCGCGCGCGATCAGATCCTCCAGGCGCCCCGGTGTGGCGACGAGGATGTGCGCGTGGGCTGCGAACTGAGACTGACGTGCCAGGCCGACGCCGCCGTAAACGGGCGCAACCTTGAGCGCCCGGGCATGCGCCAGCGGGTAGAGCTCCTCGGCGATCTGAACGACGAGCTCACGAGTCGGCGCCAGGATCAGCGCCGCCGGGCGCGCAGCCTGCGCGGCGATGCGCTCAACCAGCGGCAACGCGAAGGCCAGCGTCTTGCCGGAGCCCGTTGGCGAGCGAACGAGCACGTCATGACCGGCGAGGACCTCGCCGATCACGAGGCGCTGGACGGGGAAGGGCTCGGTGACACCGCCGCGCGCGAGCGCGTCAACGACGGTTCGCGACACGCCGAGCTCGGCGAAGGACGACTTGGACGACATGGATATGACTCCTGTTCGGCGGCGCTTGGCCGCTAGAGATTCGGGAGGCTATGGCTGACCCGAAACCTCGAAGAACAAGGGACCCAAGCGAGCTGCCTCGCGGTCGACCACGCCGACCGCCCGACAACCGTAGCAGACGGCCGGGTCGCCACCTGGGCGCCGCCTGCCCGAATCATGCCCGTGTGCGGCGGTTTTCATCAGTGGCCGGCCCTGGAGAGCGGAAGCCGATCGAGCGATTCTCAGACCGAAAGGTTGACGATCAGGCGCCGCCGGCCGCCGGCAGTTCGTGGGGCGCGTCGCTGGCTATCTCGCCGCCAACGCGGAGTTCTGAGCGCCGCCGACGGTCGCGCCCTCGCGGTGCCCGTGAAGAGCGAGTCCGACCGCCTCGAGCGGTGCGCGCGCCTTGAGCAGCAGCTCGCCGAGCTCGGCGGGCCCATCCGACTGCACCGTGATCGCGCCGCCGGCGCCGATCGTCATGCCGTGGGCGGAGTTGACGATCGTGCGGATCGCGATGCTGAGGTCGGCGCAGCCATTGGCCGCCAGGTAGCCGATCGCACCGGAGTAGATCCCTCGCGGTCGCGTTTCCAGCCGGTCGAGGAGCTCCATCGCGCGGAGCTTCGGTGCGCCGGTCATCGAACCGCCCGGGAAGGACGCGCGCAGCGCATCGACGAACGTCGAACCGGAGCGCAGGCGAGCCTGAACGGTCGAGACGAGCTGATGGACCGTGGCGTAGGTCTCGATCCCGATCAGGCTCGGCACCCGCACCGACCCGATCTCCGCGACACGGCCGAGGTCGTTGCGCAGCACGTCGACGATCATCAGGTTCTCCGCCCGCTCCTTCGCGGCCGAGCTCAGGCCGGCGGCCGCCGCGCGATCCTCGGGTGGCGTCGCCCCGCGAGCAACGGTGCCCTTGATCGGCCGGGCCTCGAGGCGGCGCGAGCGGTCAAGCGAGAGGAAGCGCTCGGGCGAGGAGCTCGAGACCTCGACGCCGCCCAGTCGCAGGAACGCGGCGAAGGGCGCGGGGTTGACCGCGCGCAGCACGCGGTGAACGGCCAGGGCGTCGGTGCAGGGCGGCGCGAGAAGCTCGTTGGTCAGGCAGATCTCGTAGCTTTCGCCGGCAGCCAGGTGGCGCTGGCAGGACTCGATGTCGGCGAGGTAGTCGCCCGAGGAGCGCGCCGGCGTGAACGTCGTGCGACCGCCGGGCGCGGTCGGCGCGGGCGGTGCCGGCGCCGGAATGGTGCGCAGGCGCCGGGCGGTCCGCTGCGCCCAACTCGCCGCCTCCTCGCGGTCGGCCCGAGTGCTGAGCGCGATCACGTGCGCCTCGTCGGTCGCGTGGTCATAGGCGATCAGGCGGTCGGCGAACAGCAGCACCGCGTCGGGGAGGGGGGAGCGGTGCACGAGTGCGCCGCCACACTCGGCCTTCAGCTCGTAGCCGAGATAGCCGACGAAGCCGCCGGTGAAGTTGCAGGGGAGATCGGCGTCGGGAACCGAGGTCTCGGCCAGGCTCCGCTGCAGCCAGTCGCAGAGGGTGGCGTGGTGGACCTCGCGTCGCCCGTGATGGCGCCGGGTCAGCGTTCCGCTCGCCACGTCGTGGCTGACGAGCGCCGAGAGCGGACCGCCGCCGGCGCCCATGTAGGAGAAGCGGCCGAGGCCCGGGTCCTGTCGGGAGCTGTCCAGCCAGAACGCGGAGGGAGCGTCGGCGAAGAGGGCCACGAACGCGGCCTCAGCATCCGGCGGTCGCCGGACCGATCGGATCACGAGCTCGAGCGTGTTGGCGTTCCGCCGCACTCTCGCGGGTGGCGACGGGCCCGCTGGGCGGACTGCGGGCAGCGACGCCGCGCGTCCTGCCCACCGCGCGCGCCGGGCGGGCAGGCGGCAGAAGTTCTCGAGCAGTTGCGCGCCCCACTCGGTTTGGACCGACTCCGGGTGAAACTGCACGCCCCAATGGGGCCGCTCGCGGTGGCGAACGGCCATCACCGTGCCCGACGCGGTGCGCGCGATCACCTCGAGCGCCGCCGGGAGCGGCTCGTGAACCGAGAGCGAGTGGTAGCGCACGGCGAGAAAGCCCTGCGGGATTCCGCGGAACAGCTCGGAGCCCTGATGGAAGATGCGGCTGCGGCGCCCGTGCATCGGGCGCGGCGCCGCGCCGACCTCGCCGCCATGTGCGAGCACGAGACCCTGATGGCCGAGGCAGACCCCGAGCACCGGCAGATCGGCCGCGCCCAGCGCGCCCCGCGAGATGCCGAAGTCACGCGGGCGGTCGGGCCGTCCCGGGCCGGCTGAGATCACGCAGCGCGCGAAGCGCTCGACGTCGAGCTCCCGCCACTGTGCCTCGTCGTTGCGTACGACGACCGGCTCGCGACCCTCGACGACGGCCAGCAGCTGAAAGAGGTTGAACGTGTTCGAGTCGTGGTTGTCGATCAGCAGCGTCGTCACACCGGGCCTCGCCGCGCATGATCGCCGATCGCGCGAATATTCCCGGCCGATGCATGCCCCAGCGCCGCAGTACGAGCTGAGCGCGCCGTGCGCCGCGCAGGCGGCGCACGGCGTCTACGACACCCTGCTGGTGGTGGACGGGCGCCCGATCAGCGCGCTCCGCCACCTCGAACGGCTGCGTGCCAGCGCGCGGGCGCTGTACGGTCTCACGCTCGAGCCCGGGCTGGAAGAGCAGCTCGAGGTCGCCGCCGCGCGCTGTGACCTCGGACGCCTGAGGATCGAGCTCGTGCCACACACGCCTGCGCCGCCGGCGATCGGCTTCGTGCTCGGCGCGATCGAGCGCGCCATCGTGCTGCCCGGGGAGGAGGTCGATCTGGCCACCGTCAGGGTGGCCGGCGGCGCCGGCGCGCACAAGCTGCTCGACCGGTCGTGGTTTGAGCAGATCGAGGCGCTCGCCGGCGCGGGGGTCCGCCCGCTGCTCGTGACCGCCTCCGGCGAGCTGCTTGAGACCACGCGCGCGAACGTCTTCCTGCTGCGCGACGGGGCGCTGGCGACGCCGCCTGCGGACGGCTCGATCCTGGCGGGCACGGTCAGGGCGTCGGTGCTCGAACACGCCGCGCGGCTGGGGATCGAGGCGCGTGAGCTGCCGTTGACGCTCGCGCAGCTCGACGAAGCGGACATCGTGGTGCTGAGCGGCTCGGTGCGGCTGCTCGAGCGCGCGCGTGTGCGCGGGGGCCGTCGCAGCGCCGACGCGTTCGAGCGGCTGGCCGGCGCGCTGGCCGTCGATGCGCTCGGCTGATCGTCGCTACGGTGTGGCGGTGAGCGGACCGTCACCACATGCCAGGCGAGGATTGATCCTCAGACACGGCGACGAGGCGCCCGCAGCGCTGCTCGAGGAGTGGCTGACCGAGCACGGCTGCGACTACGAGGTGCACGACGCGACCGAGGTGCCGCTTCCCCGACTGGAGGGCTTCAGCTTCGTCGCCTCGCTCGGCTCGGTGCAGTCGGCGACCGCCACCGATCCGCCGTGGGTCGCGGCGGAGATCGAGCTGCTGCGCGAGGCGATTGCCGCCGAGGTGCCGGTGCTGGGGGTGTGCTTCGGCGGTCAGGCGCTGTCGCTTGCCCTCGGCGGCGAGGTCGCGCCGGCAGCCACGCCGCAGATCGGCTGGTTCGAGCTCTCCGAGCGCGTCGACGAGGTTCCACCCGGGCCGTGGTTCCACTGGCACTACGAGCAGCTCAGCGTGCCGCCGGGCGGCGAGCCGCTCGCCCACAGCGAGGCTGGTCCCGCTGCGTTTCGCCACGGGCGCCACCTCGGCCTTCAGTTCCACCCCGAGGTCACGATCGAGGTGATCGCGTCGTGGTCGCGCTCGGAGGCGGAGCTCGCAAAGCTCGGGGTCAGCGCCGAGGAGCTGCGGGCGCAGAGCGAGGAGCTCGCGCCGCTTGCCCGCCGTCACGCCTGGGAGCTGTTCGGCCTGTGGTGGGAGGGGCTGGCGGACGGCGACGCCTGACCGCAGCCGCGACCGGCGGGTGAGGATCGGGCGCCGCCATCCGGGCGCAGGCCGGGCGTGCCGTCATGGTGAGAGCCGTTCTAAAGCCGATCGCCGAGCTCTCGGACGACCTCGACGATCGTGCGAACGTCATCCTCGGTGGTGCGGTGATTGACGATGCAGGCGCGCAGGCACGGCACACCGTCGACCGTCGCCGCGGCGAGCACGATTCGTCCGTCGGCGGCGATCGCCGCCGCCAGCGCGGCGTTGTGAGCGACGGCCGTCGTGTGGTCGGGCGGCACGAGGCGGAAGCAGACCGCCGACAGCTGCGGCTCGACGAGAAGCTCCAGCCGGGGATCCTCGCGAACAAGGTCGGCGAGCAGTCGTGCCTGGAGCAGGTTCCGCTCGATCGCCGCGGCGATCGCCTGCGCGCCGTGCACGCGGAAGGCCAGCCAGAGCTTCAGCGCGCTGAGCGGGCGCGAGTACTCGAGTGTGCGGTCGACCGGGTGGACGGCCTCGCGGTCGGTGTGGGGGACGTAGCTCTCGTCGTGCGTGAACGCGGCCTCGAGCGCACCGCCGTCGCGCACGAGCAGCACGCTGCAGGCCTTCGGCACGTACAGCCACTTGTGCGCGTCGACGGTCGCCGAGTCGGCGCGCGGCAGGCCGGCGAACAGCGCGCCGGCGAGCGTCGTCGCAGCTGCCGGGAGGCCGTAGGCGCCATCCACGTGCAGCCACACGCCGCGCTGCGCGCAGACGTCGGCCAGCGCGTTCAGATCGTCGACCGCGCCGGTCAGCGTCGTGCCGGCCGTCGCCACCACCGCGACGGCGACGATGCCCGCGCGGCGGTCGGCGTCGATCGCCGCGGCGCAGGCGTCGGGGTCCATCCGGCGATTGCGATCGATCGCGATCGACCGCACGCTGCGCCCGCCGATCCCCAGCACCTCGGCGGCGCGGCGCACCGAGTAGTGCGCCTCGGCTGAGCAATAAAGCGCGAGGCGCTGCCCGGAGAGCCCGACATGGCGCGCGCCCGGCAGTGCGCGCTCGCGCGCCGCCGTGAGCGCGGTGAGGTTGGAGAGCGTGCCGCCGGCGGCCAGCAGGCCGTCGGCGCCCGCGTCGAAGCCGACGAACTCACCGGTCCAGCGCAGCGTCTGGCGCTCGAGCAGCGTGGCGGCGCCGGCGCTCAGCGCGACGTTGACATCGTGTGAGGCCATCAGCGCGTCGCCGAGGACGCCGATCTCCAGGCCGGAGCCGGCGATCCAGCCGAAGAAGCGCGGCCGCGCCTGCGTGAGCGAAACGTCGAGCACGTCGGCCGCTGCGTCGAGTGCGGCGATACCCTCGCCGGGCAGCTGCGGCAGCGGCTCGCTCAGCAGCGCGTGGTGACGCGCGCCGGCGAGCGGGTGCCCGGCACGAGCCGAGTCGAACGAGCGCCAGGTCGCGAGGATCAGCGCCGCCGCGTGCTCGAGGACGGCCTCGCGGTCCGGCAGCGGCAGCGAGCCTGCGGGCCCCTCGGGCATGCGCTCAGGCGGGCCGCCGTGCGCCGCCCGGGCCCGTGCTCATAGCCCGGCGGCTGCGCGGAGCGCGTCGGCCTTGCCGGTTTGTTCCCAGCTGAAGTCGGGGTGGTTGCGGCCGAAGTGCCCGTAGGCCGCGGTGGCCTGGTAGATCGGGCGGTGCAGCCGCAGCTCCTCGCGGAAGGCGCCGGGACGCAGGTCGAAGTGCTCGTCGATCAGGGTGGCGATCCTCGCCCGCGCGACCCGCTCGGTGCCGAAGGTCTCGACCATCACCGAGACGGGGTGGGCGACGCCGATCGCGTAGGCCACCTGAAGCTCGAGCCGTTCGGCCAGGCCCGCGGCGACGCAGTTTTTCGCGACCCAGCGGGCCGCGTAGGCCGCGGAGCGATCGACCTTCGAGGGATCCTTGCCGCTGAACGCGCCGCCGCCGTGGCGCGCCATCCCGCCATAGGTGTCGACAATGATCTTGCGACCCGTCAGCCCGCAGTCGCCCATCGGCCCGCCGATCACGAAGCGGCCCGTCGGGTTCACGAGAAAGGCGCGGCGCAGCTCGGTCGCGTCGTAGAGCTCCTCGGGCAGCACGGCGGTCACGACGTGCTCCCACAGGTCGCCCTTGATCTGGGACTCCGAGTCGATGCCGTCCGCGTGCTGGGTCGAGATCAGCAGCTTCTCGATCGCGACCGGGCGACCGCCGAGGTAGCGAACGCTCACCTGTGTCTTGCCGTCGGGGCGCAGATACGGGAGGGTGCCATCCTTGCGGACGGCGGCGAGGCGCTCGGCGAGCCGGTGCGCCAGCGAGATCGGCAGCGGCATCAGCTCCGCCGTCTCATCGCTCGCGTAGCCGAACATCATTCCCTGATCGCCGGCGCCGGCGACGTCGAGCTCGTCGCCGGATCCGGAGGCGCGCCGCTCGAACGCCTCGCTCACGCCCTGCGCGATGTCCGGTGACTGGCGGTCGATCGTCGAGATCACGGCGCAGGTGTCACAGTCGAACCCGGCCGTGGCGTCGTCGTAGCCGATTCGACGTACCGTCTCGCGCGCCACGGCGGGGATGTCGACGAAGGTGGAGGTGGTGATCTCCCCGGCGACGACCACGAGGCCGGTGGTGACGAGCGTCTCGCACGCCACGCGGGCGTAGGGGTCGTCGGCCAGCGCGGCGTCCAGCACGCCGTCGGAGATCTGGTCGGCGATCTTGTCAGGGTGACCTTCGGTCACCGACTCCGACGTGAACAGAAACCCAGAATCAGAACTCATCGAAACTCCCGAACTCGACAGGGGACACGGAAATCGCCACGCTGAGCACACCATCCGCGAGCCGGCGCCATGCGCTCACACGGGCGACGACCGGCCTCCCCAACCCCGAGCCGCGGAGCGGGCAAACATAGCGGACGGTGCTCGTCGGGCGGGCGCTGGGACGCCCCGACCGCATTAGAGTTGCGAAGCCGATGGCCGCGCAGCTGACCGAGTTCGAGGACGCACGCTCGCTCGTGCTCGAGCGTGCGCGGCCGCTGGCGGGCGAGACCGTCACGCTGGCGGACGCACTCGATCGCGTGCTGGCTGAGCGGATCTGTGCTGGCGATGACGTTCCGGCGTTCGACAACTCGGCGATGGACGGCTACGCGGTTCGCGCATCCGACAGCGGGGCGGGTGTCCGGCTCACGGTGGTCGATGAGTCGCGTGCGGGCGCGCCGGCGACCGTGGCCGTCGGCTCGGGCGAGGCCTGCGCGATCTCGACCGGCGCGGCGATGCCCGAGGGCGCCGACGCGATCGTGCCGGTTGAGGAGACACGACGCCGGGGAAGGGAGGTGGAGCTGCTCGCGGCCGCTGTGCCCGGGCGCTTCGTGCGCCACGCCGGCGACGACCTGCGAGCTGGCGAGCCGGTGCTCGAGCCGGGCACGGGGCTTGGCCCCGCGGAGCTCGGGGTGGTCGCCTCGGCCGGCCGTGGCGCCGTCGCCGTGGGAGCTCGCCCACGTGTCGCCATCCTCACGACCGGCGACGAGTTGATCGGCGCCGAGGAGCGGCTGCGCCCCGGGATGGTGCGAAACGCGAGCGCGCTGACGATCCCGGCGCTGGTGCGGCGGGCCGGTGGCGAGGTGCTCTCGCTGGCCCACGCCCGCGATGATCCGGCGTCGATCGCCGCGGCGATCGCAGCGGCGCTGGCGGGCGACGCGGTCGTGGTCACGGGTGGGATGTCGGTTGGTGAGCACGACCACGTCGGCGAGGCCCTCGAGGAGGTCGGCGTGGAGCGCCACTTCGCCGGCGTGGCGCTGAAGCCCGGCAAGCCGTTCTGGTTCGGTACGCGCGGGCCGACGCTCGTGTTCGGCCTGCCCGGCAACCCGGTGTCCTCGCTGGTCACGTTCCTGCTGCTCGTGGCGCCCGCGCTGCGGGCGCTCGCCGGGCAGCCGCCGGCGCGGGAACGGACCGTCGCGACCCTCGATCAGGATTGGCAGCGGACGCCCGGCCGCGTCGAGGCGGTCCGCTGCCGCCTGGCGCTGCGTCCCGACGGCTGGCACGTTGCCCCGACCGGCGCCCAGGATTCCCACATCCTGACCTCTCTGCTCGGCGCGCAGGCGCTGGCGCTGATCGGGGCCGGGAGCGGCGTGCTGAGAGCCGGTGAACAGGTGCCGATCGAGCTGCTCTGACCAGCGCGAGGGCAACCGTCGCCGCGGACCCGCAGGATCAAGGCAAATCCCGCAGGGTGAGGGGTGCCCTGCACCCACTCACCCCATCAACCCCCGATTGCCGACATCGTGCGGCCGGGCTGGACGAAGCCCGGATCGCCGATGTGGTGCTTGAGCTCCTTGCGCCAGACCGCGTCGCGCAGGACGGCCTCGAGCTCGTCGTCGCTCGCGTCCCCGCGCAGAACCGCGCGCAGGTCGGTCTCGCGCAGCGAGAAGAGGCAGGTGCGCAGCTGGCCGTCCGCGGTCACGCGGATGCGGTTGCAGTCGGCGCAGAAGGGCTCGGAAACGGGGTTGATGAAGCCGATCCGCCCGCGGCCGTCGGCGAAGCGGAACGTGCGTGCGGTGGCGCTGGGGGAGCGAGGCTCCGGCTCGAGCGGGTAGACGGCGTGGATCGCCGCGCGGATCTCCTCGCCCGTGAGCACGTCGTCCGGTGTCCAGGCGTGGTCGGCGTCGAGCGGCATGAACTCGATGAAGCGGACCTCGTAGGGGTGCTCGCGGGCGAAGCGGGCGAACGGGATCAGCTCGGTTTCGGTGAAGCCGCGCATCGCGACCGCGTTGACCTTGATCGGATGCGCCTGCGGGAAGGCGGCGAGCGTGGCCAGGCCGCGCAGGACGGTGTCGAGCGCGTCGCGGCGGGTCATCTGGCTGAAGCGCTCGCGCTGGAGCGAGTCGACGGACACGTTGAAGCGGGTGATCCCGGCGTGGACCAGTGCGTGTGCATCGCGCTCCAGCCGGTAGCCGTTGGTCGTCAGCGCGAGCTCGCGCAGCCCGGTGATCGACGACAGCATCGCGACCAGGCGTGGCAGCTGGCGGCGCACGAGCGGCTCGCCGCCGGTCAGACGGACGTCGCGGACCCCCATCTCGACGAGCACGCCGACCAGGCGCGCGATCTCCTCGAAGGTCAAGAGCTCTGAGCGTTCGAGCCAGGCCATGCCCTCGGCCGGCATGCAGTAGCGGCAGCGGAAACCGCAGCGGTCGGTGACCGAGAGGCGCAGATCGCTGATCGCCCTACCGTGGCCGTCGAGCAGCTGGGTGCGTGCCGGCATCAGGCGACGATAACAGGGCGCCGCGGCGGAGTCACCGGGGGTTGAGGGGTAGGCTGAGCCGGTCATGATCGTGCGGATTCGCCTATTCGCCCAGTTGCGCGAGCGCGCGGGCGCGCAGGAGATCGAGGCCGAGCTGCCGGAGGGCGCGACCGTGGGCGACGCGCTTGCGGCGCTCTCGCGCGAGTCGGTGCTGGGCGACCTGCTCGCGAGCTTGCCGGTGCGGATGGCGGTCAACCGCGAGCTTGCGGACGAGGGGGCGACGCTGCGCGCAGGCGACGAGCTGGCGCTCCTGCCGCCGGTCAGTGGCGGTGGCGCGCCGCACGTGCGGGTCAGCGACGCCCCGATTGTGCCTGCGCGTGTCACCGACCTCGTGCGGGCGCCGGGCGCGGGCGCCGTCGTCACCTTCGAGGGCACCGTCCGCGACGTGGAGTTCCTCGACTATGAGGCCTACCGCGAGATGGCCGAGCAGCGGATCGCGTCGATCGCCGCCGAATGCGTCGAGAGTCACGGGCTGCAGGCCGCAGCCGCCGAGCATCGTGTGGGGCGCGTGGCGCTGGGCGAGCCGGGCGTCGTCGTGGCGGTCTCGGCGGCCCATCGCGGAGCGGCATTCGCCGGCGCGCGAGAGCTGATCGACCGGATCAAGGCGGAGGCGCCGATCTGGAAGCAGGAGCTCGATCGTGGCGAGACGCGCTGGGTCGAGGGCGAGGCCGTGAGCGGACCCGCGGACGCGGTCGGCTCGTGAGCGACTCGGGACTGACCCATCTCGACGACGGCGGCAACGCGCGCATGGTCGACGTCGGCGCCAAGCCGGTCACCGAGCGGCGGGCGCGCGCCCGCGCGCGCGTGCGAATGTCGCCGCAGACGGCGCAGGCGATCGTTTCCGGCAACGTGGCGAAGGGGGAGGTGATTGGAACCGCGCGGCTGGCCGGGATCATGGCGGCCAAGCAGACTCCGGGGCTGATCCCGCTCGCGCACCCGCTCGCGCTCAGCTTCGTCGACGTGCGGGCGAGCGTCGATGTGCAGGCCGGGCTGGTGGAGCTGATCTCCGAGGTTGCCGTGTCGGCGTCGACCGGCGTCGAGATGGAGGCGATGGTCGCCTGCGCCGTCGCGGCGCTGACCGTCTACGACATGGTCAAGGGACTCGAGCGCGGGGTGGCGGTCGAGGCGGTCGTGCTGCTGGAGAAGACCGGCGGGCGCAGCGACTGGCGGCTCGAGGACGCGGGCTGACGGTGCGGGTTGCGATCATCACCGTGAGCACGTCGCGGGCCGCCGGGCTGGGCGGCGATGAGAGCGGCGACCGACTCGAGCAGTTCGCGCGGGATCTGGGTGGCGAGATCGTCGCGCGGGAGGTGATCACAGACGACGTCGCGGTGATCGAGCAGCGGCTGCGACATTTCAGTGAGGTCGATGGCTGTGCGCTCGTGCTGACGACCGGCGGCACCGGGGTGGCTCCGCGCGATGTCACGCCCGAAGCGACGCGGGCGGTGATCGAGCGCGAGGTTCCCGGCATCGCCGAGGCCATGCGCGACGCATCGCGCGAGCACACCAAGCACTGGCTGCTCTCGCGGGGAGTTGCGGGAATTCGGGGCGGGACGCTGATCATCAACTTCCCCGGATCGCCACGTGCGATCGGACAGGCCGGGGAGGCGATCGCCGACGCGCTGCCGCACGCGGTGGCGCTGATGGCGGGCGTGCCGAGCGAGCACTGACTCGTGGCGTTGCGGGCAGCCGCGCCCGGTGGCGGGCAGCGGGTTTCGCAACGGGCCCGCGCTACGCCGCTGGCGTCGCCGCGCCTGCGGCCGACCTCGTGACCCGTCTGCTCGGCGTTGCCTGCAGCCGCGAGGCGAGGAAGAGCATCAGCAGCCCATAGAGGACCACGATGATGCCGATGATCCCCACGAGCGGCCCGATGAAATTGATCTTCGATGTCGACACGAGGTGCTCGTAGTCGTCGTGCTGAGTCTCGAGCACCGGGATCAGCTGCGCGCTGAAGTACGTGCGAACCGCGGGAACTGTCCTGATCGGCGCGCCCTGGAAGTTGGTGAACGCAGCGGTGCCCGGCACGTTGTCCCAGCCGCTTGTCACGGTCGGCAGGTTGGTGATCGCCTGGGCGAGTGCCGGGAAGCTGGTGGTGAGCGCCGCGAGCAGCTG
>JBEKNK010000056.1:0-18031 GCA_049522915.1 Solirubrobacteraceae bacterium | reverse complement strand
GCGCAGCATCGAAGACGGCGTGCGCGGTCCTCGTGCGTTTGGCTTCGTACATCGCCAGGTCGGCGCGACGGAGCAGGTCGGAGGCGTTGGTGCCGTGTTCGGGGTACAGCGCGATACCCACGCTCGCCGCGACCCGGACGAGCTCGTCGCCGATCATGAACGGCGGCTCGCATGCCTGTTGGATCTTCCACGCGACGGCGGCTGCAGCCACCAGGTCGGTCGGACCGGCCGGCAGGACCGCGAACTCGTCGCCCCCGAGTCGCGCAACGGTGTCAGCCGAGCGCAGGACGGTCTGCAGGCGGCCTGCGACGTCCTTCAACAGGGTGTCGCCTTGGTCGTGTCCGAGCGAGTCGTTGACCTGCTTGAAACCATCGAGGTCCATGACGAGCACAGAACGCGGCTCCGCGGCTCGTTCCGCCGCGGCCAGGGCCTGCACGACATGGTGGCCAAACAGCGTACGGTTGGCGAGTCCTGTCAGGCCGTCGTGCAGCGCCTGGTGCTCGAGCGCCGCCGTGTGGGCGTGGCGCTCGGACACGTCTCTTACCACCGTCAGCGTGAATGCGCGATCCGCGTGCACCATTCGACCGTGCTCGACCTCGACGGGAAAGGTCGAGGCGTCTCGGCGCCGGCCGAGAGTGCTGACGGCGCGACCGGGGACCGGCAAGCCGGCCGACGTCGATGACCCCGCTCCCTCCGCCTGACCGGCGTCCGCGATCATGAACGCGAATGGACGACCGATCACCTGGTTGGGGGCGTAGTCGAAGAGCCCCGCGACCGCCCTGTTGACCGACTCGATCAAGCCGTTCTCGTCGAGGATGAAGATCCCATCCGAGACGTTGTCCAGCACCGCCTGTGTGCGCAGTCCGCTGTCGCGCACGGTCGCGTTGAGGTGGGTGATCGCGTCGAGCGAGCTCTGAAGCTCCTGGTTGGCAACGAACAGGTCGACAAACACCGTCACCTTGGCTCTGAGCACGTCGGGTAGAACAGGGGCGAAGACGAAGTCGACGGCTCCACTCGCGTACGCGTCAGCCGTCTCCACCTCGTCGCGTCCAAACGCGGATACGAAGATGATCGGCGTCAGGGCCGATTCCTCGCGCTGCCTGATCAGCTTGGCGGTTTCGTACCCGTCCATCGTGGGCATTCGGACGTCCATCAGGATCAGCGCGAACCTCTGACGCAGGACGGCGCGCAGCGCCGCCCGACCCGAATCCGCGTCGACGATGCTGTGGCCCAGGGGCTCGATGATCGCGCGCAGCGCCAGCCGCTTGGATGCGTCGTCGTCCGCGAGCAGAATGGCGGGCGGCGGCAAAGGCAGTATGGAGCCGGACGCTGCCGGTGGCAGGTTGCCGTTCATCGCGGCCAATAGGGCGTCGCTCATGCGATGCTCGGCAGCCACTTGCCCACGATCGCGATCAGATCGGCCGTGTTCAGGGGCTTCGGGGCGTAATCGGACGCGCCGGCGTCAAGACAGCGTTGCCGCTCCCCGCTCTCGACGCTCGCCGTCACCGCCACAAGCGGCAGTCGTGCGTCGCCCAGCATCTCGCGCATCGCTCGCAGTGTCTCGTAGCCATCCATGCCCGGCATCACGATGTCGACCAGAGCGACCTCTATCTCCGGTGACCGGCTCAGAACTGCCAACGCTTCAGCGCCGCTCTCGGCGCGGACCACGTTGAGTGCGATGCGCTCGAGCAGGGCTGTGAGCGCAAAGATGTTGACGAAGTCGTCGTCCACGATGAGAATCGTGCGACCGGCGAGATCGGCCCCCGCCGGAGTGGGCGGTGCCGCCAGGGGCTTCATCGGCGCCATCGGGGCTTCGCCCGCGTCGGCGGCGCGCGGGAGTGCGCGAGAGGACGATTCGACGGCGCGCACAGCGGCCTCAACCGGTGCCGGCGGGGCGGAGTCGCGCACCGGGACGCGTTGTCCGTCGACGGCGGCGGCCGGTATCCACCTGCCCAGTGTCGCGAGCAGGTCCGACGTTCCAACCGGCTTGGGGATGTAGTCCGACGCACCTGCGTCGAGACACCGCTCCTGCTCGCCGGCTCCAACCTTCGCCGTGAACGCAACGAGCGGCAATGGCCTGTCGCCAAGCATCCTGCGCATGGCTCGCAGCGTCTGGTAGCCATCCATGCCCGGCATCATGATGTCGACCAGCACAATGTCGAACTCCGGCGCCCTGGCAAGAATCGCGAGCGCCTCCTCGCCGCTGTCGGCTCGGGTGACCTCGATCTGGACCGCCCGCAGGAGTGCGCTCAGCGCGAAGATGTTGCGCGGGTCATCGTCGACGATCAGGGCCCTGCACCCGACCAACGCCAGGCCCGCCGGGCTTGCCGGCGGGGTCAGGGGCGACAACGCGGGCAGTGCCGGTGGCGCTGCGGCGTCGGCGGGCTGCGGGTCCGTGGGCTCGTCCGCCGGCGGCAGAACAAGCGAAACGGGCTGCTGACGGACAGACGCCGCACTGGGCGCCGCCGGGACGACGCTTCGACCGGTTTGGGGACCGGACTCAATCGCCAGCGGCAGGTACACCGTGAACGTGCTTCCCGCGCCGGAAGCGCTGCGCAGCGCGATCTCCCCGCCAAGCAGCCGCACGAGCTCGAGACTGATCGAGAGACCGAGACCGGTGCCGCCGTAATGGCGGGCGGTTGTTCCATCAGCCTGGGCGAAGGCCTCGAAAATGCTGTCCTGGACCTCCGCCGGGATCCCAATTCCGCTGTCGGTGACAGCGAAGGCGATCATCGGGCCAGCCGGCGCGAGGGCCGTGTTGTTCGGTCTCCAGCCAGGCTCGGTCCGGCTGACGGTGAGGCTGACCCGCCCGTGCTCGGTGAACTTGAAAGCGTTGGCCAGCAGGTTCTTGAGCACCTGGCGCAAACGGCCGGCATCCGTTGCGATCGCCGCCGGGAGATCGGGAGCAAGCTCGACCGAAAATGCGATGCCCTGCTTCTCGGCAACCCGGTCGAAGTCATTTTTGAGCGCGTCGCGCAGCTCCACCAGACGAAGCTCGCCGACCTCGAGCGTAACGGTGCCCGATTCGACCTTCGCGAGATCGAGAATGTCGTTGAGTAGACGCAGCAGGTCGTTACCCGAGGAGCGAATGACGCTCGCGTACTGCACCTGCGTGGCCGAGAGGTTCTCCTCGGCGTTGGCCTCGAGCTCGCCGGCGAGGATCAGCAGGCTGTTGAGCGGCGTGCGCAGCTCGTGCGACATGTTCGCGAAGAACTCCGACTTGTATTTCGAGGATGCGGAGAGCTGCTCGGCCTTTTCCTCAACGAGTCGCTTGGCGAGTTCGACCTCTTGGTTCTTGCGTTCGACCTCGATGTTCTGTTCGGCGAGGCGCGCCGCCTGCGTGCCGAGGTCGTCGTTGGAGCTTCGCAACTGCTCCTGGCGAGCCTGCAGCTCCTGCGCCTGGGATTGAGCCTGCTTGAGCAGGTTTTCCGTCAGCGTGTTGGCCTCGATCGTGTTGAGAACGAGACCGATGATTTCCGTGAGCTGGTCGAGAAACTCCTGGTGGATCGAGCTGAATGGGTTGAACGACGCCAGTTCGACAACCGCCCGGACCGAGCCCTCGAACAGGATCGGCAGCACGATGATGTTGAGCGGGGCAGCCTCGCCGAGGCCGGAGTTGATCCGGATGTAATCCCCAGGGACGTTGGTCAGCAGGATCCGCTGCTTCTCCTGGGCGCATTGGCCCACGAGCCCCTCGCCAAGCCGGAAGTGGTTGGCAACGTGCTTGCGCTCGTTGTAGCCGTATCCGGCCTGGTACACCAGCGCCGGTTCGCCGCCGTCGTTGAGGCCGGCGAGCGTGTAGAAGACTCCGTGTTGCGCGGACACAAGTGGTGCCAGCTCGGCGAGGATCATGCTCGAGACCGTTGTCAAATCCCGCTGGCCCTGAAGCATGCGGGCAAAGCGCTCGAGGTTCGTCTTCAGCCAGTTCTGATCGGTGTTCTGGCGAGTCGTCTCGCGCAGGTTGCGGATCATCTCGTTGAGCGTGTCCTTGAGCACCGCAACCTCACCGCTCGCGTCCACTCCAACCTGTCGCGTCAGGTCTCCCTCCGTGACCGCCGTGGCGACATCGGCGATCGCCCGCACCTGGTTCGTGAGGTTGGCCGCCAGCTGATTGACGTTGTCAGTGAGGTCCTTCCACACGCCGGCCACCTCGGCGGACTGGGCCTGCCCGCCCAGTTTGCCCTCGACTCCGACCTCGCGCGCCACGCGGGTCACCTCGGAGGCGAACCGGTTCAGCTGATCGACCATCGCGTTGACCGTGTTCTTCAGCTCGAGAAACTCGCCCTTCACGTCCGCGGTGATCTTCTTCGTGAGGTCGCCGTTGGCGACCGCCGTCGTCACCTCGGCGATGTCGCGAACCTGTCCCGTGAGGTTGCCCGCCATGATGTTGACGTTGTCCGTGAGGTCCTTCCAGACGCCCCCGACCTCGATCGTGACCGCGGCCGCCTGACCGAGCTTGCCCTCAGTGCCCACGTCGCGGATGACGCGGGTCACCTCCGAGACGAGGCCGGTCAGCTGATCGACCATCGCATTGATCGTCGTCTTCAACTCGAGCACGTCTCCGTGGGCGTCGGTCGTGATCTTTTTGCTCAGATCTCCGCCTGCAACGGCGCCGATGACGCGCTGCATGTCGCTGGTAGGGCGAACCAGGTCGTCGATCAGGTCGTTGACCGAGTCGACGCAGTCGGACCACGGACTGTCGGACCCCTGCGAGGCGACCCGCGCCGAGAGCCTTCCCTCCTTGCCCACGATTCGGCTGACCCTCGCCAGCTCCGCGCTGAGCGACTGGTTTGCGGCAACAATGTCGTTGAGCGTGTCCGCGATCTTGCCCGCGACTCCGGTCCACACGACCGGCATGCGAACGCTGAAGTCTCCGCGGCCGACGTCGGCGAGAACGCGCAGGAGGAGGTCCTCGTCCAGAGTGTCGAAGGCCTGCTGCGAGTGCCCGTTCGATGACGGCCGTTCAGCGGCCGCCGGTCTTGTCATGACTGCTCTACGAGTCCCAGGCGTCGACGCCGGCGTTTAATCATGCACATCCATCGGCGCTTGAGGGTGACGGCTAAAGCGCAAATTCTTGGATAACCCGTCGGCGTCCCACCAGCGGTGAGGCACGGCATTTGCACGTCAGGATCGGCAGTGATTCTTAGCGCAACTTTGGCGGTCCGACCACGTTACAAGGGTGATACGAGTGCGGCTGCTCACGCACTGGCTGGCTTTCTGTGAAAGCTGCTGGTTCCGCGGGTACCAATTTGTAAGTCCTATATTTGACGCCGTCCCCGGTGTGCCGCAAATTGCACGCTCGGCAGGCGTGCCTTCGCGCGCCTGACACGTGCGTCCGAATCCGCCGTTACATCAATTCGTCAGTTTTCACCGTCGCGAGGGCCAAGACGCGCGCCGCCTCGTAGGTGAGACGACGAGCGTCGACCGGCGACTGCCTGCGGCTACGTCTCCGTGGCGCCATCAATCCGGGCGACGCGCCGGGAGCGTTTCGCACGTCAGACGAGCTTTGCAGCGCTGTGCGAGCGCGAACGAGCAGCGACTTGATCGCCGGCACCGTCGTCCCCATCGCATCGGCGATCCGCTCATACGCGAATCCATCGATTTCACGCAGCAGCAGCGCCATGCGCTGTGCATCCGGAAGCGCCTTGATGTCGCCGACCAGGTCGCGGAAGTCCTGCCGTGTCAGTACCTCCTCCGGCGGGCTCAGCCCGCGCTCCGCCCAGTGGTCGTCGAGCGAGCCGACGGCCGTGCCCGTGACCCTGCGGATCTGGTTGATACAGCGGTTTCTGGCAATTCGGTACAGCCACGGGCGCACGTGAATCTCACGCTGATCGGCGAGGATCGCATTGAACGCGCTCGCCAGGACATCCTGCACGGCGTCCTCGGCGTCCTCCTTGGATCTCAGGATCGCCTGACAGAACCGAAGAAGCCGCTGCTCGTAACGCGCCGCGAGGGCGTTGAACGCGCCCTCCTCACCTAGTCGCAGGGCAGCCACCAACTGCGTGTCCGACTGTGATCCGGGCGCTCGTGTCGTGGACGGTCGCGCCGGAGCGCGACGATCGAGCGCGCCACGTGTGTCGCCGGGCGCGGCGAGCTGGTGTGTTCGGCGCGCGGGACCGTGGCTCGTGCTCGGGCCGCGATCAGCCACGTGCCCGCCGATCGGCGGGGGCACTGCAAATACCCTCACGCGTGACTGTGGAAACAAGCGACGACGGGCGCAGCATGGAAGCCTCCTGGGTCTGTGAACCCTAGGAAGTCCCGTCATGCTGCCGGCTGCTCAACCGACATCGCGACGCTGCCCTCCGGCGCCAAGTCTAGCGCGTTGCTCGGCCCGTTGACAGGTGAAACGCAAGCGTGGCCGAAGCCGTGCGCGGCCGAGTTGAGCTCGCCAGCTCACCGCCCGAGCGAAGGCACCACCGCTGCACGACAGGCGGGCCGCGGTCGTCGCCGCAGGCCGGCGCTCGGTCAGGCGCTGGCGCCCTCAAGGCCAACCGATGGGTCTTGATTGGGCTTGCCGGTTTCGCTCGGACGGACCAAGCGCTCGGCTGCGCCGTGGATGCTCTCGACGCGGTTGCGGCCGTTTTGCTTCGCGATGTAGAGGGCGTCGTCGGCCTCCTTGAGGACTTCGCGGGCGGGTCGGGCGCGGATCGGATCGAGCGTCGCGACTCCGGCGCTGAGCGTGACGACACCGGCGTCGCTCGTGCGATGCGAAATATCCAGGAGTTGCACGCCGGCGCGGATGCGTTGGGTGGCGAGAATGCCGGCGGCCAGAGTCTGCTCGGGGAAGATGCAGAGGAATTCTTCGCCGCCGTATCGATAGACGGAGTCGCCCGTGCGGACCTGGTCGCTCAACTGCAGCCCGACGGCGCGCAACACATCGTCGCCGGCCAGGTGCCCGTTGTTGTCGTTGTACGCCTTGAAGTGATCGACGTCCAGAAGGGCCATGCAGTAGGTGTGCCCGTACCGCGCCACCCGGGCTTCAAGCACCTCGAGGTCTCCGTCCAGGACCCTGCGGTTGCTCAGTCCGGTGAGCGGGTCGTGGCGGGCCTGAGCCGAGAGCTCCTCGTTGAGCCGCTCCATCGCAGCCCGTTGGTCGGCAAGCTCCCGATGCATCGAGGTGACGCGCGCGGCGGCCACCAGGCGAAGCTCCAGCCCGTCTGGGTCGAGGGGCTTGACGAGGTAGTCATCGGCACCGGCCTGCATCCCTGCGAGGATCTGATCGTTGGCGCCGCTGCTGGTGAGCAACACGAGGTAGACGTCCCCGCCGCCCGGGGCGGCGCGGATGTTCTGGCACAGCTCCAGCCCGGTTTGGCCCGGCATCATCCAGTCACTGATGACGACGTCCGGGCGAGACGTCAAGAAGGCGCTCCAGGCCTCGGTACCGTCGCACGCGGTCTCGCATGCGTGACCGAGGCGTTCCAGCGCGACGCGCACGATCATCCGCGAGGTGGGGTCGTCGTCGGCGACGAGGATCTTCATGCTCTCGCCGCTATCGCGCCCAGCGCCAATCGAACGCGCACGAGTTCCGCTTCCAACGCGTCGAGCTGCGAATGTCCGTCGGCCAGGTTGCCGACCGCGGTGTCTGCTTCCAAGCCGGCCCACAGACCGGCCAGCCTCGTGGCGCCGATGTTCGCGCTGGCCCCGGTCAGGATGTGTGCGGAGCGGACGATGCTTGCCGCGTCATCGTTGAGGAGGGCGCTGCGCATCCCCGAGAGGCGCGCGTCGGCATCGTCCAGGAACACCCTGCTCAGTTCCCCCATCAGGTCCTCTCCGACATCTGAACCCAAACGCTCGAGGCGCTCGACGATCCGGGCCTCCAACGCCGGGCCCGCGATATCGGCCGGTCCCGGCTGGCGGTTGTCGGCTTCCGGCCTCGCATGTGGGGAGTGAAACGCGGGCTCGTGCCGGCGCGCCACCAAATGGGCGATGGTCTCGTGAGCGGACCCGTTCGGCAACCAGCGGGCGAGGACGGCGGCCAGAGAATCCACGGTGAGCGGTTTGACGATGTAGTCGTCCATGCCGGCCGCCAGGCATCGGCCTCGGTCGGCCGCCATCGCGGTCGCGGTCACGGCGATGACGCACGTGTGGCGCTCGGAGCCCTCGCGTTGGCGCAGCTTCCTGGTGGCCTCGTAGCCGTCCATCACCGGCATCTGGCAGTCCATCAGAACTGCCGCGTAGTCGTTGCGTCGCGCGGCTTCGAGCGCTTCGGCCCCGTTGCCGGCAACCTCCGCGCGGTAGCCGAGGCTCGTGAGCATCGCCATCACGACCCTTCGGTTCACGACATGGTCCTCGACCACCAGAACGGAGCGCCTCGGCAATGGCGCGTCGTCGTTGGACGGAGCAGGCTCGCGCGCAACCGATGAGCGGAGCGAGGCGCGATAGCCAGGGGCTGGGTCGATTTCACGGGACTCGGGTGGCTCGAGCAATGACGTCGGGACGATGGCCGCGCCGGCGGGCGCGAGGGCCACATCCAGCGCACCACGCAGCCGGCCGGCGCGCACCGGCTTGGTCAGGTAGGCGACGATTCCTGCCTCCCGGCTCGCTTCAGCTTCGCCGCGCTGGGCGGAGCTCGTGAGCATCACCATCGGCGTTTGCGCGAGGCCCGGATCGGCTCTGAGCATCCGGGCGAAGTCGTATCCGTCGAACTCGGGCATGTTCAGGTCGACCAACGCCACGTCAAACGCGCGCCCTTCGCCCGATGCCTCATGCAACAGCGTGATCGCCTCGCGGGCTCCGTCCGCGACGGCCGAGATGCATCCCCAGCTGGCGACCATCTCCTCCACCACCCGCTGGTTGGTGTGATTGTCATCGACGATGAGTACGCGCACACCCGCCAGATCGGCGGTGTCGGCGCGACTCGGCGTGACGCCGAGCGCGAACGGAATGAGCGCCGTGAAGGTGCTGCCGGCGCCGAGTTCGCTCGTCGCGTTCAACGTCCCGCCCATCAGCTCCACAAGCTGGCGCGAGATCGCCAAACCAAGCCCCGTGCCCCCGTAGCGTCGTGACGTGGAGCTGTCGGCCTGCGTGAACGCGTCGAACAGATGCACCCGAGTCTCCGCTGACATCCCGATGCCGGTATCTCGCACCGTCAATTCGACCATCGCCGCCCGACCGGTTGCTCCACCGGCAAGCCGCGCCGTCAGATTGACCTCGCCAGCTGAGGTGAACTTGACGGCGTTGCCGAGCAGGTTGAGCAGCACCTGGCGCAGGCGTCCCGGATCTCCCTCGAGCGACGCCGGGAGGGCCGGATCGATCCGGCAGGTCAGTTCCAGTCCGCCCTGCTGAGCGCGCGCGGCCAGCAGGGCAGCGGACTCCTCGACGACCGAGCGCAGGTCGAAGGGCACGCTCTCGACGTCCAGCTTGCCGGCTTCGATCTTGGAGAAGTCCAGGATGTCATCGATGACCGTCAGAAGCGCTTGCGCTGAGGAGCTCGCCGTCTCGGCATAGTCTCGCTGGGTGTCCGTGAGGTCGGTGTTCAGCAGCAGGCTGCTCATGCCGACGACACCATTCATCGGCGTGCGGATCTCGTGGCTCATGTTCGCCAGGAACTCGCTCTTGAGGCGAGAGGCCTGCGTCGCGTGGTCGCGGGCCTGCTTGAGCTCCGCTTGGAGCGCGGTCCGCTCCGTGATGTCGTGGACGAAAGCGTTGAACCCGACGCCCTCCTGCCCTCTCCACGAGCCCATCTCGACCGGCATCTCGTGGCCGTCGTGGTGCAGCGCGAGCATCTCCGCACGTCTGCCGAACACGTCCGAGCCGTGCCCGGCGAGATGGGCCGCGAACTCCGTTTGATAGCGGGAGCGAGCGGCAGCCGGGATCACCGTGTCACTGAAGCTGCGGCCGAGCACATCCGCGGCGGGCCAGCCGAACAACACCTCCGCTTGAGCGTTCCACGCCGTGAGCGCGCCCGTGGCGTCGGTTGAAAGGAAGGCCTCGTGGGTGGATTCGAGCACGCGGGCCAACTCTCGATCACGGCTCTGCACCCGGAGCTCGGAGACGCGCCGGTAGCGGTCCGAGCGAACCACGATCAGGATCGTCGCAAGCAGGATGAGCACAAGCAACCCGGCGATTCCAAGAACTGTCTCGCGCAGTCGAACCAGCCCGGCCAGCGCAGCGCTCTTGCGTACCGACGCAACCACGGTCCACCCCGTCCCGGTGACGGGCGCGTAGGCCGACAACTCCTCCGGACCGCGCCTGCCGAGCGCCAGAACCGGCGTGTAGTCCAGCAGACCGCTGCGACCGGCGAGCGCCGCCCGCACCCGGGGGTCGTGCGCGAGCGATACCAGTCCGTACTTCCCGACGCTCGTCAACGAAGTGCCGGCCCGATCAGTCACCGTGAGCGTGATCCCCTGGGCCTTACCCACGTTGGCCGCAAACGACTGGATCGATTGAAGGCCGTAGTTGACGCCCAGAACCCCGACGGGCCGCCCGTTTGACCCTCTGACGTAGTCCGTGAGAGTCACCGCCAGAGCGTGGTCTGCCTCCTTGGTCTCGATCGCGTTCGAGAGGAACGGGCGACCCGAGGCGACCAGCCCCTTGAACCAATCCCGGTAGGCGAAGTTGGTTCCGTACACGCTCGGCTCCGGCGGATACGTGCTCAGCGAGGTTCCGCGCAGATCGGTCACGAAGGTTGCGGAGATACCCGGGACCGCCCTGGCCAGCTGCGCGAGTGTGAACGCGACCGAAGCGTTACCCTCGGCGCCCGCCACCATTCCGGCAGCCAGCGAGGGGCGCGTGGCATAGCTGTGCACCAGCTCCAGCAGATCGGCTTCCTGCTGGCCGATGACCACAGCGCTGACCGCCGCGGTCGAGCGCACCTGCCGATTGACGACGGCCGTAACCGTGCTGGCGGCCAAAACGATGCTGCCGACCGCCAATAGGCCGACCGCTCCCAGCGCCACGACCGCAAGCAGAGCCGCGTTGCGCCCCGGTGACACGCGCAGCCGCCTCAGTGACGGCGCATTCATTGCATGCCAGCCGATCCCGCTTTCCGTTTACGTAGCTTTCCGCACCTATCGGTCTACGCGGTCCCGGCCTTGAATGCCCGTCAAGAGCGCGAAGAGTCCCCCTGCGCATGCGTAGCGGGCGCCCGGGACTACGGCGCGTGCGCGGACCGGCGTGGAGAGGGTTGCGAGGCGCGACCTGGGCACCCAGAGCGGAGGGGGAGAGATTCGAACTCTCGGTACGCCAATAAGACGTACAACGGTTTTCGAGACCGCCGCATTCAACCGCTCTGCCACCCCTCCGGATGACGGGCTGCAGGCTAAACGATCGCATGCACGCACGTCCATCGCATCAGCCGGTCGCGGGTCCCGCCCCGCCGGGACCAACACCGCGGCGGTGGGCGCAGCGGCCGGCGGGCCTCAGCGGCGGTCGGCGAAGAAGTCGCGCAGCAGCGCAGCGGAGTCCTCCGCGAGGAGTCCCGCGTCGACCTCGGGGCGATGGTTCAGGCTCGGCTCGGCGAGCACGTCGAGCACACTGCCGGCGGCGCCGGCCTTCGGATCCTCGGTGCCGTAGACGACGCGCGAGAGGCGCGCCAGAACGATGGCGCCGGCGCACATCGCACAGGGCTCGAGGGTCACATAGAGCACGCAACCGAGCAGTCGCCAGTGGCCGATCGCCCGCGAAGCCTCGCGGATCGCCAGCACCTCGGCGTGCGCCGTCGGGTCCTGACGGAGCTCGCGCTCGTTGCGACCCGCGCCGACCATCTCGCCGTCCAGCACGACCACGGCTCCGACGGGGACATCGTCGTGGTCGAGCGCGAGCTGCGCCTCACGCAGGGCGAGACGCATGAAGTGCTCGTCGAGCGCGAAACCCGGCTCCGCCATCGCACCAGCTAAGCAGGAGTGGGACCTTCGCGGGTCGCCGGCGGGCAGCGTTAGGCTTAGCCAACTCGCGGTCGACCTGCGGCCTTCCGTTGAGCGCGACACATGCCTGATCGCCCTGCCCTCCAAAGTTGGCCAGCCAGAGCGCTCCTCGGGGCGGTCGTGCTCAGCGCGCTCGCACTCGGCGGCGCGACCGATGCCACGCCTTCGATCGCGGTCGCGCAGCCTCAGGCGAGCGCTCCCTACGTGCCGGGGGAGGTCGTCGTCGCCTTCAGGCCGGGCACCTCCCGGGCGGCGACCCGGGCCGCGCTTCAGCGCACCGGCGCCGAGCAGCTCAGCACGCCGCTTGCTCCGTTCTCCACCGTGGCCGTGCGCCCCGGCCTGAGCGTTCAGCAGGCAGTGAGGCAACTGAGCGCCAAGCGGGCCGTCGCGTGGGCGGTCCCCGACTACATCGCCCACATGGCGCAGGCAGGGCCGCCGGCGCCATTCATACCCAACGACCCCGGTACCTCGGGCAAGCCCGGCGGGTGGCAGCAGCTGCAGTGGAACTTCGTCGGGCCCTACAGCGTCAACGCCCCCCAGGCCTGGGCGAACGTCGCCGCCGCGGGCCGCCCGGGCGGCGCCGGCGTGATCATCGCCGTGCTGGATACCGGCGTCGCCTACGCGAACCACGGACACTTCGTGCGCTCGCCGGACTTCCGCCCCGGCGAATTTGTCAAGGGCTACGACTTCGTGTCCCACACGCCCTATCCCGAAGACCACAACGGACACGGCACGCAGGTCGCGGGCACGATCGCCGAGGCGACCAACAACGGCATCGGCGTGACCGGACTCGCCTATGGCGCGCGCCTGATGCCGGTGCGAGTGCTCGACTCCCAGGGTGACGGCGCCTCGTCGGCGATCGCCAAGGGGATCTACTACGCAGTCGACCACCACGCCCAGATCATCAACCTCAGCCTGGAGTTCACCGCCGGCACCGTGAAGGCGAAGTCGATCCCGGAGCTGATCGACGCGCTCAACTACGCTCACCGCAAGAACGTGCTCGTCGTCGCCGCCTCGGGCAACGAGCAGGCCGACCAGCTGTCCTACCCCGCCAAGGCCAGGTGGGTGGTGTCGGTCGGCGCGACCACCGAGGACGGCTGCCTCGGCGATTACTCCAACTACGGTCCCAACCTGACGCTCGTCGCGCCCGGCGGCGGCCCGAACTCCTCGCTTCCGCGAAACGACGCCGACTGCCACTCGAGCGCCACCGCGGACGGCGACATCTACCAGGAGACCTTCGCCGACGTCGAGTCGCCGAGCGTGCGCGTGTTCGGGCTTCCCGATGGCTACTACGGCACCTCGATGGCGGCGCCGCACGTCAGCGCCACCGCCGCCCTGATCATCGCCAGCGGAGTCCTCGGACCACATCCGAGCGTCGCGGCGATCACCGCGCGCCTGCGGGGGACGGCGACGCCGCTCGGGCCCGGCGACAGCGATCGGCTCTACTTCGGCGCCGGCCTCGTCAACGCCGCCAAGGCGACGGCGCCGGCGGGCTCGACCGGGCCGACCGGGCCGAGCGGCTCGACCGGGTCAACGGGCTCGACCGGCACGACCGGATCAACCGGCACAAGCGGATAGCCGCGCGCGCCCGCGAGCGCGACGCGCCCGCGAGCTGCCAGCGGCGCGCACGTCTCAGGGCGTACGAATGATCAACACAGCGCAGGGGGCGTGGTGTGAGATCCGGTTGGGCACCGAGCCGAGCAGGAAGCGCTTCGCGCCGGCGCGGCCGCGGTTTCCGACGATGATCAGATCCGCACCGCGTTCCTCCGCAACGTCGAGGATGGCGTCCGCCGGGTCTCCGCGCTGGGCGTAGAGGTCGACCTCGACTCCGGCGGCGGTGAACTCGGCTGCGGCCGCTGCGAGCGTCGCGTCAACGGCGTCGCGCGGCCGCAGAACCCAGCCGGACTCCGACCGCCCGTCGACGCCGGCATCCGCCGCGGCGGCGCTCGGCACCGGCTCGTAGACACAGACGAGGTGGACCCGGGCTCGCAGCGCTCCGGCAAGGTGCGCGGCCTGCCGCACCGCTTCGCTGGCGGTCTCGGATCCGTCGGTCGCGACGACGATCGATTTGAACATCGGCGCGAGCGATGGTACTCAGGAGAGCTTGACGATCGCGATCACCATGCCGGCGAGGACGAAGACGACGATCGCTCCCTGCAGCCACAGCCATGACGGCGACACGGACGACACCCTAGCGGGCGTCGCGCGGCGCTCAACTGCCGCGTAGGGCGTCGCCGCGCCGCGCGCGGGCCTATACCCTCGCTCCCAAGCGGCGCTGGAGCTCGCCGAGCCGGAGGACTACGTGCCCTTTCGCCGCACGACAACACGCGGAATCGAATCTTCCGAGACGGCCTCCACGCCGGCCAGGCGCGCGCCGCTGCGCGCGTGGCCGGCCCGCCACGCCCGCGCCCTGGGGCTATTCGCCTACCTGCTGGCGGCCGTGGCGATGCTGGGACGTACGTGGTTCGGTGGGCATCTCGGGCAGCGGCTGGTCGGGGGCGGGGGCGACCCGCTCGGCTTCGTGTGGTTCCTGGCCTGGCTGCCCCATGCTGTAGCGAACGGCCAATCGCCGTTCTTCACGACGGCGCTGATGGCGCCCCGCGGCGCCAACCTCCTCGACAGCGCGTCGATCCCCCTCCCCTCGCTGCTGCTGTGGCCGCTGACCGCGCTCGGCGGCCCTGACCTCAGCTACGACGCGCTGGCCACGCTCGGCCTGGCCCTCTCCGCCTGGGCGGCGTTCATCGCGCTGTGGCGCGTCACTCGACATCACGGCTCCGCGTGGGTCGGCGGCGCCGTCTACGGCTTCGGCGGCTACATGGCGGGCCAGGCCACTGCGCACGCAAACCTGCTGATCGCCGTCTTCCCCCCGGTCGCAGCGATGCTGGCGGATGACGTCCGTCACACGCGAAGGCCGTGGCGCACCGGGGCCCTGATCGGCTGCTGCGCAGCGGCGCAGTTCTACGTCGACGAGGAGATCCTCGCGACAACCGTGATCATGGCCCTGGTCGCCGCAATCGTGATCTGGCTGAGCGCCCGACCGGCGCGGGCGACCATCGCTCGCTACGCCCGAGCGGCGCTTGCTGCCGCGACGGTCCTTGCGCTGATCGCCGGGCCCGCGGTGGCCTACCAGCTGTTCGGGGATCAGCACGTCCGCGGCCGTCTCGTCACCGCCGGGCGCTACGTCAACGACCTCGCCAGCTTCGTCGTGCCCAGCTCGGTCAACCTGCTGAGCACCGCCGGCTCACGCCACCTCACAAGCGGCTTCTCCGGCTACGACGGGGAGTCCGGCGCCTACCTCGGCGTCCCGCTGCTGCTCCTGCTCCTGTTCGCCGCGTGGCGGCTGCGCCGCAGGGCTCTGCTGCTCGGCGTGCTGGGGATCGCGGCGGCCGTATTCAGCCTCGGACCGCACCTCCGCGTGCTCGGACACGACACGGGGATCCTTTTGCCGTGGGTCATCCCCAACCATCTGCCGCTGCTTGAAAACGCGGTGCCCGACCGCTTCAACCTCTACGTCTGGCTGGCGGCGGCGGCGCTGCTCGCGCTGGCGATCGATGAGTTCGTGGTCCGGCCGCCACTCGGGAGCCGCCTGCTTGCCGTGGTCGTGGTCGGCGCTGCGCTGGTCGCGATCCTGCCGGCGCCGACGCCGACGGAGGTCGTCAAGACGCCGGCGGTCCTCACCAGCGAGGTCGTCCTGCGGCGCTACGTCCCGCCCGGGTCAACGGTTCTGATCGAGCCATCGACGGACGGCCAGGTCGGCATGTACGCGCAGGCGAGATCCGGTTTCGCCTACCGAATTCCAGACGGGGGCGTGTTCGTGCCGAACGACGACGGCGTGTCCTACGGCATGCGTCAGGGCCCGCTGCTCTACGCCGTCGCGGCGTTGGGCGGGGTGGCAAGCACGCGGGCCGGGCGGACCAGCGAGGACGCGCGGTGCCTGGCGGCGCTGGCACGTAACCCGGCGCCGCGGGGAGGCTGCAGGGCGCACTACCGCGCCGCGATCGCGGTCCTTCGAATCAACGCCGTCGTCGTGCTCGACAGTAGCGGCCGATCGGAGGTCGACCGCTACACGCGATTCTTCGCGGCGCTGCTCGGGCCGCCGGCGCGGACCCCGGGCGCCAGGGTCTTCGTCGTGCGCGCCTGATCGCGGACGGCGAGCGCGCGCCGGCGCCGCGCTCCTCCACGCCGCCACGCCCCCCGCCCGCACGCCACGCGGCGCTCCGCTGCGCCACCAGCGCCGCGTCCCATCGCCCCGCCCGCGCGCCATCGCGTCAGCGCCGCCGCCGTCCAACCGACTAGCATCCGCGCGTCCGCTGGGTCCGCCGACGCCTTCGCGCCACGACGCGGGTTCAACCGCCCCAAGCCGCGATCCGTGAAACCGCCACTGCGACAACGACTGCGCACGCTGGGAGGTCGCGAACACCGCGGCGTCCTCTTCGCACGCTGGTTCCCGCGGCGGATCGACCGGATCCTGCTCGCGCTGATCGCCGTGGCGATCATCGCCGGGACGGTGCTGCGGGTGGATGTGATCGGGAGCAACGATCGCATCTCGACCGACGAGCAGGCCTACGTGTACAACGCGGACGCGATCCTCGCGAACAGGAGGATCGTGACCTTCAAATGGGCGCCGGGGACCTCGCTGATGTTCGCCGCCGCGGCGCTGCTGCGTGGCTACTCGACGGTCTCCGCGACCACGCACGCGCACGGCGTCGCGCAGTACTCGCAGCTGCTGGTCGAGATCGCCACGCTGATGCTCGTCGCGCTGATCGCATGGATCCTCGCCGGCCCGTGGGCGGCGCTCCTGGCGGTCGTCCTGATCGCCACCTACGAGCCCCTGATCGACGTGACGCGAACGTATCTGAGCGAGCCGCTCGGCGGACTGGCGCTCGTCGCGATGGTCGCTGCGATCTGCTGGGCCCGCAAGCGCGATGCGCACGCGCTGATCCTCGCCGGCGTACTCGCTGGCTGCGCGGGACTCGTGCGCGAGGACTTCGCCGTGGTCGTCGCCGTGATCATGGTCGGCCTCTTCGTCAGCGGCTACCCGAGCCGCCGAGCCGCGCTGGGACGGGCGCTCGTGTACGGCGTCGCGGCACTGGCGACCGTGACGCCCTACGTCGTCTACGCCTCGATCGAGGAGCACTCGTTCACGCCGATCGTGGACGCCGGACCGCACGCCCTCTATCTCGGCACCTACCTCCCCGGCGGCGGCAACCAGTTCTTCGACGTCGCCGCCGAGGCCAAGCAGGTCTGCGCCTACTTCAGCGCACGACACCTCAGCGCGGCGCAGGCGGCTGCGATCTCGCTCCCAGCGCATCCGTGCCATCTCCCCCCCGGCGACGCGCAGGGCCTGTTCGCGATGATCCAGGCCCAGCACCCGGGCGACTCGAGCAACGGCGCGGCCGAGGCGGCGGCGTTCCACGACCTCGACAAGTACATGCTTGGCGAGCCGCTGAAGTTCGCTCACATGCTGTGGAACAAGGCTTGGAACATGTGGTCGAACCCCTGGAGCGGCGGCAACTCGATCGGCGGCGGCGGACTGAGCCGCACGACGAGCGTCCTCCAGCACCGGATCTACTCGGTGGTAGCCTGGCTCGGGATCCTGCTCGGGCTCGTGCTGCTGCGGCGCCGCTGGGCCTTCGTCGTGCCCGTCCTCGGGCTGCTGGCAGCCGCGCTGCTGAACACGTTCTTCGCGATCACGCCGCGCGACAACGTGCGCTTCATGCCGTTCCTCTTCCTCTTCGGCGCGGTCGGGCTGATCGCCGCGCTGCGCGCGCTGCTGACACGCGTCCGGGAGCTGCGCGCGAAGCCGGCGCTGCCCTGATCTGGCCCGGCGGCCAATCGCGGGGGAAGGACAGGCCGATGCTCCAGGCGAGGCGACGATCGCAGCGCAAACCGCGATCACCGCTGTCCTCGTCTCGATCCGTATGACAGCGTTCGTCGGCCGGTAGTCTGGGACCTCCCGACCACAAGGAGCGCGAGATGACCAGCAGCACCCAGCTCGTCGGCGGCGTCGACTTCGTTTCACTGCCCACACACGACCTGCCCGCGGCGGTCGAGTTCTACGGCACGACACTGGAGCTGCCGTGCTCCGTTCACCGCCCCGATCGCAACTTCGCCGAATTCGAGACCGGCAACCTCACGCTTGGCGTGATGAACGCGGAGGCGATGGG
>JBEKNK010000055.1:0-19130 GCA_049522915.1 Solirubrobacteraceae bacterium | reverse complement strand
CGTGACCCTACGAGGATGGAACCCACCAGTGATGGCCGAAGCCGCGGCGGCTGCGCGCAGTCCGGCCAGCCGGTCCGCGTTGCCATCGATGGCGGAGGTCAGCGGTCGCTGAACTTGGGTGGGCGCTTCTCGCGGAAGGCGTTGAGCGCTTCGACCATGTCGTCGGTTCTTGTCGCGAGGACCTGATTGCGGTTCTCGAGTTCAATGGCGGCCTCCAATGACGGTGCGTCTACGTTCGTCTGGAGGACCTGCTTCGTCAGTCTGACACCCAGTGGCGTGTTGGCACAAATCTCTGCCGCGACCTCGCACGCCGTATCGAGTAGCTCATCCGCAGGAACAACGACGTTCACCAAGCCGATTCGCTCAGCGTATCCGGCGTCGACAATGCGACCGGTGAGCAGCAGCTCCGACGCGTGGCCGAGGCCGACGATCCGGGGAAGCATCCAAGAGGTGCCAACGTCGCCACCGGTCAGCACAACGCGGACGAATGCCGCGTTGAAGCTGGCCTCCGGCGCCGCGATCCGGATATCGGCAGATAATGCGAGCGCCAGCCCAGCACCAGCAGCGGGACCGTTCACGGCTGCGATCACCGGCGTCGACCAGCTGCGGAACCCCGCTACGGCCCGTGCCCACACCTGCTGGCCCGCCAGCATCTCGGACGCGGACATCGATGACAGGCGCACGGCCTCGTCCAGGTCGAGCCCCGAGCAGAAGCCGCGACCGGAACCCGTGATGACGAGCACGCGCACGCTTGGGTCGCTGTCGACGTAACCTCGCAGCTCGATGAGCTCGTCGAACATTTGAAACGTCATCGCATTCAGGCGAGTTGGCCGATTGAGCGCAACGATCAGCGTCGCAGCGCGTTGCTCGACGATCTCGAGCGTGTCAAATCGCTGTGCGCCGCGCGGCTGATGAGAGTCGGCTCCGCCCAAATCGTCAGCCGCCTTCCACTGTGCGTCGCCCGCCCTTGGCCGCCGTCGCGGCGTGGCGATCCGCATCCCACGCGGCGCATTGATCCCAGAATTCGCCAGTCCACGCCGTCATCGCCCGTTCCTCCACACGACCATGATATTTCTTGTAACTAGACGCATAGTACAGCCCGTACTGCTTGGCGTAGGAGCGCTGAGCCCGCTCGACGCGTTCGACGTACGCGCGCGTCTGCGGGAAGCGGATCGAGGAGATCGTGAAGCGCACGCCGGCGTCATGCGCCCGGGCGAGCCAGTCGTCGACGTTGGTCTGGCCGCCGTTGTAGGCGGCGAGCGCGAGCGTTTCGTTGCCGCCGTACTGATTGAGCAGGTAGCGCAGGTAGTAGGCGCCGTAGCTGATGTTGACCTGCGGCTCGGCAAGGTCGGCGATCTGGAAGCTGACGCCCCCGGAGCGGTGGGCCAGGAACTCGGCGGTCGCCGGCTCGATCTGCATCAGCCCAAGCGCGCCGGTCGGAGAGGTGCGCGGGTCGAACTTCGTCTCTGCGTAGATCACCGCCGCGATCAGCGCGGGATCGAGGTGCTTCGCCGCGGCCTGCTGGCGGATCACCGAGGCGTAGGCGAGCGGCAGCGTCAGGTCGCGGACGATCCGCTTCAGCGTCGGCAGCGCGAGCACACCCGCCGTGACGAGCAGAACGAGCAGCGCGATGGCTCGGGCTGTCCGGCGCCCCATCAGCCGCCGACCGCGGCGAGCACCGCCGCGAGCTGCTCCCGCAGCTCCGCCACGCTGCCGTCGTTGACGACGACGTGGGTCGCCAGGCGCGCCTTCTCGACCTGCGGCAGCTGAAGCGCCTCGCGCTCGAGCAGCCGCTGCTGATCGCGGCCGGCGAGCCGCTGCGCCCGCAGATCATCGTCCGCGACAACGGCGATCGTGGCGTCGTAGCGCGACTGCGAGCCCGCCTCGAACAGCAGCGGCGCCTCGACCACGACGGCCGGCGGGGGCGGAACGCGAGCCGAAGCCTGCGCGCGAAACGCCTCGATTCGCTCCCCGACGCGCGGCCACAGCAGCTGCTCGAGCCAGCGGCGGTGCTCGTCGCTGTCGAACACGCGCTTCGCGAGCATTCGGCGATCGACGGCGTCGCCGTCGAACACCTCGCCACCAAAACGCGCGCGCACCGCCGCCGCGACCGCCTCCTCCTCGTAGAGCTCGTGGACAACCGCGTCGGCCGAGAGCACGGCAGCGCCCAGCCCTTCGAGCTGCGCGAGCGCCGTCGACTTGCCGGCGCCGAGACCGCCGGTCAGTCCGACGAACGCCACCGCCATCCGAAGGCCGCTGCTCCGCTACTCGGCGTCGGCCGGCTGCTGCTGCGCGGCGGCCTCCGCCTGCGCCTCGGCCGCGTCATCGGCGTCGGCGGGCGCGGCTGCCTCCGCCTGCTCCTCGGCCGCGTGATCGGCGTCGATCGGAGCGGGAGTCTCGGCAGGGGTCTCGACCGCCACGGCGGCGGTGGTCTCGGGCGCGGGTGCCTCGGCGGCGGCTTCCTCAGGAGCCTCGACCTCCGCCGGCGCCTCGGGCGCGTCGACCAGCTCGGCGGCGGCCTCGGGCTCCCCCACCTCGGCGGACGTCTCGACCACCTCTGCAACGTCGGCCGCAGCGGCGGCCGACGTCTCCACCCCCGCGGCGTCGCTCGGCGCCGCCTCCAGCGTGCCATCCTCAAGGTCGGCGGCGGCGCCAGCCGCCGCCCCCTCGGGCTCGATCCGGCGGACCGGTAGCACCTGGCCCTCGACGCGCTTGGCCGACAGCGAGAGCCGCCGGCGCTCGGAGTCGATTTCCAGGATCTTGACGCGCAGCTCGTCGCCGGGCTGGACGATCTCACGCGGGTTCTCGACGTGGTGGGCGGCGAGCTCGGAGATGTGCACGAGGCCCTCGACGCCGTCGAGGATCTCGACGAAGGCGCCGAAGGTGACGACCTTCGTCACCGTGCCGGCCAGCTCGTCGCCGATGTTGTAGGTGTTGACGATCCGCTGCCACGGATCCTCCTGCGTCTGCTTCAGGCCGAGCGAGATGCGCTGGCGGTCGCGATCGATGTCGAGAACCTTGACCTGCACCGTGTCGCCGATCTCGAGGACCTCGCTCGGGTGGTTGACGTGCGACCACGAGAGCTCCGAGATGTGGATCAGGCCGTCGATCCCGTCGAGGTCGACGAACGCGCCGAAGTCGACGATGTTGGAGATCTGGCCCTCCACGACGAGGCCCGGGGCGAGGCGGTCGAGGATCTGCTGGCGGACCTCCTTGCGCTCCTCCTCGAGCACCGCGCGACGGGAGAGCACGACGTTGTTGCGGGAGCGGTTGAGCTCGATCACCTTGCATTCGATCTGCGTGCCCATGTACTCGTCGAGATTGGGGACGCGGCGGATGTCCACCAGCGACGCCGGCAGGAAGCCACGCACGCCCAGATCGATGATCAGACCGCCCTTGACGACCTCGATCACGGTCCCCTCGACCGGCTCGCCGGACTCCGCCGCCGCCTCGATCCGCCGCCATGCCTTCTCGAAGCGGGCACGCTTCTTGGACATGATCAGCCGACCGTCCTGGTCCTCCTTGGTCAGGACCAGCGCGTCAACCTCCTCGCCGAGCGTGACCTCGTCGTGCGGATCGACGGCCTTGCGGATCGACAGCTCGTTGGCCGGGATGACGCCCTCGGACTTGTAGCCGATGTCGACGAGCACCTCGTCGTGGTCGATGCGCACGACATGGCCCGTCACGACCTCGCCCTCTTCGAAGGGGCGCATCGTCGCGTCGTAGTTCGGGACTATCTGCCCATCGATCTCGAGCAGAAGCCCATTCGAGCCCTCAACGATCTTGGCTGTGGGGTTCTCCATCACTGTGCTCACCGCGCGAAAGCGTAGCGCAGCACCGCAGTACGACCTCCGTCCACACGCGTATGATCGGCGTTGATGCCCACTCGCGCCACCAAGCGCGGCGCGCAGCGCACACCGCTCGCGCGCGATTGTGACGTGCTCATCTGCGGCGCCAGCTTCGCCGGGCTCACGCTCGCGCGCGAGCTGGAAGGGACCGGCGCGCACGTGCTGATCGTCGATCGCTACGAGATCGGCGAACGCTCGACATCGGCCTGCGCCGCGCCGACGGACTGGCTGCACGCACTCGGCCTGGGCGAGTCGGTCCGCCAGACCTTCGGGCAGCTGGTCGTGCACACCGCGAGAAGCACGATCCGCTGGCCGCTGCCGTTCACCTTCTCGACCTTCGACTACCGCTCGCTGTGCGGTCGGCTGCACATCGAAGCGCCCTCAAGCGAGTTCGAGACGGCGACAGTCGAGGGGATCGAGACGGGGCCGATCCACACCGTCCACACCGACCGCGGCGAGCTGCGGGCGCCGCTGGTCGTCGACGCGCTGGGCTGGCGTCGCGTGCTTTCCAACGCGCCGGCGATCCAGCCGCCCGACGCCCGCCTGTCGCGCGGCCTGGAGATCCACGCCGAGGGCTCCGGGGAGGACCTGGAGATCTGGATCGATCGCCGCTACGTCCGCGCCGGCTACAGCTGGAGCTTCCCGGCCGCCGGCGAGCTGCGGATCGGCTGCGGCTCATTCGAGCCTCGCGACCATGTCAAGGAGTCGACCGTGGCGCTCGCCGCCACCCTCGGTGCCCCCGCCGCGCGCTTCCAGGGCAACTGGATCCCGCACAAGCTGAGAGCCGCTACACAGGACGGTGTGTTCTTCGTCGGCGACTCGGCGGGACATTGCCTGCCGCTCACCGCGGAGGGCATCCGGCCGGCCTTCTACTTCGCTCTCGCACTCGGTCGCGAGCTGCGCCACGTGCTCGCAGGACGCGCCACGCGCGACCAGGCGCTGGATCGCTACAGCGCCTTCAGCGCCCAGCACGCCTGGATCTACACCTGTCTGCTCGCCGCCCAGCACGTTGTCGGGCGCACGACGGCGAGCGCGGCGCTGCGCGTGGCCGTGCGCGCCACGGGCCTGCCGGTGTTCGGCCGCTGGGCCTTCCAGCACTACCTGGCGATCGCGCCGCCGCAGTTCGCTCAGTGCCGCAGGATCAGCCAACTCCCCGCCACCAGCAGCAACACGCCGGCGATTCGGGTCGCGTCCAGTGCGTGGTAGCCGGATCCGAACAGGTTGAAGCGGTCGATCACGACCGCCAGCGTGAGCTGACCGGCGATCGTCGCCGCGGTCAGGCCGCCGGTGCCAAGCACGCGCACCGAGACCAGGCTGATCGCCACGATCGCGGCGCCCATCGCGCCGCCGGTCAGCGTCCAGCCCGGCAGCCGGCCGGCCTTGGCGATCGAGCCCAGACCGCCGCCGAACACCAGCGCCAGCACCACGATCACGACGAGGCCCACGCCGAAGCTGATCGTCGCCGCCTGCAGCGTGCCGACGCCACGGCCGAGCCGGCCGTTGACGTTGGCCTGCGTCGCCACGAGCGCGCCGGCGCAGACGGTCAGAACGATCGCGAGCGTGCGGCTGATCGTCATTTCGCCTCGAGCCAGTTGGGACCGACGCCGACATCGACCGCCAGCGGCGGATCGAGCTCCCAGGCGCCGACCATCTCCGCCGCCACGAGCGTGCGCAGGCCCTCCATCTCCGACGGCGGCCCTTCGAACAGCAGCTCGTCGTGGATCTGCAGGATCAGCTTCGAGCGCAGGTCGGCGCACGCGCGATGGCAGCGCACCATCGCCACCTTGATGATGTCCGCCGCGGTGCCCTGGATCACCGTGTTGACCGCCAGACGCTCGCCGAGCGCGTGCTGCTGTCGGTTGCGCGCACGCAACTCGGGAATCTGGCGCCGTCGACCCAGGAGCGTCGTCACGTAGCCCTGTTCAATCGCCGTCGCGATCGTCCTCTCGATGAACTCGCGCACAGCCGGGAACCGCTCGAAGTAGGTGGCGATGAAGACCGCGGCCTCCTCGCGCGGGATCTGCAGCCGATCGGCGAGGCCGAAGTCGGTCAGCCCGTAGACGATCCCGTAATTGACCATCTTCGCCTTCGAGCGCATGCCGGCATCGAGCTGGTCGGCGTCGACTCCGAAGACCTGGCAGGCCGTGGCCGTGTGGACGTCCTCGCCTCGGCGGAAGATCTCCTTCAGCACCGGCTCCTGCGCGAGCTGCGCAAGGATCCGCAGCTCGACCTGCGAATAGTCGGCGGCGAGCAGCACGCAGCCGGGCCCGGCGACGAAGCAACCGCGGATCTCGCGCCCGAGCGGCGTGCGGATCGGCACGTTCTGGAGGTTCGGGTTGACCGAGGAGAGCCGCCCCGTCGCGGCGACCGTCTGGACGAAGGTCGTGTGCAGTCGGGAGCTCGGATCGACAAGGCCCGGAAGCGGCTCGAGGTAGGTCTTGACGAGCGTGGACAGCTCCCGCCAGCGCTCGATCAGCGGCACGATCTCGTGCTCCTCGCGGATCGCCGCGAGGACCCGGGCGTCGGTCGAGTAGCCGGTCTTGCCGCGGCGCTTGCGTGACAGCGCGAGCTTCTCGAACAGGATCGATCCGAGCTGCTGGGGCGAGCCGATCAGGAACTCCTCACCCGCCGCCGCGTGGATCGAGCGCTCGAGCGCCGCGACCTCCTCCTGCACGCGGGCGGTGATCTCCGCGAGGCGGTCGAGGTCAAGCGCGATACCGGCCTCCTCCATCGCCCGCAGCACGACGATCAGCGGCAGCTCGACCTCTTCGAACAGCGCCGTGAGCTCGCGCTGCTCGAGCTCGGGCCGCTGGACGGCGGCGAGCGTCGCGACCGCCGCCGCCTCCCAGGCGGCGGGATCGTCGAGGCCTGGGTCGATTCCGCGGTCCTCACACAGCTCACGCAGCGGATAGCCCCGCCGCGCCGGCTCGAGCAGGTAGGCGGCGACCATCGTGTCGAACGACAGGCCGACCGGCACCGCGCCGAGCGCCTTCGCGTCGTGGGCGAGCACAGCGCGATCGCCGAGCGCGGCGACCAGCTCGCCCGGCCCCGCGCATTCGCCGACGAGCACCTCGGAGGGCCCGGTCGCCACGGCGAAGCGCCACGGGCCGCCGTCGCCGAACAGCGCGCCCTCGGGAACCGGCGGCGCGCAGACCGCCACCGCGACCTCCTCGGCGGCGATCTCGGCGAGCGCCGCGAGCGCCACCTGGCGGAGCGCGCCGGGGGCGGCGCTCACCGCCGGACGGACCGCCGGCACGCCGCCGAGCGCCTCCTCCAGCCGGCGCAGCGGGTCGCGCAGCTCATAGCGCCGAAACGTCTCGCGCAGCGCCGTGAGGTCGGGCTCGGCGGCCAGCACGTCCTCGAGCGAGAGCTCGAGCGGCAGGTCGCGCTGCATCGTCGCGAGCTGCTTGGACACGATCGCGTCCTCGCGGTGTGCCACAAGGTTCTCGCGGCGCTTGACGCCGCTCACCTCGTCGGTGCGCTCCAGCAGGGACTCGAGCGTCCCAAAGCTCACCAGCAGCTCGGCGGCGGTCTTTTCGCCGATCCCTGGGACGCCGGGGATGTTGTCCGACGTGTCGCCCTTGAGGCCGTAGAAGTCGGGGATCTGCTCCGGCGCGATGCCGTAGCGCTCGATCACCGCGGCGCGGTCGTACAGCTTGGTCTCGGTGATCCCGCGGGCCGTCGCCATCACGCTGACGAGGCCCTGTTCGTCGATCAGCTGGAAGGCGTCGCGGTCGCCGGTCACGATCGAGACCGAGATCCCCTGCTCGATCGCCCGCTGCGCGATCGTCGCCAGCACGTCGTCGGCCTCATACCCATCCAGGCGGGCGTTGCGGTAACCGAACGCCTCGACGAGCGGCTCGAACGCCGGCCACTGCTCGCGCAGCAGGTCCGGGCGCGAGCGGCGCTGCGCCTTGTACTCGGGATAGGCCTCGGTGCGCCCGGAGGTGCCGGCGTCCCACGCCACGATCGTGGGCGTGGAGCCGTACTCGGTGATCAGCTTCACGAGCATCGACGCGAAGCCGAAGATCGCGTTCGTCGGCTCACCGGTCGAGGTCGCGATCGACTCGGGCAGTGCGAAGAACGCGCGATAGACGAGGCTGTTGCCGTCGATCAGGAACAACGAGGGCGCGGGCACTGCGACGTGACTCTAGTGGGCGCTAGCATCCACCGTGATGAGGATCACGGTGAGCGGCGGCGGCGGGCTCATCGGCAGTCGCGTCGTGGCGGCGCTGCGGGAGCGCGGCGACGAGGTGACGCTCCTCAGCCGCTCGGGATCGGGCGCCACCGTCGGCTGGGATCCGCTCTCCGGATCACCGCCGGCGAGCGCGCTGGAGGGTCGAGACGCCGTCGTCCACCTTGCCGGCGAGCCGATCGCTCAACGCTGGAGCCCGGCGGTGCGTGAGGCGATCCGCGCAAGTCGTACGCAGGGGACCGCGAACCTGGTCGCCGGCATCGCCGCGCTCGAGAAGCGACCCGGCGTCCTCGTCAGCGCCGGCGCCGTCGGCTATTACGGCAACCGCGGCGATGAGCTGCTGACCGAGAGCTCGACGCCCGGAACGGGCTACCTCGCCGATGTCTGCGTCGACTGGGAGGACGCGGCGCTGGTGGCGCGCGAGCTCGGCGTGCGGGTCTGCGTACTCCGCACCGGTGTCGTGCTCGACCGCCACGGCGGGGCGCTGGCGAAGATGCTGCCGCCGTTTCGAGCCGGCGTCGGCGGGCCCGTCGCCGGCGGTCGCCAGTACGTCTCGTGGATCTCTCTCGCCGACCTCGCCGCGCTGTATGTGACCGCGCTCGATGACACCCGCTACGACGGGGCCTTCAACGCCACCGCCCCCACGCCCGTCACGAATGCCGACTTCTCCCGCGCGCTCGGCGCGGCGCTGCACCGCCCGGCGCTGCTGCCCGTTCCAGGCGCGGCGCTGAAGCTGCTCTATGGCGAGATGGCCGAGATCGTCACCAACAGCCAGAACGCCGTGCCGGCACGCGCGCTGGAGCTCGGCCACACCTTCGCGCACGCCGAGCTCGCCGGCGCCCTGGCCGACGCGCTCAGCTGATCTCGCGCGCCAGCACGAGCACTCCGCCCCGCCCGACGCGCTCAGCTGATCTCGCGCGCCAGCACGAGCACTCCGCCCCGCCCGACGCGCTCAGCTGATCTCGCGCGCCAGCACGAGCACTCCGCCCCGCCCGACGCGGTAGCCGTCGAAGCGCTGCAGCGAGGTGTCACCAGCGGCGTCGATCGTGTAGTCGCCGAGCGTCCCCTTGAAGCCGCTGCGTCCCAGGGCAAAGAACGCGCTCCGCAGGTGCGGGCGACTCGGGGCGTTGCGGCCCGCCTTCGCGATCGCCGCCAGGATGTCGTTCATCGCGTCGTAGCCGTAGAGCACATAGGCGCTCGGAGCGGCCGAGAAGACACGGTGGTACTGCGCGAACACCGCCTGCGCGGCCGCCGGGTACTGGCTGGGCTCGAGGATCGGGCTCGTCACGTAGGTCGCGCTCGCCGCGGCGCCCAGAGCGCGCAGGAACGCCGGCGTCGCGAGTGTGCTCGGGGCGAAGAGCTTCGCCCCGGGCGCCGCAGCATGCAGCGCCTGCCAGAGCGCGGCGGCGCCCGCGTCCGCGCTGCCGCCGAGCAGGATCGCGTCCGGATGCTCGGCCGCGACCGCCGCTGCGACGCGTGCGTAGCCGGCCGGGCTGGTCAGCGACGCGGTATCGATCCCTGACCGGTCCCCGACGATCGTGATGCCCGCCGCCGCCGCGTCGCTCGCGACCTCCGTGGCGATCACGCCGTTGAAGTTCTCGGGGGCGTTCGAGTCGTCGCTCAGCAGCGCCAGCCGCCTGACGCCGAGCGAACGCATCCAGCTGAGCGCCGCCCTGGCCTCAACCGCGTCCGAGGGCACGAGGCGCGCGAAGGTGGAGGTGCCGTAGGGGTCGAAGGCGCCCGGGTCGCCGGCCAGGTCCGCCGCGTTTGCGTCGGTGAAGCCGACGTAGGGACTCCCCGGGCTGATCTGCAGGATGTCGTTCTGGTTGTTCAGCGGCAGCGAGATCGCCGTCGCCGCCGAGTCGTAGTCACCGATGTAGGCGGCCGTGCTCAGGTCCGAGGAGGCCGTGTAGGCGGACTCGCCGATCTGGCTCCTCGCGGAGCGCAGCGGATCGGGGAGCAGCGGGTCCGACACCGACGCGTCCGGGTAGTCGTTGAGCGACTCGAGGCTGACGTGCAGCTTGCCGACGTGGCCGCCGTGGTTGTAGAGCGCGAGGATCTCGCCATCCACGATGCTCGCCATCTGCGCGCCGTCGGGACCGAGCAGCGGCAGATCCGAGTACACCGTCAGCGTGGTCGCCGAGTAGGTGTCGTTGCCCCCCTGGACGGTGCCGCTGCTGCCGCATCCGGCGAGTGCCGCGCCGATCGCAACGGCGAGCACGACCCACCGTGCCCTCCCGCTCGCGAGAATCGCGAACATGCTCACGGGAGGACGATCTCGCATCACGGCTGGCCGATCTCCGCTCACGGGAGGACGATCTCCCGGTCGAGGGCCAGGTCGCCGCTCTTCGTCACCCGATAGCCGTCGAAGGTGCGAAGCGAGGAGTCGCCGTTGCCGTTGATCGTGTAGTTCCCGATCGCGTCGTGGATCACGCCGAGGTGGTGGAAGAACACGTCCAGGAGCGCCGCGCGGTCGGTCGCCCGCCGGCCCGCCTGCTTGATCGCCGTGAGGATGTCCTCCATCGCCGCATAGCCGTACAGCGCATAGGCGCTCGCGCGGGCGCCAAAGCGCCGCTGGTAGGCGGCGAACACCGCGCGTGCCGACCTCGGATACTGGCGCAGCTGCAGGATCGGGCTCGTCACATAGGTCGCGTTCGCGGCTGAGCTGCAGCTCACGGTCTGACCCTGCGCGCTCGTGCAGGTCCCGCCGGGCGTGGCCACGGCGGTCAGGAACGCCGGCGTCGCCAGCGTACTTGGCGCGAACAGCTTTGCGCTCGGCACGATCGTGTGCAGCTCGCGCCACAGCGCCATCGCGCCGATGCCCGGCGTCGCGCCGAGCAGAACGCCGTTCGGGCGCCCGGCAGCCACGCCCATCGCGATCTGCGCATACCCCTGCGGCTGCGTATTGGTCTGGGTGTCGATCGACTGCAGCAGGCCGACGACGGTGATCCCAGCCATCGGGGCGTCGTTGGCGACCAGCTGCGCGATCGCGGCGTCGAACACCGACACGTCGCCGAGCACGTACAGCCGCGTGACGCCGAGGTCGCGCATGAAGCTCACGGTCGCCTCCGCCTCGACGAGGTCCGAGGGCACGAGCCGAGCGAATGTCATCTCGCCGCTGGCCGGGTAATAGCGCGCCGGGTCGCCGGTGCCGTCCGCCGGGTTGGGATCGGTGAAGCCGATGTATGGGCTCCACGGGCTGACCTGGAGGATGCCGGTCTGGCTGAGCGCCTGCAGCGACAGCGCCGTGGCGGCCGAGTCGAAGTCGCCGATGTAGGCCACGGTCGTGGGGTTCGAGGACGCCGTCTGGGCATTCGCCGCGGTGAGGCTCGGGCTGTACTCCCCGGTCGCCGGGTCGGCGTCGTTGAGCGTCGCAAGCTCCACGCGGTAGCTGCCGCCCCGTCCGTGTGGCCCGTAGGCGACGCGCTGATGCCATTGCTCGAGCGCCAGCCGCGCGCCCCGCTCGATGCTCAGCTGCTGCGCGCTGCGCCCCGCCGAGGCGGCCGGACCCTCGATTGGCAGGTCCGTGTAGATCGTCAGCACCTTCGCCGCGCGCGGCGAGGTCGGGTCTCCGCCGGTCGAGACGGCGGCCGCGCCCCCGCAGCCTCCGAGCACGACAGCCAGCGCACACGCGAGCAATGCTGCCGTTCGGTCATTGCGCAAGCGAGGTTCCAGACGTCGTCTTTGCCCCAACCCGGGCATCCGATCAACGCGCCGGGCCGGCGCGATTCTAGCGGCCCGATGTCCGCGCGCTGCCACCGGGCAGGTAGCGCAGCGCGATCCGCCCGGCAGCGCCGAGCACGATCACGACCAGCGCGAGCAGCCCCGAGTCAAGTCCGCTGTAACCAAGCGACCAGAGCACGATCCAGATCACCAGCCCGGCGGTTGTGGCGAGCACGAGCCCCATGCGCGCCGATTCTATGTCAATGGCCGGCAGGCCGGCCGGAGGATCGCTCGCGGGCCCGCGCGGGCGCCGCGTTCGAGCGCGCCGCTCAACTGAGCGCGGCCGCGAACTGCGCGACCAGGCGGCCGACGGCGGCGGCGCCGTCGCGCTCCTCGCCGGCCGCGCGCACCAGGCGCGAGCCGACGATCACGCCATCCGCGCCGGCCGCGGCCGCGGCGGCCGCCTGCTCCGGGGTGGAGATGCCGAACCCGAGCGCGACGGGCACGGCGGTGTGGGCGTGTGCCCGCGCGAGCAGGGGTTGAAGGGACTCGCTGTCCCCGGACCGCTCGCCCGTCGTGCCGGTGACCGAGACGACGTAGAGGAAGCCCTGTGCGCGCGAGCCGATCGCGGCAAGGCGCTCGTCGGGCGTCGTCGGTGCGACGAGCGGCACCAGCGCGATCCCCGCCGCGGCCGCGGCCGCGGCGATCTCGTCAGCCTCCTCAAAGGGGAGGTCGGGGACGATCAGCCCGCTTACCTCGCTATGCGCAAGGCGCTCCAGGAACCGCTCCGCTCCGGGCGCGAGGAGGATGTTGACGTAGGTCATCACGATCACGGGCAGAAGCGGCGTCAGCGCGGCCGCGACGTCGAGCACCGACGCGACGTCGGCGCCGGCGGCGAGCGCCCGCGTCGCCGCCTCATGGATCGCCGGACCGTCCGCGAGCGGATCGGAGAACGGGATCCCGAGCTCGAGCATGTCGGCGCCGGCGGCCGCCGCCGCCTCGCCGATCCGCCGCGAGGCCTCGAGGTCCGGGAAGCCGCCCATCAGGTAGGGCATCAGCGCCGCGCGCTTGCCGCTGGCGGCGAAGGCCGCCGCGATGCGCTGCTCGCCCGCGCCGCTCATTTCAAAGGGCGCAGCGCAAGGACCTCGGCGAGGTCCTTGTCGCCGCGGCCAGAGAGACAGATCAGGTCGAGGTCGCCGCCCGGGTTCGCAAGCGCCCAGGCGATCGCGTGGGAGGACTCGAGCGCCGGGATGATCCCCTCCAGGCGGGCGACCGCGAGGAACGCCTCGAGCGCAGCCTCGTCGGTGACCGCGGCGTAGTGCGCGCGCCCGCTGTCGCGCAGGTGGGCGTGCTCGGGCCCCGATCCCGGGTAGTCGAGCCCGGCCGAGACCGAGTGGGCCTCGAGGATCTGGCCGTCGGCGTCGGCCAGCACCGCGGAGTATGAGCCGTGCAGCACACCCGGACGCCCGCCGACGGTCAGCGGCGCGCCGTGGCGGCCGGTTTCGATCCCGGCCCCCGCGGCCTCGACGCCGACCAGCTCGACGCCGGGGTCTTCGAGGAACGCCGTGAACATGCCAATCGAGTTGGAGCCCCCGCCGACACAGGCGATCACCCGCGAGGGCAGCCGGCCGGCGCCGGCGAGGATCTGTTCGCGCGCCTCGTCCCCGATCGTGCGCTGCAGTTCGCGCACGATCGCCGGGTAGGGCGCCGGACCGACCGCGCTGCCGATAATGTAGTGCGTCGTCGCGACGTTCTCGACCCAGTCGCGGATCGCCGCGGAGGTCGCCTCCTTCAGCGTGCGAGCGCCGGCGCCGACGGGCGCAACCCTGGCGCCGAGCAGCTCCATCCGCTGGACGTTGGGCTGCTGGCGGCGAATGTCCTCCTCGCCCATGTAAACGACACAATCCAGATCGAGCAGCGCGCAGGCCGTCGCCGCGGCGACCCCGTGCTGGCCGGCCCCGGTCTCGGCGATGATCCGCGGCTTGCCCATGCGCTTGGCGAGCAGCGCCTGGCCGAGCGCGTTGTTCAGCTTGTGCGAGCCGGTGTGGTTGAGGTCCTCGCGCTTGAGCCAGACCGGCCGGCCGGCGCGCTCGCTCAGCCGCCGTGCCTGATACAGCGGCGTCGGACGGCCCGCGTAGTCGCGTAGCAGCAGCGCGAGCTCCGCGCGGAAGTCGCCGGCCGCCCACGCCGCCATCCAGGCCGACTCGAGCTCGACGAGCGCCGGCATCAGCGTCTCCGGAACGTACTGGCCCCCGTAGGGTCCGTAGCGGTGCGCAACCGCCTCGCTCATGCCGCGACCTTCGCCGCGGCGTCGAAGAACGCGCGCATGCGCTGGGGATCCTTGATCCCCGGGGACACCTCGACGCCGCTCGCCACATCGACGGCGAATGGACGCGTGGTCGCGATCGCCGCGCCCACGCGATCGGCGTCGAGGCCGCCGCCGAGGATCAGCGGCAGCTTTGAGCGGCGCTTGGACAGCAGCGAGTAGTCGAAGCGTTCGCCGGTGCCGCCCCGCTGGCCGGGCGCGTAACCGTCGACCAGGTGGAAGTCGGTGTGGAAGCGCTCGAGTGAACGCACCGTGAACAGGCCCCTGACCGAGGCGGCCTTGATCGTCCGCGCGCCGGTCCGCCGCGCGACCTCGGCACAGAACGCCGGCCCCTCGTCGCCGTGCAGCTGCACGAGCGTCAGACCGACCCGCTCGCTGACGTCCGCGATCTCATCAAGCGTCGCGTTCACGAACACGCCGGCAAGCTCGACGCGACGGCGCAGCGCGGCGCCGATCGTCTCGGCCTCCTCGAGCGTGGCGCACCGCTGCGAGGCGGGGTAGAACACCATTCCGACGGCCCATGCGCCCAGCTCGACTGCCAGCTGCGCGTCGTCAAGGCGCGTCACGCCGCAGATCTTCACGCGTGTGCTGCTCACGCCCAACAACCTAGTGGACCGCCCAGACCCGCGCGGGCGACCGCCGCCACGCGCGCCAGGCCCGATGCAGCGCCTACCCCGACACCGGCAGCGCGTCCGGGCGCGTTCCGAGCCGGACGTCGACCGTCAGGTGCCTGGTCCCGCGGACGATGCCGACCCTGACGAGCTGGCCTGGGCGATCGGCGACGATCGCGTTCTCAAGCGCCGTCGCGCTGACGATCCGCTCGCCGTCGAGCGAGACGATCACGTCCCCGCCGCTGTAGACCTGCGTGACGCCGTCGGCGAGGGTGACCAGGAGGTTGCCGGCGCGCAAACCCGCGCGCGCGGCCGGCGAGGGGCTCTGCACGGTCTGGATCAGGGCGCCGTAGCTCACGTGCAGGTGCAGCGGGCTGAGCGAGGGGTCGACCGTGGTGGTCGTTATGCCCAGGAAGCCCTGGATCACCTTGCCGGTCCTCTCGATCTGGGGGATCACCGCCACCGCCGTGTTGATCGGGATCGCGAAGCCGATTCCAACGCTGCCGCTGCCCGATCCCCCGCCCGTCTCGATCTGCGAGTTGATGCCGATCACCTGACCCTGCGCGTTGATCAGCGGACCGCCGGAGTTGCCGGGGTTGATCGGTGCGTCGGTCTGGATCACGTTGTCGATCTCGAAGCTGTTGGGGGCCTGGATCTCGCGCTGCAGAGCCGAAACGACGCCGGTGGTCAGCGAGCGCGGCAGGCCGAAGGGATTGCCGATCGCGGCCGTCGGGTCGCCGACCTGGACGGTGTCGGAGTTCCCCAGCGGCAGCGGGTCGAGCTGGACCCCGTCGGGGTTCACCTTCAGCAGCGCGAGGTCATCGTCGGGATCCTTGCCGATCACCTTCGCGGTGACGGTCTGGTTGTCGGCGAAGGCGACGGTGATCTTCACGGCGCCGGCGATCACGTGGTTGTTGGTCAGGATCACGCCGCTGCGGTTGATCACGAAGCCCGAGCCGGTGTTCGTGCCCTCGGTCGTGCTCGGGAAGGGGTCGAACGGCGAATATGCCTGCTGCACGACGGTCGCCGTGATGTACACGACCCCAGGCGCGTCACGCTGATAGATCGTCCCCCACGGCGGCTGCCCGCTCGAGCTGGTCTGCGTGCCGAGCGCCGTCGGCTCGACGATCGTCCGGTAGGTCTTGCTGCCGACGCCCGCGATCAGCATCGCCGCAGCGACGATCGCGCCGCCGAGCAGCGCTGCGAAGAACGGTGAGGAGAGGATCTTCCGCATCGGCCGGGCAGGCAGTGTGACCTCCGGGGCTCAAGTCCTCCTAAAGGCCGCCCCGCGCGCGCCGGGGTCCGCGAGCAGCGTCGCAAGCGCCATCGCCGGATCCGGCGCGCGCATCAGCCGCTCGCCGATCAGCGCGCCCGCGACGCCGCGCTCGCGCAGGCGGGCCAGCTGCGCGGCCGAGGCGATGCCCGACTCCGCGACGACGATCACGTCGCCTCCGATCGCACCCAGCAGCTCGAATGTGCGCTCGATGTCGACGCTGAAGTCGCGCAGATCGCGGTTGTTGACGCCGACGATCTCGGCCCCGAGCGCCAGCGCCACATCCAGCTCCGCCCGATCGTGCACCTCGACGAGCACGTCGAGGCCCCGCTCGCCGGCCTCCTCGTGCAGCGCCGCGAGTGCCGCCGGCGAGAGCGCCGCGACGATCAGCAGCACCGCGTCGGCGCCGGCGCTCGCGGCCTCGGCGAGTTGGTAGGAGTCGACGATGAAGTCCTTGCGCAGCAGCGGCAGCCCGCACGCCGCGCGCGCCTCGCGGAGATCGTCGAGCGACCCGTCGAAGTGGCGTTCCTCGGTCAGCACGGAGATCGCCGCCGCCCCGCCGCGCTCGTAGGCGCGTGCGATCTCGGCGACGCTCGAGCCCGGCCGGATCGCCCCGGCCGAGGGTGAGCGGCGCTTGTGCTCGGCGATGATCGAGATCCCGGGGGCGAGCAGCGCGTCGCGAAACGCGTGCGACGCGAGATCTCCACGGGCGCCGAGCGTCGCCTCGGGCGCCGCCGCCCGCCGTCGTTCCACGTCGGCCCGCGTGCTCGCGAGGATCTCCTCGAGCACGCTCACGGCGCCTCGTGCGTGGCCGCGACGAAGCGCTGCAGGGCGAGCGAGGCACGCCCGTCGTCGACCGCCTCGCGCGCCAGCTCGACTCCGTCACGGATCGTCGCGGCTGCACCGGCCGCATAGATCGCGGCACCGGCGTTGGCGAGCGCCAGCTCACGCGGCGCGCCGCGCTCCCCGGCAAACACGGCCAGCGCCAGCGCAGCGTTCTGCGACGGTGTGCCGCCGGCGAGTTCCGCGCCGCCCTCGGGGTCGACACCCAGCGCCGCCGGGGTGAGCGTGTAGTGGACGATCTCATCGCCGTTCACCTCGACGACGCGTGTCGGGGCGCTCGCCGAGACCTCGTCCAGGCCGTCCTCGCCGGCCACGACGAGCGCGCGGTCGACGCCTAGCAGCGCGAGCGCGCCGGCGATCGTCTCGAGGTAGCGTGCGTCAGAGACGCCGATCAGCTGGCGGCTCGCACCCGCCGGATTGGTCAGCGGGCCGAGGAAGTTGAAGATCGTCCGCACCGCGAGCTCGCGTCGAACGCCGTTCACCGTGCGCGTCGCGGCGTGGTGCGCCGGGGCGAACATGAAGCCGAAGCCGGCCTCGTCGATGCAGCGCGCGACGCCCTCGGGCTCCAGGTCGATGCGGGCGCCGAGCGCCTCGAGCAGATCGGCCGATCCCGACGTGCCGGTCGCCGAGCGGTTGCCGTGCTTGGCCACGAAGCAGCCCGCCCCCGCCGCGATCAGCGCCGCGGTGGTCGAGACGTTGAAGCTGCGCCGCCCGCCGCCGGTGCCGGCGGTGTCGAGCAGGTTCTCAGCCTGGGCGTGCACGCGGAGCGCCAGCCCGCGCATCGCGCGGGCCAGCCCGGTCAGCTCCTCGACCGTCTCCCCCTTCGTGCGCAGCGCCATCAGAAACCCCGCGATCTGGGCCTGCGGCACGCCGCCGGCCATGATCTCGCCCAGCACCTCCGCCGTCTGCTGCGCACTCAGATCGCCGCCCGAGGCGACCCGGTCGAGCGCCGCCGTGACCGCCGTGCCCGATTGCTCGCTCACAGCTCGCCGCCGTCGAGGAAGTTGGCGAGCAGCGCCATGCCATGCTCGGTCAGGACCGACTCGGGATGAAACTGAACGCCCTCCGCCGGCAGCGAGCGATGGCGGATGCCCATCACCACACCGTCGCCGCGAGCGCTGATCTCCAGGCAGTCGGGCACTTCCTCGGAGACGATCAGCGAGTGGTAGCGCCCGACCGTCAGCGGGCTCGGCAGCCCCCGGTAGACGCTCCGCCCGTCGTGTTCGATCACGCCCGTCTTGCCGTGCACCGGCACGTGACGGACGACCTCGCCGCCGAATGCCTGCGCCAGCGCCTGGTGGCCGAGGCAGACGCCGAGCGTCGGGATGCCGCGTTCCGGGAAGGCGCGCACGACCTCGAGCGTGATGCCGGCCTGGTCGGGCGTGCACGGCCCCGGTGAGACGACGACGCGATCGGGCGCGGTGCGCAGCAGCTCATCGACGCTCGCCTGGTCGTTGCGCACGACCTCCAGCGCCGCTCCCAGCTCGCCGAGGTACTGCACGAGGTTGTAGGTGAATGAGTCGTAATTGTCGATCACGAGCACGTGCACGTGCACGAGCGTAGCCATTGGCCGCGCTCGCGCGTCGCTTCGCCGCCGCGCCGCGAGGGGCCCGCCGCCCCCGGTCCCCGCCGCCGCGCGGGCCTACTCCCAGTCGCTCTGCCTGCCGGCGAGCTCGATCGCCCGCAGCACGGCCTGCGCCTTGGACTCCGACTCGAGGAACTCGCGCTCGGGCAGCGCGTCGGCGACGGTCCCGCCCCCGGCCTGCAGGTGGGCGACCCCGTCCTTGACTACGACAGTGCGGATGTGGATCGCCGTGTCCAGCTCGCCGGTGTAGCTGAGGTAGCCGATTGCGCCGCCATAGCCGCCGCGCTTCACCGGCTCGAGCTCGTCGATGATCTGCATCGCCCGCACCTTCGGCGCGCCCGACAGCGTGCCGGCTGGCAGCGTGGCCCGCAGCGCGTCCATCGCGCCGATCCCTTCGCGCAGCCGTCCGGAGACGGCGCTGACGAGATGCATCACGTGCGAGTACTGCTCGACCGCCATCAGCGTCTGCACCTCCACGCTGCCGTACTCACAGACCCGTCCGAGGTCGTTTCGGCCCAGATCGACGAGCATCATGTGCTCTGCGCGCTCCTTCTCGTCCGCGAGCAGCTCGGCCTCCAGCAGGGCGTCCTCGATCGCGTTTGCGCCGCGCGGCCGCGTGCCGGCGATCGGGCGCGTCGTCACCTCCCCGCCGGACACCGTGATCAGCGGCTCCGGGCTCGCGCCGGCGACCTGGAAGTCGCCGAAGTCGAGGAAGTACATGTAGGGGCTCGGATTGACCGCCCGCAACCCGCGGTAGATCGAGAACGCCTCGACCGACACCGGCGC
>JBEKNK010000054.1:0-18089 GCA_049522915.1 Solirubrobacteraceae bacterium | reverse complement strand
CGCGAGACGCGCCCGCGCCCGGGCCGGCAGCGCCGGCCACGCCTACAGCGCCGGCACGCACGAGGAGGTGCCACGTTCGAGGCGCCACGCCGCTCGCGCCACGCCGCTCGCGCCACCGCCGCTCGCGCCACGCCGCTCGCGCCACGCCGCTCGTCGAAGCCGGGCGCGCGCGAAGCGCGCGCCCCTCAGGCCGGCGCCGGACGCGCCTCGTGCCAGGTCTGGAGGGTTCCGAGCGCGCCGGCGGTGACGCGGTACATGAAGGCGTCGCGGTCGTTGGCGTGGGGGAGCGGCTGGTCGGGGACGGGCACCCCGAGGAACTCGCACAGCGGACCCCACCCCTCCGTCACGTCCCAGACCAGCAGGCGCTCGGCGGGCACGGCGGCCTTGACGGCGTCCTCGTGGCGGTGCATCGCAGCGATCAGGCTCTGCGGATCGGAGTAGGAGCCCGCGAAGGTGCCGCGGTCGATCCAGAACATCCGGTCGATCAGGCGCAGGTAGCGCTCCCAGCGCGGATCCACCTTCGAGCGCGCCGCCGACAGGTGGTGGATCAGGGTGTCGCCGAAGCACATGTCGACGATCGTCTCGCGGAAGCTCGGCTCCCAGCGCTCGGGATCGCGCACGCTGAGCAGCACCTTGGCTTCCGGATAGGCCTCGGCGAGCTCGGCGTAGAAGAAGCCGCCCGGCCAGTCGACCGTGGAGTGGCAGCCGGCGAAGATCTCCTCCCAGGGAGCCTCGCCATCGAGTGCTCGTTCCCACTGCGCCACGCGGTCCAGGTTGGCGATCACGTCGACCCAGTGGTAGCAAGGCCCCAGCCCGAGCAGCTCGAGCGCCAACTTCTGGGTGAGCGTGCCGGTCCGCGGCAGCCCTGCTCCGATCACATGCATGCGAATCTCCCGCTGTAGTTCGTATCCCGCCGGGCCAGACCGGGGGTTCTGTGGCTGCGACGGCCCGCCCCGCGAGGGGCTCGGAGCGTCCGCGTCGCCGCTATTGTTACGGATCACTTACGGGATCGTTAGCGCCATGTTGTTAAAGTGGGTGCCGATGTTGGAAAACGAAGCCGCCAGGATCCGCCGGCGTAAGGCAGGGGCGCTGCCCGTGAAGGTGATCGGAGCGGGTTACACGCGCACCGGCACCGTGTCATTGGCGGCGGCGCTCGAGCTGCTCGGCGTTGGTCCCTGCCTGCACCCGCGGACGGTCGCCCAGACCGACGGCGCGCTCGCGCGCGCCCGCTCCGGCGGGAGCTCGACGGCGCTTGACTGGCGCCAGGACCTGGCCGGCTGGAACGCCGCCCTCGGCTGGGTCGGCGCGCGCCACTACCGCGAGCTGCTCGACGTCTGGCCGACGTCGCTGGTGCTGCTGAGCGTGCGCGAGCCCGAAGCCTGGTACCGCAGCTACGCGAGCTGCCTGCGCGCCACCCGTGAGCTGGCGATGGCCGGCGGACCCCAGCTTGCGGCGGCCGAAGAGGTCGCGCTGGACGTCCTGATGATGCCCGACCGCCCGCTGTGGAAGCAGATCCTCGACGGCAGCTGCGAGCGCCGCGAAGAGGCACTCACGCGCTACGAGCGCCACAACGACCAGGTCGCCCGCACGGTCCCCGCCGATCGGCTGCTGGTGTTCGACGTCGAGGATGGTTGGGAGCCGCTGTGTGCGTTCCTCGGCCTCGAGGTCCCCGACGCGCCGTTCCCCCATCTCAACGACTGCGCCGAGCTGCAGGCCAGGCTGACCCCGCGCGCGCGCCGCGCCGCCCGCTCCGTGCTCGTTGGGGCGGCCACGCCGCGGATCAGCCGGCTGACCCACGCAGATCCGGCGCGGTCGTTCTCCCAGCAGGAGGTGCTCGACGCGCTCGGGATGAACGACGACCCGTTTGCGCAGCGCATCTTCGCGAGCTGTGGCGTCGAGCGCCGGCACCTGACCGCGCTCGAGGATGGCGGCGGCCAGAACCTGCAGGGACGAACCGCGAGCTCGGAGCTCCAGCTGTTCGATCTGGCCGTGCGCGCGGTCGATGCGCTCGGCGTCGATCCGCAGCAGATCGACACCGTGGTCAGCGCGAGCCTCTACTCGCTCGGCGGGCCGACGCTCGCGCACCGGCTGGTGGAGCACTACGAGATGGACCCGTCGACCGACAAGTACCACGTGGTCGGCGTCGGCTGCGCCAGCGCGGTGCCGCTCGTGCGCCTCGTCGCGCGCTCGATGCCCGAATACGAGGGCAGCCGCGGCCTGATCGTCGCGGCCGAGAGCATGAGCGGCCTGCTCAGCCAGGCGGCGCCCGACGATCCGCGGGCGAAGATCGTCGGCTCGGCGATCTTCGGCGACGGCTGCGCGGCGGCGATCGTCGAATACGGCGCACAGGCGCCCGGCCCGGCCGTCGTCGCCTCGACGGTGCATCAGCTGTCGGGCACCCTCGACGTGGTGCACATGGCGCTCGGCGACGACGACAGCCATCTGCACCTGGCCCGCGAGCTTCCCGACCTCGCCAGCGCCGGCCTGGAGCGGCTGGTCGAGGACTTCCTCGCGCCGCTCGGCCTGACGCGCTTCGCGATCGACCACTGGATGATCCACCCCGGCGGGCGACGGATCGTGCGCTGCGTGGCCGACGCGCTGGGCCTCGGCAACGACGACGTCGCGATCAGCTACGAGCTGCTCGCCTCCCACGGCAACATCGGCACCCCGTCGATCTTCTATGTGCTCGAGGAGACGATCCGCAAGTGCGCGCCCGCGGCAGGGGACCGCGGGCTGATGATCACGATCGGCCCGGGAATCACCGTCGGGCTGATGCTGCTCGTTTTCTAGCGCAACGCGGCGCGCGCACGCGCGCCCAAACCGCCGCCGCGGCGCCACCACCAGCCGGTCGTCGCGCAATACTGTCATCGCAGCACAACTCAAATCGTGCCGATATTCGATCCTGACATCGACAGCGATCGGCTCGCCGGGCTCGCCGCTGCACTGCGTCTGCGTCCCCGCCAGGGAGCCGGTGGCAGGTGAGGCGCTCGCTGCGTCGCGCGCCCGATCGCCCGATCGCTACCACCCCGGCCGCCGCGTCCGCGACCCCGCCGCGGCGGCGCCATCCGCTGCGGCGCGAGCTGCTCGCCTGCTTCGTGATCGTCGCCGCCACGGCGACCGCCATCTCGGTGGGGGCGATCAACGTGGTCAGCACGGTCGCCGCCGACTTCCAGCTCGGTGGCACGCCGCTTGACTCCAAGTACCTGACACCGGCGCAGGTCGGGCAGCCGGAGACGATCCTCGTGATCGGCGACGACCACATCGGCAAGACGACCGACTACGCGACGGGGGCCGAGCAGGACGTCGACGGCGTCCACCTGCTGCACGCCGACACCTTCATGCTCGTGCGGATGGACCCGGCGCAGGAGCAGACGTCGATCCTCTCGATCCCGCGTGACCTGCTCGTCAGCTTCACCTGGCACGGCGTGCCCTACGACGACCAGAAGTTCAACTCCGCCTATTCGATCGGGCGCGACGACCTCGTCAAGAAGGTCGTCCTGGCGACCCTCCCGGGGATCACGATCAACCACGTGATCGACTTCAACTTCGCTTCGTTCCTGGGCCTGGTGGACGCGATCGGCTGCGTCTACGTCGACGTCGACCAGCGCTACTACAACCCCGTCGGCGACAGCTACGCAGCGATCAACATCGAACCGGGCTACCAGCGCCTGTGCAGCAACCAGGCGCTGTCCTACGTCCGCTACCGCCACACCGACTCGGACTTCGTGCGCGTCGCGCGCCAGCAGGACTTCATCCGCGACGCCAAGGAGCAGCTCGGCGTGTGGGGCTTCCTGAGCAAGTGGTCCTCGCTTGCGAAGGCCTTCGGCGAGGCGGTCTGGACCGACATCCGCGGCGCGCACGAGATCGCGGACCTGTTCTACCTCGCTGCCTTCTCGCAGTCCAAGCCGGTCCGCGACGTCCCATTCAACGTCTCCAATCCGGCCTACCAGATCAACACCCCGGAGGGGCCCGAGGAGGCCGTCCTCTCGACGCCGGCGCTGATCCGCCAGAGCGTCGACAACTTCCTCTACGAGGCCCCGAAGGCGAACCTCCCCGGCGGCGGGACCGGCGCCTCGAGCTCGAGCACGACCAGCTCCTCCACCGCCACACACACCCACCACGCCACACACCACACCACGACCTTCACCGCGGGGACCGACGACCTCTACGCGCTCACCCCTGGCACGAGCCAGACGGCGCTCACGATCACTCCCGACGTCGGCGTCCCGATCTACCTGCCGACCCTGCAGACCGGGCCGGCGACGCTCAACGACTACCACCCCTACACGATCCGCGATGAGCAGGGCCACCTGCATTACGGCTACCGGATCGACTGGTCGGCGGGCTCCGAGGGCGAGTACTACGGCATCGAGGGCATGAACTGGACCGACCCGCCGCTGTTCGCGAACCCCAACGCGACCGTGACGATCGACGGGCGCAGCTACATGTTCGTCGACGACGGCTCCGCCTTCCACGACATCGGCTGGCGCGAGGGCGGCGTGCTCTACTGGGTCTCCAACAGCCTCAACGAGACCCTCACCAACGCCCAGATGCTGAAGATCGCCGAGTCCGCGCAGCCGCTGCGCTAGCGCGCCTGCGCGATCGCGCCCTCCACGCGCTCGAGCACCTCCGCCGGCGCCAGGCCGTCGACGTCGATCCTCACCGTCGCCACCGCGGCGAAGCGCTGCTCGCGGGCGGCGAGCTGCTCGCGCAGCGCGGCCGCCGTGCCCTGGCGGTAGCGTGGGCGGTGGGGGTCTGAGTCGTAGCGGGCCACGAGCGTGGCGAGCTTCGCCTGCAGCCAGACCGTGCTCACGCCGCCGGCGCTCAGCGCCCTCGCGCAGCGCTCGTCCTCCACCGTGCTCGCGGCGGCGGCGATCACCGAGGGCTCCGCCCGCGCCAGCGCCTCCAGCAGGACCTGCGCCTCGAGTGAGTGCAGTGCGTCCGCGCCGCGGCGCTCCTGCAGCTCGCGCACGGTCGCACCCTCGCGCGCCTCGATCTCGCCGTCGCTGTCGGCAAGCGGCCAGCCCAGCCGCGCCGCGAGCAGTCGGCCGATCGTCGTCTTGCCGACGCCCATCAGGCCGATCAGCACGATGTGGCGCGCGGGCGGCGGAGCGACGCTCATCCGCTCAACGTTATGCGAGCATGGGTGAGTGGCGGTCCCACCCCTCCCGGCTGCCTTCGACACGCTTGCCGCCGAACTGCGCGAGCTGCTCCCGGACCGCAGCGCCGTGCTCGACGCCCACACCCACCTCGGCCGCGACGAGGACGGCCAGACGCTCGATCTCGACTCCCTCCTGGGCTTCCTCGATCAGGTCGACCGCGGCGCCCGCGCCTGCGTCTTCGCGCTGCACGACCCCGATCGCCGGCCGGCCTACAGCACGCCGAACGACCGGGTGCTGGCCTGGGCGGCGCAGGCCGAGGGACGGCTGTACCCGTTCTGCCGCCTTGACCCGGCGGATGACCCGATCGCCGAGGGGCGGCGCTGCCTGGCGGCGGGGGCGCGCGGGATCAAGCTGCACCCGCGCGCGCAGGCGTTTGGCTTCGACACCCCGGCGTGCAACGCGATCTTCGAGCTGGCCGCCGACGCCGGCGTGCCGATCCTCATCCACGCCGGACGTGGGATGGGGCCGATGAACGCGCTCGCCGACCTCGCGCTGCGCCATCCGCAGGTCGCGCTCGTGCTCGCGCACGGCGCGATCGCCGACCAGGGAATGTTCGCCACGCGCCTGGCCGGCCACCCGTCGGTCTTCTACGACACCTCGATCTTCTCGCCCTTCGACCTGGTCGAGCTGTTCGCCCGCGTCCCGGTGGAGCGCATCGTGTTCGCCTCCGACGTGCCCTACGGCCGACCGGCCGGGGGCCTCTTCGCGACGATGCGCGTGGCCGCCTACGCCGGGCTCGACCCGCGCGAGCGTGCTCTGGTCGCCGGCGGCACGATCAGCGCGCTGCTCGAGCGTCGCGCGCTCCCGCCGCCCACGCCGCCGCGTCTCCCGGCGGTCCGCCCGCAGAGCGGACGCCTCACCCGCATCGCCGGCTACCTGCTGATGGGCTTCGGCGCAGCGATGGGTTCGGGTCCGCCGCCGGATCTGACGCGCATCGCGCCGATGATCGCGCTCGCCCGCGCGGTCTGCCGCGACGAGGACCCGGGCGCCGCCGGCCCCGCGCTCCAGCGCATCGACGGCCTGCTCGCCGCCGCGGAGGAGCTGCTCGCTGCGGGACGCGAAGAGGCCTTCATGGCGATCGGCCTGGTGATGGCCGCAGGCGCGATCGCGGCGACCGATCAGGCCCCCTGAGCTGTTCGGGACGGCGCATGCGCCGTCCCGCCGGACGGCGCATGCGCCGTCCGGCAGCTGGGTGCATGCACCCAGCTGAAGAGGCCGATTAGGATTTTGGCCGTGAGCGGCTTCGTCGTCGTACCGGTGACGCTCGAGCAGACGCGGCCCCTGCGCCGGGAGGTCCTGAGGCCCCACCAGTCCCTCGAGGAGGTCGCGGCCGGCGAGGGCGAGGGGGCCTTCGCGGTCGGGGCTTTCGCGCAGGGCGAGCTCGTCGCGGTCGGCTTCGTCCTGCCCGACGGGGAGCCCGGCGACTGGCGGATCCGCGGCATGGCGACCGTGGCGGCGCTGCGCGGGAGGGGGGCCGGCGGGGCCGTGCTGGCGGCGCTGATCGCGCACGCGAGCGCAGCCGGGGCGCGGCGCATCTGGTGCTACGGACGCTCGCCGGCGCGCTCGCTCTATGAGCGCGCGGGGATGCGCGCCGCCTCCGAGGAGTTCGACCTGCCACAGATCGGCCCCCACTTCGTGATGGAGCTCGCGCTCCGCGAGGCCGTCAGGGACGCCACTTGATCGAGCAGCCGACCGGCTCGGTCTCGGCGGGGTCTGGCGGGCGCCCGGCGAGCACCGCGTCGAGTGCGTCGCGCAGCCAGCTCGCCCGCAGCGACTCGTCCCCGTAGTCGGCGTCGGGCGCGCCGCGGTAGGCCAGGCGCCCGTCGCCGTCGAGCACGAAGACGTCGGGCGTCACCTCGGCCCCCCAGGCCTCGGCGACCTCCTGTGTGTCGTCGTGCAGGTAGGGGCTCGCGAACTCGCCGGCGGCGACGCGCGCGCCCATCGCCTGCACTGAGTCGCGCGGGTAGCGGCGGGCGTCGTTGCTGTTGATCTGCAGGATCCGCACGCCGCGCGGGCCGTAGTCGCGTGCGACGGCCTGCAGCCGGTCGTGCCAGGCGAGCGCGTAGGGACAGTGGTTGCAGGTGAAGACGACGAGCGTGACGGCGCTGTCGACATCGCGAAGCGGCGTCTGGTTGCCGTAGGTGTCCGGCAGCGTGAAGTTGGGAGCTAGCACTCCGATCGAGAGAGACATCGTCAGGACTCCTGGGTCGGTGGGGGTAGCAGGCGCGCGATCGACTCGCGCAGATCGTCGGGGTCGGGCGTCGGCGACTGGCGGCCGTCGCGGCGGCGGTAGAGCCGGCAGGTCAGGCCGGTGGGCTCTCCCGGCGGTGGCGGCACGACGTCGACACCGTCGATCAGCAGCGTGGGCGATCCGACGAAGCCGCGCGCCGCCGCCTGCTCGTCGGTCGTGATCTGCGTCAGCGTGACCGCAGCGGCGGGGTGCCCGAGCTCCGCGAGCGCCGCGCGCAGCTCGGCGAGGGCGGCGGGGTGCGACGGACATCCGTCCCAGTAGAGGAGCTCGAGCGAAGGGATGGGAGGGGCTCCTCGCGTCGTTCCTACACCCGCAGCGTGCGCAGTGCCGCCTGCACGCGCAGCAGTTCGGCAAGCATCGTGTCGGCGGCCTGCTCCATCACCTCGTTGGGGCGCAGGACGCCGTCGTCGATGAACTGCGTGTGAAAGGGGATCGACACCGATTCGAAGAGTGGCGTCATCTTCAGCGTCGTGACGACCTGCTTGAGCTGCTGGACGGCTCGCGTGCCGGCGGCGATGCCGCCGTAGGAGACGAAGCCGACCGGCTTGTACTGCCACTCGAAATGCAGGTAGTCGATCGCGTTCTTCAGCGGCGCCGTGTAGCCGAAGTTGTACTCCGGCGTGACGAACACGAACGCGTCGGAGGCCTCGACGCTCGCGCTCCAGCTCTTGGTGTGCTGGTGGGTGTAGCGGCGCAGGCGCGGGTGGTCGGGCTCGTCCATCATCGGCAGCCGCAGCTCCGCGAGATCGGCTACGGCGACCTCGAAGCCGCCGTGGGCCTGCGCGCGGGCGGTGAACCACTCAGCGATCGGCAGCCCGGCACGCCCCGGCCGCGTCGAGGCGATCACGATCGTCAGGGTCGGTTTGGCGGCCACGGCTCAGCCGAACGCCTTCGAGAGGGTCTCGCCCGCCAACCGCACCGGCTCGAGGTCCTGGGCGTCGTGCATGTTGAAGATCAGCCCGTCGAGGCCGGCATCGAGGTAGGCCCCGACCTGCTCGCAGACGCCGTCGGGGTCCCCGGCGATGACGTAGCCGCGGTAGCGCTCCTCGTCCATGCCGCGCGCGGCGGCCATCTCGCGGCCCTTGCGATCGGCCTCCTCGTCCGTGGCGGCGATGACCAGGCCGCCCAGGCGGGTCTTGGTGATGCTCGCCGGGTCGCGCCCGATCGCCTCGCAGTGGCGCTGCAGGACCTCGAGCTTGTGCTTGATCGTGGCGACGTCGCCGAAGAGGTTGCAGGCGTCGGCGTAGCGGGCCACGAGCGCGAGCGTGCGGCGCTCGCCGCTGCCGCCGACGAGGATCGGGATCGCGCTGGCGCGAATCGGCCGCGGGAAGTTGAGCGCGTGCTCGATCGTGTAGTGGCGGCCGTTGAAGCTCGCGTCCTCCTGCGTGAACATCGCCGTGCAGATCTGCAGCGCCTCCTCCAGGCGGTCCATCCGCTCGCCGATCGGCGGGTAGGGGAAGCCGTATCCGGCGTGCTCCTCGTCGTTCCACGCCGCGCCGATGCCGAGGATCGCGCGCCCGGCGGAGACGATGTCGAGCGTCGTGACGATCTTGGCGAGCAGCGCCGGGTTGCGGTAGGTCACGCCCGTCACCATCGTGCCGAGGCTGACGGTGCGCGTACGCGCGGCGAGCGCGCCGAGCAGCGTGTAGGCCTCGAGCATCGGGTCGGTCCGCGGCCCGACCATCGCGATCTGGTAGAAGTGATCCATCACCCAGATGGAGTCGAAGCCCGACTCCTCGGCGGCGCCGGCGACCGCCGCGATACGCTCGAACAGGTCGCGGTCGGCGATCCCCGGGTAGGTGAAGTTCGGTATCTGAAGGCCGAAGCGGGTGACGCCCATCACTTCCCTTTCGTGTTGGCTTGCGGTTGCGAGCGGCCGCGCCGCGGTTGCCCCCGGCGCCGCAGCGGCGCTCCTTCGCCGAGGCTAGCAGCCCGCCACGCGGGCCCTGCGGGGCGGGCCCTGGACGGATGTCCGATGTCCGGCGCGGTGGCGAGGCGGCGGCTCGCGCCCGCGCCGATAACGCCACGATGAATCGTCTCCTGGGACTGATCGTGCTCGTGATCGCCGCGGCCGGCGCGTGCGCCGGCAGCGCGCAGGCGAGCACGACGGCCTCCGTGATGCTGAACGCCGGCGCGCTGTCGTTCGTCAACGGCACGCCGGCATCGACGCTCACCTTTCCGACGACGACGCTGAACGGCGCCAACCGGACGCTGACCGCCACGCTCGCCTTCGACGTCAGCGACGCGACCGGCTCGGGCGCCGGCTGGAACGTCACCGCGACCTCGACCCAGTTCACGTCCGGCTCAAAGACACTGCCCGCGGCGGCGACGACGATCCAGACGGCACCGTCGCTCGTCTGCGACCTGCTGCCGATCTTCTGCACGCTCGCGTCGACGGTCGTCTCCTACCCCTACACGCTGCCGGCTGCCACGGTCGCCCCTGCCGCGACGCCGATCTACGACGCGGTGGCGAACACCGGCCTCGGCGCGCAGACCTTCACGACGACATGGACGCTCGCGGTGCCGGCGGGCGTGTTCGCCAGCGCGACGCCCTACACCTCCACCTGGACCTTCTCGCTGGGCAGCGGCCCGTAGGCCTCCGTGGCGCGTCTCGTGTCGGCGTGCGGGCGTCGCGGAGGTCGCGGGCGCGCACGAGCGCACGAGCGCACGAGCGCACGAGCGCACGAGCGCACGAGCGCACGAGCGCACGTGTCCAGGTTCGGGAGCCTCGCGGCGCCTGCGCCCTCAGAGCGCGATCGTCGCGGAGGTTGCGAGCACGCGCCCGCGCGCGTCCAGGCCGCGAACCGCGAGGCGCTGCGGCTGCCCGGCGATTTCGATCGCCGTCTCAAAGGCGCTGCGCGGCGCGGCGGCGAGCGGTTGCAGCGCCCCGGAGCGCCCGCCGGCGAGCACCTGCCAGCGCGCCACCTCGGTGTCGCCATTCCAGCTCACCCAGACCGTCGCGCCCTTCCCGTGGCGCTGCGCGGCGAGGTTCGGCTGCGCTTCTCCGGTGGCGCTCCAGGGAATGCAAAACGCGCGGTAGCCGCTGTAGCCGGCGCCGAGGCGCGCGTCGAACAGCAGCTCGCCGCCGGGTGAGAATTCGGACACGAACGGCTCCGCCCCCCAACCGACGAAGAGGTTGCCGCCGGGCAGCACCCTGACGCTGCCGCAGCTCGACGCCTGCAGTGCGCGGGGATGCAGGTACTGGCGCTGAAGGCTTGCCGTGCGGTTTCGCTCGTCTACGGCGAGCACGATCGCCCGCGACTGCGGGCCGCCGCCGGGCGAGCCCTGGTTGTCGAACGCCGTGATCGTGCCGTCGGCCTGGCGGCGGGCGTCGTGCTGCCAGACGAACTGGGCCCCGGGTCCCATCGCGAAGTTCGTCTGCTTGCCGCCCAGGCGCCAGATGATCTCGCCGGAGCGGCGGTCGATCTTGTAGATGGTGTGGGTGTTGCGCGACGAGACGAGCAGCTGCCCGTCGCTGTCGACGTCGATCGAGTTCAGATGCACGTAGTCCCAGCTCCAGCTGCTGAGCGGCCAGTAGGACTCGCTCAGCGGAATGTGATCGAGGCTATGCCACTCGAGCAGCACACGGCCGCTGGCGAGGTCGACCTCCTGGAACACGGCGTCCTCGATCGGGCCGCGGCTCGGCCCGCCGACGGCCCGCAGGTCGGTTTCGGTGGAGATGTAGGAGGTCAGCAGCGCCGTTCCGCGGTCGGTGAGGAGGAACTCGTGAAGGTCGCCACGCAGCCCGTTGCCGGCCTGCACGTTCGCGATCGTCACGTAGTGCGGGCCGGCGATCTTGTAGGAGCCGACGCCGTGCCCGTCGACGATCACGCCCTGCCACCAGGTCAGCGCGGGCCGGCCCTTGTAGAGCTGTACCTGAAAGTTGTAGACCTCCTCTCCGGGAGTCGGGTACTCCCAGAGCGGCCGGCCGGACTCGTCTGTGATGACCGCTCCGGCCTGGCCTCGGGGGGCGCCGTAAGGTCCGATGAAGATCAGCCCGGGGGCCGTTCCGGGCTTGGAAACGTCAACCGCCAGCCCCGGTATTCGCAGATCCGGGCGCGAGTGCGGCGAGAGGGCCGCGGCCGGCGGCACCGAGCCGTAGCTGTTGACAGCCGGCCCACCGCGCCGGGTGGCCGCCAGCGCGTCGCGCAGCGGGCCGCCGGCGGCCACCAGCGCGAATGCGCCGAGCGCCGATCCGCCAGCGGCGAGCAGGTGCCGCCGGGTCATGGCGGTTGGTGGGGCGACGGGCGGGGTGGGCGCCGGGGTGCTCGCCGGGGTGCTCGGCGGGGTGCTCGGCTGGGTGCTCATGCGCGCTTTCGCCGCAGTGCGAGGGCCGGGGCGTATATATAACCGAGCCAACTCAGAGAGTGAAGAATATCGGGACGCCTGCACGCTGCCGCCGCGGGCCGCTCCGGCCGTGGTGCGGCGACTCGATCGTGCTGCTTCGCCCCTCCTGCGCCTGCTGAAGGGGCGAAGCGCTGGCCGGGCGCCGTCAGGTCGACGCCACCTCGCGTGCATCGTCGAGCACGTGAGCTTCGAACTGCTCGTCGGTCATCCCCGGCGGCATCTCGTGCTGGTGCTCCTGCGCATGGCGTCGGACATTCGCAACCAGCTCGGAGTCGTCGTCGCCACGGATGATTTCGCCGCACGGCGGGCATGTGACTTCTTTTGCCATCACAGCCTCCTTGGTAGAGGTCGACGCGAGCGTAGCACCGGTGCATGCGCGCAGGCCCTTGCGTGGCGGGGCCAAACCACCCTTCGCGCCGGATCTGGGGGTACAGTGTGCTGTGGGCTTGCGCCGTGAGCGTTCTGATGCCGAGCTTCTGGTCGCAGCGCTTGTCGATGCGGAGGCATTCGGCGAGTTCTATGACCGCCACATCGCCAAGGTTCTCGCCTTCTTTCGCCGTCGCGTCCCGGATGCCGAGCTCGCGATGGACCTCGCCGCCGAGACCTTCGCGGCCGCGCTCGGGTCGCTGGGCAACTTCGTCCCGAGCGAGGAGCCGGCGACGGCGTGGCTGTTCGCGATCGCCCGCCACCGCTGGTTTGACGCGATGCGCCGGGGAGAGGTCGAAGACCGAGCGCGGCGCGCGCTCGAGATGCAGCCGCTCGTCGTCGACGATCACGCACTCGCTGTGATCGAGCGCCTCGCCGCGTCCGGCGCGATGGGCCTGCTGGACTTTCTGCCCGACGATCAGCGCGACGCGGTCGTCGCGCGTCACGTCGACGGCCGCGAGTACGACGAGATCGCGGCGCAGCTCCGCTGTTCGGAGAGCGTCGTTCGCAAGCGCGTCAGCCGCGGGCTGACGTCGATGAAGAAGGTGGCTCCGGGGTGGGCGAGCGGTGACTGATCCGATCGTCATCCTCAGGCGCGAGCTCGTGGCTGCCGCGCAACGCGAGTCGCTACGCCGCGGCGCGCCCGTCGTACGACCGCGTGTGCGCCTGTTCCGCCGGGGCCGTCCGGCCCTCGTGCTCGCGGCGGCGCTCGTGCTCGCGTCCGGCACGGCCGTCGCCGCGACGCAGCTGTTCGGCCCCCCGGTCCGCGCGGGCCTGGTGCTGACCGGAGCCCCGAAGCCGGGGCAGGCGCTGCTGCTGCCCCTGCGCGTCGCCGATCCGGCGGGCGGCTTCCCCTGGGGGGTTCGCGTCTATACGCGGCGACTGGCCTCCGGCGCCGGCGACTTGAGCTGCCTGCAGGTCGGCCGTGTGCTCAACAGTGAGCTCGGGGTGATCGGGGAGGACGGGGCGTTCGGCGACGACGGCCTGTTCCACGCGCTGCCGGTCGAGCCGCTGAGGGGATGCACTCAGGCTGGGGCGGCCAGCTGGTACCCGGAGTACGTTTCGGCGAGCGCGTACACCGGGAGTGGGGCATGCGCAGCGCCGCTGGCCGGTCTCGATTCCCCGTCTTCACCGACTCGCGAGCTCGCGCGCGGCGCGCGCGCCTGCCCGACGAGCGATCTTCGCCTTGTCGTGTACGGGATCGCCAGTCGGCAGGCGAAAACCGTGCGGCTGGCCGGCTCGTTCGGCGTCGACACCCAACGGCTCGTCCCGGCCGACCACGGCGCGTTCATCTTCGTGCTGCCCGCCGCCGGCCTGCAGACGAGCCGCGAGCAGCCCCGGGTCACGTTCGGCTACTGACCGGGTCGTTGGCGCCCCGGCCGCGAGAGAATTCGGCGCTTTTGAGCCGGCGCCTGGCGGGGTGGCGACGCGCGCGCTGGCGACCTGGCGAAAACTTGGTCACAACCTGGCCGCTCGTGCGATACCAGTGGTATGGAACGGACCCATGCAGAGGTTTCGCGGCCGCCGCTGGCTTCGCTGCTGCGGACGGTTGCTCGGCGGCGCCCGGGGGCGTTCGTAGCGCTCCTGCTCCTGGCGGGTACCCTCGCCGCCAGCTTCACGCTGCTCGCCGTCCGTCCTCCTAGCGACGCCTCAGCCTACGACCAGGACTACAACTGCGAGACGTTCATCGGCCGCTCGACCTGCAGCCTGACCGCCGGCAGCTGGTCCACGATCACCAACATCGGCGGCACCAACTACAACGTCGACGCCGACATCTGCGTCCAGTTCGGCGGGATCCCCTACTCGACGGCGTGCTCCGGCGGCTACTCGATTCTCTTCTGCGGAAACGCCCCGGTCCACTCCTACGGGATCAGCGAGACCTACCTCGGCGACGACGACAACATCTCCGGCCACGAAGACAACTACACGAGCTGCAGCTGACGTGCCTGCGCGCCAAACAACAACGATGAGGACAAGCCAAATGACAGCCAGGACGGGTCGTCGATGAGCTCGCGTGGACCACGGCGACCGAGCCTCATCGGGCGCCTGCTGCAACTCGGAGCGGTGATGGTCGCCTCGGCGGGACTCGCGTACGGGGGCTCGGCCGCGTTCGCGACCCGCACCGTCCACTTCCGCGTGCGCCCGCTCGCCGCCGTCTTCACCGTTCTGCGCCACGCGCACAGCGCCGATGTCGGACCCGGGCTGCGCGAGCCGATCTCCGGCGCGAGCTCCACCGTGTTCGCCCAGACCTTCCCGACTGGCGACAGCGTCTACGTGGCGACGCTCCCCACCGGCGATGTCTGCCTCGCAGACCAGGAGCCCGCCGGGGCCGCCGGCGCAGCGCCGAACGACTCAACGGGAGGCACGATCGTTGCCTGTGCGCACCCCGCAGAGGCCGAGCAGACCGGGCTGAGCATCCTGACGCCCTCGCAGGCGGGCGACGCAAGCCGGATCACGCTCCTGGTGCCGGACGGCGTCGGGGTGGTCGACTTCGACACGACCGACGGCACCACCGTCACGCAGGCTCCCGTCGACAACGTCGCGCAGTACTCGGCCCAGAACCTCACGTCAGCCAACTTCGTGACCCCCGGCGGGCAGCGTGTCAGCGACGCCGTCCCCGCGCTCCCAGGTTCGTCGTCGACGTCGATTGGCGGCGCCTAGAGCACATGCGCCACCGATCCGGAGGCCTGGAGATCCGGGCACGCGTCCTGCAGCACGCGCCGTTGATTCGGCCGCTGGCCAGCAGCGGAGCACGAGCGTGATGACGCACGACGCTCGAGCCGCTCGGGACTCCCCATCGCCCACCCGCCCGGTGACGGCTGAGGTGTGATGGCGAATGTGGTCCTCGCGCCCAGGCCAGCCTCCGATCTTCGCCCTCAACGCAGACCTCTTCCGCGTGCTCGGCCATCCGGCTCGCGTGCGTGTGCTGCAACTCCTGCGTGGCGGCGAGTTGAGCGTCGGAGCGATCCAGCATGCGCTTGACCTCGACTCGAGCGGCGTCTCGCAGCACCTGACGGCGCTGCGCAAGCAGGGTCTGGTGGTCGGCCGCAGAGAGGGCACGAGCGTGTACTACCGCGTCAAGGATGCGCGCACCCTGCGCCTGCTCGAGCTCTCCAACGAGATCATCCTGGAGCGGCTCGAGGAGAATCAGGCCCTGCTCGACGACCTGGTCGTCGAGAGCGCAGAACCGCGTCGCGTGCGGAAATACCGCGCGCCGCACCTGTGATCTCGCCCACGGGCGGGCGCCGCTGGCATAAACCCTCCGCGCGTGAGCTCTGGTTCGATCTTGCGCTGCGGCCGGATCCGCCGCAGCGCCGGGGCCGCACGACGTCAGTAGCCGGGGTTCTTTGACGGCTTCTTCGTCGTCGTACTCGTGATCTTGGTGCCGTTGGGGTTCACGACGTAGAAGTCGCTGATCCCCTCACCGCTGGTCGGGTTGCTCTTGGTGTCAGAAGCGAAGGTGTAGAGCTGGTGACCGTTGTAGGTGACCTGCACGACGCCGCGGGCGATCTTGGTCGTGCCGAGCAGCGAGGACTTCGCGCTGCCGGCGGCCTTGGGCTTGCCGTTCGCCTTCAGAGGCGGCCAAACCGACAGGCAACCGCCGGTGCAGGCAGGGTGTCCCGGCTTGTCGGCCGTGTCGAGGTAGAGCGTCTGGCCGGAGCTCGTGACGAGGATCGTCCCGAACGACATCTTCTTCGTCGTGACCACGGTCGCCCCGCTCGAATGGGCTGATGCGCCGAACGCCGCGCCGCTCAGCACCAGCGCGCCGAGTGCTACGGCGACAAGCACGATTCTGTGTCTCTTCATGGTCCCTCCATAGGTCGCTGTCAGTTCGTCTAAGCCCAAGACCCCACGATGGTTCGTTCCCTTCCCGGGCCGGGCACAAGTTGCGCCGCCGGATGCGTTTGAGCCTGCGCGCGGGTTCGATCTGCCGTGGCGGTGGCCTCGCGGGGTGGAGGCCATGCACGGATCCTACGGGCAGACGGCCGTGCGCACGCCGACCGGGTGGGCGCCAGGCGCGGTCCGGCGCCTCTGACGCCGCGTCGGCGCGAGGATCGCTATCCGGGCTGCTCACCGACCCGTCCACGGTGAACGGCGTGCGTGTCGCGCCATTCAGCAAGCACGAGACACGGGCCGGTATTGTGCGGCCCGTGGCATCCGCTGGCATCCGGCCGCACGATGCCCGGATCCGGCTGGAAGGTCTGAGTAAGTCGTTTCGCAGCCCGCAGGGCCCGGTGCACGCGGTACGCGGCATCGACGTGTCCATAGAGCGGGGCGAGACGGTCGCGCTGCTCGGGCCGAACGGTGCCGGTAAGTCGACGACGATCGACATGCTTCTCGGCCTGCAGCCGCCGGACGGCGGCGCGGTGTCTCTGTTCGGGCGCACGCCGCGCCAGGCCGTCGACGCCGGTCTCGTCGGCGCGATGCTGCAGACCGGCGCTCTGATCCAGTACCTCTCGGTCCGCGAGCTGCTGACGATGATGGCCTCGATCTACCCGGCTCCGCTCGGCATCGCTGAGGTGCTCGAGCAGACCGGCCTCGAGGCGATCGCCGGACGCCGGACGCAGAAGCTCTCGGGCGGTGAGACCCAGCGTGTCCGATTCGCGCTGGCGATCGTCAGCGACCCCGACCTGCTGGTGCTCGACGAGCCGACGGTCGCGATGGACGTCGAGTCACGCCACGAGTTTTGGAACTCGATGCGCGCCTTCGCCGCGCGCGGCAAGACCGTCGTCTTTGCGACGCACTACCTTGAGGAGGCCGATCAGAACGCCGATCGCGTGGTGCTGATGGCGCACGGGCGGATCGTCGCCGACGGGCCGCCGACCGAGATCAAGGCGCGCGTCGGCTCGCGCACGATCCGCGCGACGCTCCCCGACGCCTCTCCCGGTGAGCTGGCTGCGCTTCCGGGCGTTGCGAGTGCCGACCGTCACGGTGAGGCCGCCATGCTCGTCTGCTCGGACTCAGACCTCGCGATCCGCGCGCTGCTCGAGCGCTTCCCAGCGGCCCGCGACATCGAGATCGCGGGCGCCGGGCTCGAGGACGCCTTCCTCGCCCTGACCACCGATCCCGACGCCGATGCGCCCGATCCGGAGGTCGCGTCGTGAACAACCTCGTCTACATCCGCTACGAACTGCTGCGCGCCTTTCGCAACCGCCGCTTCTTCTTCTTCTCGCTCGGCTTTCCGCTGCTCTTCTACTTCGTGATCGCCGCGCCGAACCGCGGCGTCCAGAACTTCGACCACAGCGGCATCTCACTCCCGCTCTATTACATGGTCGGCCTCACCTCGTTCGGCACGATGGTCGCGATGATCTCGACCGGCACGCGGATCGCTTCCGAGCGCCAGCTCGGCTGGACGCGGCAGCTGCGGATCACGCCGCTCAGCACGCGGGCCTACTTCCGCGCCAAGTTGCTCACCGCCTACATGATGTCTGGCCTCACGATCGTCCTGCTCGCCCTGGCCGGCACCTCGCTCGGCGTCAGCCTGCCCGCCGGCCACTGGATCGCCATGGTCGGCCTGATCCTCGTCGCGCTGCTGCCCTTCGCCGCACTCGGGATCATGCTCGGCCATCTCATCAACGTCGACTCGATCGGCCCGGCCACCGGCGGCGGAGCGTCACTGCTCGCCTTCCTTGGCGGCACCTGGTTCCCGCTCACAGGCCACGGGTTCCTTCACCAACTCGGTCAGTTGCTGCCTTCCTATTGGCTTGTGCAGGCGGCGCACACCGGGCTCACCGGCCACGGCTGGCCGGCGCGCGCCTGGATCGTCGTCGGCGTCTGGGCGATCGTGCTCTCGCTCGGTGCGTTCTACGCGTTTCGCCGCGACACAAAGCGCGTCTGAGGAGGTCGCGCGGCAGGTGTGGCCGGTGCGGGTGCGCCGGTCGCGTCGGGGCCAACTCGTCGCT
>JBEKNK010000053.1:0-18175 GCA_049522915.1 Solirubrobacteraceae bacterium | reverse complement strand
TCGTGCGCGTGCGCGCGCGGCCGCCAAGCACCACCACCGCCACCCCAAACACCCCCACGCCAAACGCCGTCTGCATCGCGAGGCCGTTGGCTCGCAGACGCCCGAGATTGCGTCCCCTCCGCCGCCCCCCTCTGCGGCCCCCGTTGCCAGCGTCTCAGATCCTGCCACCGCGGCCGGGGTTACACGACTGCTGTGGCGTGCGGGTTTCGGACCCGCACCGGGTCAGGTGCAGGCGCTCGCCGGACAGCCGCTGCCCGCGGTCGTCTACAGCCTCACCCGCCCGAGCGGTCCCGAGCTGCTGAACGGGCCACCGCCGACGAACTCGAGCGGCGGGCCGCTGGACCCGGCGGGCACCTGGGGCGACGACCACTGCTGGTGGCTCGATCGCATGGTCCGCACCAACCAGCCGCTGGTCGAGCGGATGACCTTCATATGGCACGACTGGTTCGCGACGTCCAACGACCAGGTCGGCGATCAGCAGCTGATGCTCAACCAGAACGCGACGCTTCGCGCCAACGCACTCGGCAGCTTCGCGGACCTCTTCCAGGCCGTCACGGTCGACCCGGCGATGCTGATCTTCCTCAACGGCGTCGAGAACAGCGTCTGGGACTCGAACGAGAACTACGGCCGCGAGATGATGGAGCTGTTCTCGCTCGGCGCAGACCGCGGCGCCTATACCGAGGACGACGTCCGTGATATGGCGCGCGCGCTCACGGGCTGGACCAACGACTGGGACACCTCTGGGCCGACCAATTTCCGCTTCGACCCCACGCTCCACGACGACGCCGACAAGACCATCTTCGGCAACACCGGCAACTGGACCTACACCGACGCCGTCAATCTCTGCCTCAACCACCCGCTGCACCCGTCGTTCTTCGTGACGAAGCTGTGGAGCTACTTCATTCCCACGCCGCCGGACGACGTGACGCTGGCGTCGCTGCAGGGCGTGTACATCAACTCGAGCTTCGCGATCGGACCGGTCGTCGAGTCGATCCTGCTGCACCCGGACTTCTACGCTGGTCCCGAGCTGGTCACGCCGCCCGTCGTGTTCAACGCCGGGCTGCTGCGCGCCATCGGCCGCTTCGTCGACACCGACGACTGGGCGTGGATCGGCGAGGAGGCCGGCCAGCAACTGTTCTACCCGCCCAACGTCTCCGGCTGGGACTTTGACGCATGGATCGACACCTCGACCCTGCGCGGGCGCTGGGACATGGTCAACTACGCGCTCGACACGACCTACCTGAACCCGTGGCCGACCGGTGGCAGCACCTACGACCCAACCGAGGAGCCGGCTGCCGCCCTCGCAAACGCCTACTCGTTCTGGGGCGATCCGAGCGTGTCGCAAGCCTCCGCATCCGTGATCGCTGCCTTCGCCGCCACGGCGCTGGACGGCGCGAGCGCCGAATGGGAGCAGAGCCCCTACCGCGCGATGCGCCAGAACGCGCTGCGCGTGCTGATCGCCATCTCCCCCGACATGCAGCTCAGCTGATGGCCTGCTGCGACGAGTTCACCCGCGCAGCTCTGATCCGCCATGGGATCGCCCAGGCCGGCAGCGGCCTGCCGGCGATCGAGCCCGGAATGCCGCTCCCGGCCGGGAGCGGCATGAAGCGGCGCACGTTCCTGATGCGCAGCTCCGGACTTGCTCTGTCGGTCTACGGAGCCTCGCTGCTGACGCCGCATCACTTCGTCGAGGGCATTGCCGAGGCCGCCGCCGCGACGGCGGCCAGTCCGGTGCTCGTCTCGATCTACATGCAGGGCGGCTGGGATGCGCTCTCCGTGCTGGCTCCGGTTGGCGACCCCGACTACACCACACTGCGTCCAACGCTCAGCCTCGAGGAGGGCACCGGCGTACCGTTCAGCGAGGACCCGACGCTGATGTGGCATCCCGCGGCCGGCGGTCTGGCGACGCTGCACGGCGAGGGCAAGGTGACGACCTTCCCGGCGATCGGCTACGACCCGCCCGACGAGAGCCACTTCACCTCGCGCCACTACTGGGAGGTCGGCGAGCTCGACGTGTCGGTCGGCACGGGCTGGCTCGGGCGCTACCTCGACATCGTCGGCAGCCCGACGAACCCGTTGCAGGGGCTCTCGCTGGACGACAGCCTGGCTCCCGCGCTGGCCACCGCGACAAATCCCGTCGCCGCCGTGTCCTCGCCGGCCGACTACAGCTTCTGGGCCAACGGCGTCGACGACCCGGTTCTTTCGCTCGCGCTCGACACAATCGGCCAGCTCGGCGCGCTGCCGGCAAGCTCGCCGGCGTTCGCCCAGGCGCGCGGGGCGGCGGCGAACATGATCGAGGTCCGCAGCCAGATCGCCCAGTTCGTGTCGCCGGACGGCACGCCGAACTACAACTCCCCGGTCACCTACCCGACGAGCGCGCCAGACTTCGACGATCGCCTCGCCGCGCTCGCCGCGATGCTCGCCGCCGGCCTGCCGATCACCGTCGCCGCGCTCGAGGCGCCTGGCAGCTACGACACGCACTCCGACGAGGGCACCACGCTGTCGACCAACCTTCAGCAGACGGTGGACGGCGTGCTCGCCTTCCAGCGCGACATCGAGGCCCGTGGCATCGCCGACCGCGTCCTGATCCAGCTCTGGTCGGAGTTCGGCCGCCGCCCGCAGGACAACGGCTCGGGCACCGACCACGGCGCCGCCGGAGTCGCCTTCCTGATCGGCACACAGGCCTCCGGCGTGATGGTCGGCGAGTTCCCGGGCCTCGCCGATCTCGACGTCAACGACAACCTCGTCAACACCTCCGACTACCGCGGTATGTACTGCTCACTGCTCGAGCAGTGGTTTCAGACCGAGGCCGATCTGGTGATCCCGGGCGCTTCGGCCTTCGTGCGCCCCGTGCTGCTGAAGAGCTGACGGCGCGAGGGCCGCCGGGCTGCGGACACGGTCAGCTCGCGCCGGCTGCGCTGCGCAAGCGGCTGCCGCGCTCAGGTCCCGATCGCGAGACCGAGAAGGTAGGTCACGCCGCCGACCACCGCACCCGCCGCGGTCATCTCGATACCCGCGGACCAGGCCGTGCGCAGCGTGAACAGCGACTTGGCCGCGCCGACCGCGAAATGGGCGACCAGCGACACCGACGCCGCGACGATCACCCCGGCGGTGCCGTGGAGGAAGAAGAACGGGATCACCGGCACCATCGCGCCGGCGGCGGTCGAGAGACCGCCGGCGAGCGCGGCCTGGACGGCGTCCCCCCGCTCGGCGTCGGCACTGCCGAATTCCTCGATCGCGATCGCCTTGAACAACTGCTCGGGATCCTCGGCGATGCGCCCTACGACCATGTCCGCCTCGGCAACCGTGAGGCCCTTGAGCTGATAGAAGAGCGAAAGCTCTTCCTTCTCCTCCTCGGGGTGCGCGAGCACCTCGTCGCGTTCGCGCGCGAGGTTCGCGGCCGCCACCTCGGCGACCGAGCGCTCGGCGAGGTAGGCGCCGGTCGCCATCGACAGCGCCGAGCCGATCGCCCCGAACAGGCCGGCGGTCAAGACGAGATGCGAGCCGCCGGTCGCGCCCGAGAAGCCGGCGACGAGCCCGAACACCGCGGCGAGCCCGTCGTTTGCGCCGTAGATGACGCCGGAGATCCAGCCGCCGGCTCCCCGGTGCCAGCCCTCGCGCCCGAGAATCCGCGTCAGGCGCACCTGCGGACCGTCGTTGACGGGTGCGACGCGTTCGATCACCGGCACCCCGCCGGCCCGCAACTGCGCCAGCGCGACCGTGTGCTGCTCCTCCTCATCGCGGATCTGCTCGAGCAGCCGGTCGGTGTCCGCATCGCCGGTCGGGCGCTCGTCGATCTCGGCGGCGATGTCCTGCTCCATCGCCTCCTGGCGCGCGATCAGGCGATCGACCGGCGCCAGGCGTGCCTGGAGACGACGCCAGGTGGAGAGCTGGACGCTGCGCTCATCGGGGACCTGGATCCCGAGCTCGGTCATCCGCTGCTCGAGTCGACTGCGGTGCGCGCGCTCGACCTCGGCAAGGCGGTTCAGCACCTGCGCGCGGCGGGGATCGGACTCGCGCCGCGCGATCAGCCCATAGACGATCGCAGCCTGGACCTCGTCGGTCCAGGCGTCGATCAGCCGCGCGCTGACATCGGTGCCCACCGATCAAAGAGCGTAATGCACCTTGGGATGGGCCCGCAGGAATGCCAGCGCGGTCGCGGTCGGGTGGCGCAGCTCGGCCGCCTTGCCGCGACAGTCGACGACGTAGTCGCCGGTGCTCGTGATCCCGCCAGCCCAGACGCTCGTCGGTATTTCCGGGCAGACGAGGCGCGCCGCCGTCGAGGCGCCGTTGCCGCCGCGATTGGAGTAGATCCCCGACACCATCAGGTAGCGTGCCTCTCCCTTGGAGACCAGCGTCGCGAGTTGGTCGCCGCTGAGCGCCGGGTCGGTGGTGTTGTATCCGCCTTCGGATGAGGCGCTCACGCCCAGCAGGATCAGCGGCGAGGCCTGATCGTCTGACTCCGTCAGGATCGCGTAGGGCTTGGTCGCACCCTGGCTGCGCAGGAAGCTGACCAACGCGCGATCGGCAGCCAGGCCCGTCGGTGTCAGACCGTAGCCGCCGTGGCCGCTGTAGCTGTAGGGCCCGGCCGCCGGAAAGGTGCCGCTGACCGGTGCGAGCCAGACGCTGAAGGTGAACACCATCGGCGCCACCAGCAGCGCGCCGACCGCGACTGCCAGCGCCCAGCCGGCGCGACTGCGGGCGAGCGCCATCACCACCAGCGCACCGACGCACAGCAGGGCCAGCGGGATCCGCCACCACAACGGGTCGCCCTCGCGGTGAATCAGCACCAGCTGCACGACGAGCGTGCCGGCGACCGCCAGCACGGCCAGCACGTAGCCACGCAGTGCCCGCCGCGTGTCTGGATCTCGCAGCAGCGCGCCGATCGCAACCGCACCGGCGCCGGCCATCGCCGCAGTACCCGGACCGAGCGCGGAGGAATAGTAGGGGTGAACGATGCCCGCGGAGAAGTCGAGCGTTAGCAGTTCGACCAGGAACCAGCCTCCGAGCACGAACAGCCCGGCCCGTCGCCGGTCGCCGCGGCGTCCACGCAGCAACAGGGCCAAACCGATCATGCCGATCAGCGCCAACGGCACCAGCCAGCCGGCCTGACCGCCCAAGCCGATGCCGAATATCCGCACCGGGCTTCGCGCGCCGCCGAAGGGCGTCGGCCCCACCGCGCGCCGGCGTCCCTTCGTGCGCGGCGCGCGCGGGATGTGCACGGCGACCCGTGGGTGTGTGGCGAGGTAGCGCCGGTCGGAGGCGGTCAGCGCGACATTGACCCCGGGGCGAATCAACGGGCGCGTCTGGGCGGGCGAGAGCGGCTTCTTCGTCGTTCCCGGGCCGCCCTGCTGTCCGCCCACGCGACCGAACCCGTTGTAGCCGAACTCCAGCTGGAACTCCGAGTTTGCCGACGTGCTGCCGACGAACGGGCGCTGGGAGGCGGGCGTCAGATCTACCGCGAGCGACCAGGACACGGCGATCGCCAGGAACACCGCGCCGGCGACCGCCAGCTGACCGAAGCGCCGGCGCCAGGATCCCGGCGCGCACACCAGGTAGCCGATGACGATCCCTGGAACGATCAACAAAGCCGCCAGCGATTTGGTGTTGAACGCGAGCCCGACCAGCACCCCGCACCACACCAGCGTCCGCAGCCGCCCCGAGTCGATCGCCGCGAGCCCCACCCCACACGCCGCGAGCATCAGCAGGATCAGCAGCGGATCGACGCCGTTGTCGCGCGAGACTGCGACGAACGACGGGAACACCGCCAACACAAACGCCGCGACGAGCGCCGCAACGCGACCGAACCGCGGCGCAACGATCCAGTACATCAGCCACACCGCCAACACCGCGCAGATGCCCTCCGGGACGATCAGGCTCAGAGGCGCGAAGCCGAACAGCTTGGCGCTCAATCCCTGCAACCACAAGCCCAGCGGCGGCTTGTCGACGGTGATCAGGCCGTTGGGGTCTGCGGAGATGAAGAAGAAGTTGTGCCACGAACGCAGCATCGACTTCACCGCAGCCGAGTAGTAGACGTTCGCAAAGCCGTTCTGACTCAGCTTCACGAACTCGAGCAGTCCGCTTAGAACCAGGATCGCGAGCAGGCACAGACGCGCTCCCAGCGAGGCGTTCACGTCGTCTGAGGACGTGCCCGACATGCGCCGCCGCGGGGGCTCCGCCCGCCGGGCGGCTCGAGGAGTGGTCGTTGCCAAAGGTCTGGGGAGGGAGCTTGGTGCCTGGGGCGGGCGTCGCACACGGCCCGCGCTGGCGTCAGAGGCTATCCGCCGCACACTGCCTGAACGCTTAAGACCCGGTTAGCGGGACTGCCGCCAGGTCTGGCGCGGGCGCGCCCGTGGCCCCGACCGCTCGGCGACGTCGATCCCGAGCACCCGCGCGGCGGCGATTGCAAGGCCGGCTGCGCGTCCTCGCTCGAGCTGTGCGCATACTTGGCCGATGGCATCCCGGCGCCCCGCCGACGCGCGACCGGCCGCCCCGCGGCTTCGCCGCATGCCCGGGATCGACGGCCTGCGAGCGATCGCCGTCGCCGCGGTATTTCTGTACCACGCCGGCGTGTCCTGGATGCCCGGTGGCTTTCTCGGCGTGGACGTGTTCTTCGTGATCAGCGGCTACCTGATCACCTCGCTGCTGATCGCCGAATTCGAGCAAACCGGCCGCGTCGCGCTCGCGCGCTTCTGGGCCGGGCGTGCGCGGCGCCTGCTGCCGGCGCTGTTCGTGCTGCTCGCGGTCTGCCTGCTGATCGGGGCGACGATTCAGCGCGGCAAGCTCGTCGGGCTGCGCGGCGACGCGCTGGCGTCGATCTTCTACGTCGCGAATTGGCGCTTCATCTTCGAGCACGAGAGCTACTTTGCCCAGTTCGGCCGTCCCGGCCTGCTCAGACACCTGTGGTCACTCGCCGTCGAGGAGCAGTTCTACCTCGTGTGGCCGCCGCTCTTCCTGCTCGCGATGTCGCTGCGCGGCCGGCGAGCGCTCCCCTGGCTCGTGGCGCTCGGGGCGGTCGGCTCGACGGCGCTGATGTGGACGCTGTACGTGCCCGGCACCGACACCTCGAGGATCTTCTACGGCACCGACACGCGTGCGGCGCCGCTGCTGATCGGCGTCGCCCTCGCGTTCGTGTGGAAGCCCTCGTCGATGCCGGCATGGTCGGGTAACAGAGCGCGGCGTGCGCTGGATGCGGTCTCGCTGCTCGCTCTCGCCGCGGTTGTCTACGCGTTCGTCTCCGTGCACGACTACGACCAGCGCGTGTACCGAGGCGGCTTTTTCGTGCTGGCGCTGTTCACGGCTCTGATGCTCGCGACGATCGCCCATCCGGCGGGAGCGCTCGGGCGCCAGTTGGGCCGGGCAGTCCCGCGCTGGATCGGCGAGCGCAGCTACGGCATCTACCTCTGGCACTGGCCGATCCTGGTCTTCACCCGTCCGGGGATCGACGTCCACCTGGCACGCGGCGTGCTGATCCCGGCGCAGGCCGCCGGCACCGTTATCCTGGCCGCGATCTCCTACCGCTACATCGAGACCCCGGTCAGAACCGGTGCCCTACGTCGCCTGCGGCTGCGCAGGCCGCGTCTGTTCGCCCAGCCTCGCACGCCATTCGCCTTCGCCGCAGCGGCGGTGGCGGTGCTGCTCGCGCTCGTGGCGCTGACCCCACAGGGCACCGCCGCCCTGCCGCCCGGCTTCACGCGCCAGGCGCTCGCCAGCTCGCAGGCGGCCAGCACGCATCTCGTGCTGCCGGCGGGTCTCAGCAGCGCCGCGAGCTCAACTCCCGCTCCCCATACCGGCAAGCAGACAGCGCCACAGCGCCGGCACCATGTGGTGGCGCGGCCGCCGATCCCCCGTAGCGGACCGATACTCGCGGTCGGTGACTCGGTGATGCTCGGCGCCTCGGCCGCGTTGGAGGCGGCTCTCGGTCCCGAGCTGCACATCGACGCAGTGGTATCGCGTCAGCCCGAGCAGACGATCGCCCGCCTTTTTGCCTACCGCGCCGAGGGCTCGCTGCCACGCCGCGTGATCGTTCACATCGGCGACAACGGGCCCGTCTATTACGCCGACCTGCAGCGTCTCAAACAGGCCCTCGCCGGCGTGCCGCTTGTGGTGATCGTCAACGTGCGCGTCGACACCAGCTGGCAGGGCGAGGTCAACAGCGAACTGGGGCAGGCCGTCCAGGGCTGGCACGAGGCGACGCTCGCCGACTGGTTTGACGCGAGCGCCGGCAGCGGCGTGCTGGCCGACGGGACACACACGACCCCGCTCGGGGCGAAGCTCTTCGCCGCCCTGATCGCGCGCGCGGTCCGCAACCCACACCTCGGCGGCGTGACCCACTGAACGCCGCGCTGCGCCGCGCGGGCGCGGGCGCGGGGCGCGCAGCAGCGCGGGGCGGCCCCGAGCGCACCGAGCGCCGCGGCCGCGCGCAGCGGCGCGCGCGGCCCGAGCGGCGCGGGCGACGCGACCCCGACGCGGCGGCAAAACGCGTCTCTGCATGCGCGAAAGACCGTCGCTACATCGCCGGGATGAGCAGATAGACCCGTGCGGGCGGGGTCGGCGCGAAGGTGAACACCGACCACAGGCGGTCCTCGTAGCTGACCGTGCCGCTGCTCGGCAAGGTCAACGGTCCGGGCCCTCCGCTGCCCGCGATCACCCGCAACCCGATCCGCACGACCACATCGGCGCCGGTCTCCGCATGGACGACCTCGACGAAGTTGCCGTAGCTCGCCGCGAGTGGGTGAAACCGCAGCGCCAGTCGTTCCGCGACACGCCCGATCTCCGCCACCGCAACCGCGCCACAGCTCTGCTCGCGCAGCGCCGCCGTCGGCGGCGGCAGAGCGATCACCGCGTCGAGTGTGCCGCTTGGGAACGCGTCGTAGGTCAGCGTCTGGGAGCTGTAGCGCAGGCCGCCGAGCCGTACGCTGGCCCCGGCCGGCTCGAGTTTGGGGAACTGCGCCCCGCGTTCGGTCACCAGGCGACCGCCGACGTAGATGCCGATCGGGTCGCCGACGGCGCGGGTCTCGAGCTTGGCGAAGCCGACGTCGTCCTGCACCGACATCACGAAGCTGCCGATCTGCTGCCCGCCGGCGGAACGCAGCACACCGTCCACCGGCGCGATCACGTAGGGGCCGCCGACGTCGGCGAGCAGGCGACCCGCGGCGTCGAACACCCGCAGACGCACGATGTGCCAGAAGTGGTGGTAGACGATTTTGGCCACAGCCCGGGCCGTCGCGGTCGCGTCGTCGGCTGCGAGAGCGGTCAACAGGTCGGCGTCGCCGGTGACGTGGCCGAGGTCAACCTGCGTCTCGCTGCCGCTCAGCTCACCGCGATCGATGTTGTTCGCGACCATCGCATCGACCGCCTGCAGCGTCGATGTCGTGGCCAAGCCGCAGGCGACGGCGGGCTGGCCCGAGGCGTTCGAGACCGCGCCGGCCGTCGCGAGCGTCGCGAGGAGCCCGCAAACGATCGTGACTCGCAGACTGGACCGGCGGAACACGGTTCCATTTTGCCCGCTCGGGGAGCACCGCGGCGCCAGCGCACGCTCTCACTCAGAAGTGGAGCGCGGGAATGGCGAGGAACGGGTAGGTCAGGACCACGGCGGCGAGCACCAGCAGCAACCACCCACCGAGCACCCAGCGCGGCATCCATGGCCTCGAGAACGCCCGCGCGAGCGCGAGGTAGATGCCCGGCATCACGATCACCATGTAGTACAGGTAGGAGGTTCGCTGCCAGAACAGGCTGAGCGCCACGAACGGCAGCCAGGTTCCGAGGAACCACGCCACGGCGACCACGTCGACATCCGGCCCGCCGCGCCAGGCACAGACGAGCGCGAGCGCGAGCGCCGGTATCGCGAACAGCAGCATCGGCGGGCTGATGAAGCCAAGGAAGTGCACGGTCCAGGTGCGCGAGTGCCCGCTGGTGACCGTCACCGTGAGGTAGTTGATCGGCTTCAGGTCGATCAACCAGTCCCAGGGGTAGGAGGCGATGCCCTTCGGCCCGTTCGGGCTCGTCTGGCCGGCGGCGTAGCTCAGCATGCGCTCGGTGTGGGCGAACGGCCCGCCCGTGATCGTCTGGCCGGTCTCCGGGTCATACGGCGGGGCGATGCGGTCGAACACCGTGAGGACCACCAGGTAGACCGCCGTCGCCACGGCGGTGAAGATCGCGAGCGCGCGCGCGGTCGCGCGCAGCCCGGCCCTGCGGTGGCGGAGCAGCTCGACCAGCAGCAGAACCAGCAGCAGATACGGGGCGACCAGCTTCGCGGTCGCCCCCACGCCGAGCAGCACTCCGGCCGCTATCGGGCGTCCGCGTAAGTACAGCGCGGCCGCCCAGATCATGAACGCAACGGCGTAGATGTCGAGCGTGCCGATCCGCCCGGCCACGAGGAGCAGGTTGTCGGAGGCCATCAGCGTCGCGGCCAGCAGCGAGCACCATTCGCCGGCTCCGCTCGCGCGCGCGAGCGCGAACATTCCGAGGATCGCCAGCGACCCGAACAGGACGCTTCCGATCCGCCAGGCGAACGGGCCGTCCCCGAACAGCTTGATCGCTCCGGCGATGACGAGCTTGGCGAACTGAGGGTGCTCGGAGTTCGGATCCTGACCGGCCGGATCGCCGGCGTAGTTCTGGTTGTCGGGCACGGGGATGCCGTCGATCCGCCGTGCGGCGTTGACGTAGTAGACCTCGTCGAAGATCAGCCCGTGTGCCGCCGGGCCTCGGCACGGGTTGGCGCACGGGTCGCTCAGCCAGGCGACGCGGACGACCAGCGAGACGATCGACACGGCGATGAGCCCCGCGATCGGCAGCCAGGGGGCCCGCAGGACGTCACGGAATCGATCCGCTGGCCGCATATCGGCGCGACGCTACAGAACTGACAGCGATCGGTGGAACGCAGCCGTGGCCCCGGGCGCCGCCGCAACGACCCGGGCGGGAGGAGCTCAGCGCTGCGCCACGACCATCCAGCGCTGCTTCTCGAGCAGCGCGACGGTCTGGATGATCAGGTCCTCGGTAACGGCGTCGTACTCGGCCGCCTGTCCCATGCGTTCGCGCGAGCGTGTGATCGTCTCGTCCAGCGCGGTCAGTAGCGTCGCGATCACATCACTCGTCGCGATCTCGCCCGGCGCGACCTCCGCGAGGCGGCTGTGAGCGCCGACCGTGCGCGACTGGCCGTCGGGGACGACGCCCAGCGCGCGGCCACGCTCCGCGGTGGAGTCCGCGCGCTCCTGCCACTCGTCGACCAGCACGTCGAGGTGCTCGTGCAGTGCCTGGAAGTTGGGCCCCGTCAGGTTCCAGTGCAGGTGCTTGCCCAGCAACGCGAGGTCGATCAGGTCGATCAGCTCACTCTGGAGGACGCTGCCGAGCGCCGCCCGCTCCTCGTGGCGAAGCGTTGGGTGGCCGTCGGTGACGATCAGGTTCGCGGTCATGCAGGCATCCTTTGTCGCAGGTGATCAATAGCTTTCAGGGGAGGTTAGCGTGCGCCCTGCGGGCGCTGCTCGCGCCGCGCGCCCTCGCCCGCGGTGCGGCCTCAGGCCAAGAACTGTCCGCTCGATCGCGCCCTTCCCGCCAGTCGCGCTCATCGCTCGCCGAGCATCGCGAGGAAGCCCGCCTCGGTGTGGCGGCCCGGCGGCGCCCCGGCACGCGCATCGGCGTTCGCCAGTCGGCGCAGCAACTCGTTGACCGGCGTCGGCACACCGTGCAGGCGCCCCAGCAGAACCACCTCACCGTTGAGCTGGTCGGCCTCGATCACGCCGCTGCGACGGGCGAGGCTCTGCCACGAGGAGCCGCCCTGGCGGCGCACCCCCCCAACCGGGCCGACGGTGATCAGCCGGCGAAAGCGCTCCTCGTAAGGAGCGTCGTCGACACGGTCGATGCCCGCTGCCGCAAGCGCAGCCACGGCCTCGGCCACGGCACGACGCTCGACCTCGGGCGCCCCCGCCGCGTGGTCGAACAGCGCGTCGACGGCATTTGGCACGTTGCGCAGAAGCTTGGCGTACTTCCAGCGCATGACATCCGCCCGCGGCTCCGCTGCGAGGCCGGAGTCCACGAAGGCCGCGGCGATCTCTCGCGCGCGCCCGCCCAGCCCGGCCGGGTATCGCCCGATGTCGAGCGTGCCGGTGATCGGCGAGGAGTGGGCCACCACCACACCGGGGACAAGGTGCGTGGCCGGCAGCTGAACGACGACCGAGTAGACCTCGCCGAAGCGTCGCAGCGCGAGACGCTCGTTCTCGACGCCGTTCTGTGCGCAGACCACGGCGACATCGGGACCCGCGGAGGCCTCGAGGCGCTCGTGCACCGCCGCGGTGTCCTGGCCCTTCACGGTGATCAGGACGACGTCGTCGCCGCGCCAGCTGACCTCCTCCGGCCCGCCGGCGACGGCGATCCGCGACACCACCACGCCATCGGGGGACTCGCAGCGCAACCCGTCGCGCTCGATCGCCTCGCGATGGGCGCCGCGCGCGATCGCCACCACCTCGTGGCCGTGCTCGAACAGCCGGCTGGCGATCACGCCGCCGACGGCCCCCGCGCCGTAGATCACGAAGCGTGCCACCGGCGGCTGCCTACTCGAAGGCGGCGTGACCGGTCAGGGCCTTGCCGAGCACCAGCGTGTGGATCTGGTGGGTGCCCTCATAGGTCAGCACGGACTCGAGGTTGACGAGGTGGCGCATCACCGGATACTCGAGCGTGATGCCGTTGGCGCCGAGCAGCGCCCGCGCGCGGCGCGCGACGTCGGTCGCCATCCGTACGTTGGCGAACTTGCCGTAGCTGATGTGCTCTGGCGCGAGCAGTCCGGCGTCCTTCAGGCGGCCGATACGCGTCGCGAGCAGCAGCCCGTTGTTGACCGCGACGTGCATCTCGACCAGTTCCTGCTGGACGAGCTGGCGAGCCGCGATCGGGCGGCCGAACTGGACACGCGTCGCCGTGTAGTCCAGTGCCGCCTCCAGGCACGCCCGCGCTGCGCCCACCGCTCCCCAGACGATCCCGTAGCGCGCCTCATTCAGGCAGGCCAGCGCTCCGCGCAGCGAGCCCACCGCCGGAAGCAGGGCGTCCTCGCCGAGCCTGCAGTCCTCGAAGATCAGCTCGGAGGTGGTGGAGGCCACCAGCGACAGCTTGTCCTTGACGTCGACAGTGTGGAAGCCGTCGCTTCCGGCCGGCACCAGGAAGCCGCGGATCCCCTCCTCGGTCTTCGCCCACACCACCGCGACCCCGGCGCGGCTCCCGTTGGTGATCCACATCTTGGTCCCGTTGAGCACCCAGCCGTCGCCGTCGTGGCGGGCGCTGGTGCGCATCGCGCTCGGGTCGCTGCCGGCGTCTGGCTCGGTCAGGCCGAAGCAGCCGATCACCTCGCCGGCCGCCATCGGCGCAAGCCAGCGGTCCTTCTGCTGGTCGGAGCCAAACGCATGGATCGCGAACATCGCCAGCGAGCCCTGAACGGAGACGAAGCTGCGCAGGCCGCTGTCGCCCGCCTCGAGCTCGAGGCACGCGAGCCCGTAGGCGGTCGCGCTCGCGCCGGCGCAGCCGTAGCCCTCCAGATGCATGCCGAGCACGCCGAGCTCCCCCAGCTCCGGGCCGAGCTCCGCCGGCAGGCCGCCGGCCCGCCAGGCATCGGCCACGATCGGCAGGAAGCGCCGGCGAACCCAATCGCGCACGGTCGAGGCGATCAGCTGTTCCTCTGCGGCCAGCTCACCGGCGAGTCCGAACGGGTCATCGACTGAGTAGCTGCTCACGACGTCTCCCTCGCGCTCGCCTCGACGGTATGACGCACACACCGACCATATTCAATCGTGAGCCCGGCCCGCAGCAGCCGGGCGGGCTTCGCCGGCGCGAAGCCCACCGCCAAGCATGCGCCCGCGACGCTCATACCCCCTCCGCGATCGGCCCGCCGCCGCGCAGCCAGGCGCGCACGGCGGCGTCGTCGGCTCCCAGAGCCGGCGGGACCCGGCGATAGGCAACCGGCGTCGCGGCCAACGAGATCGGGCTCGCGACCTGTCGCGCACCCGCGGCCATCTCGACGATCGAGGGAAGGCCGAGCGAGGCAGCCAGCTCAAAGGCGCCGCGAATGTCGTTGACCGGCCCGCACGGCACCCCGGCCCCGTTCAGCACCGCCGCCAGGTCGGCGCCGGCGCGGTCGCGGAAAAGCGGCTCGAGCGCCTCCACGAGCTCAGCGTGATGTTCCACGCGAGCGGCGTTGGTGGCGAAGCGCGGGTCGGCGGCGAGCGGCGCGCAACCAAGCTCCCGGCACAGGGACTCGAACTGGCGGTCGTTGCCGACCGCCACAACGAGCTCGCCGTCAGCGGTCGCAAAGGACTCATACGGCGCGATGCTCGGATGGCGGTTGCCCATCCGCTGCGGCACCGCCCCGGCGCCGAGAAAGCCCGAGCCCTGGTTGACCAGCGCAGCCAGCAGCGACCCGAGCAGCGACACCTCGGCGCGCTGCCCGAGTCCGCTGCGCTCGCGCTCGCTGAGCGCGGCGAGGATGGCGACGCTCGCGAACAGTCCCGCGATCACGTCGACCAGCGCGACGCCCACCTTCGTCGGGGGGCCGTCGGGCTGCCCGGTAACGCTCATCAGCCCTCCGACCGCCTGGATCAGCAGGTCATAGCCGGGCAGCGCGGCCCCCGCACCCGAGCCGAAGCCGCTCAGGCTGCACGACACCAAGCGCGGGTTTGCAGCGCGCGTGGCCTCCTCGCCGAGCCCGAACCGCTCGAGCGTGCCGGGACGGAAGTTCTCGATCAGCACGTCGGCGCGCTCGATCAGGCGCCACGCCAGCTCACGATCGCCCGCGTCGTCCAGATCGAGCACAACGCTGCGCTTGTTGCGGTTCACCGACTGGTAGTACGTGCTCGTTCCGTCGGCCGACCACGGTGGGCCCCACGAGCGCGTGTCGTCGCCCCCCGGGCGCTCGACCTTGACGACCTCGGCCCCAAGGTCGCCGAGCACCATCGCCGCGAGCGGCCCGGCAAGCACGCGAGAGAAGTCTGCGACCAGGATCCCGTCAAGCGGCGGGCGGCGCACGGCGGGCGGTCGATCGGCGGGCACGGAGCGCCAGCCTAGCGCCGTCGCCGCCTCGCCCGCCGCTGCGCGTTGATGCTCCGCCCCCTTTACGGCGCAGCCGCACTCGCCCCCCGGCGCTGCAGCGCGCTCCGCCCCCGACGGCACCCCGACCCTTGCGCGCGCCTCGCGGCGCATCGATACTCCGGCGCGTGAGCGAGCGCAACGGCGGGGCAAAGATCGGCGGCCTGGTCCTCGCCGCCGGCGCCGCGCGGCGCTTCGGTTCGCCCAAGCAGCTCGCCACCCTGGACGGCCGGCCGCTGCTCGAACACGCGCTCGCGGCGATGGCGGCCGCCGTCTCCGTCGGCCCCACGGTCGTCGTGCTCGGCTCAAACGCCGACGAGATCCTCGCCCGGGTCGATCTCCACGGCGCCCGGGCGGTGATCTGCGCGGACTGGGAGGAGGGCCAGTCCGCGTCGCTGCGGGTCGGTGTGGCGGCACTCCGCGACGGCGTCGAGGCGATCGTCGTCACGCTCGGCGATCAGCCGGCGATCGACGCCCGCGCGATCGACCGCGTGGCCGGCGCGCGCGCAGCCGACGTTGTCGCAATCCGGGCGACCTACGGCGGTCGTCCGGGCCATCCAGTGCTGCTCGAGCACGACACCTTCGGCGCGCTCGCCGGTCTTCGCGGCGACGAGGGGGCACGCAACCTATTCGCCGGCCTCGACGTCGCGCTGGTGGAGTGCGACGGGCTCGGCAGCGATCTCGACGTCGACACCGTCGAGCAGCTGCGTCTCAGCGCGGGCGGATCGAGCTCCCCGTCCTGATCAGCGGCTCACCGGCGCGACCCGATCTCGCCGCGATGACCTCCGCCATGATCGAGATCGCGACCTCCTCCGGCGTCGCCGCGCCGATGTCCAGCCCGCACGGGGAGTGCACGCGCTCCAGGGCCTGCGGATCGGCTCCGGCTGCGATCAGCCGCGTGCTTCTATCGCGGGCCGTCCGCCGGCTGCCGAGCGCCCCGATGTAGCCGGCGTCACTGGCCAGCGCCGCGAGGATCGCCGGCTCGTCGAACTTGGGGTCGTGGCTGAACACGATCACGGCGTCACGCGGTCCGAGCTCGCGCGACTCGATCGCCGGCGCCGGCCAGCCGACGTGGACGGCGGCGACCCGCGAGAAGCGCTCGGCTCGCGCGAACGCCTCCCGCGCATCCGCGATCACCACCTGGTAGCCGGCCGCCGAGGCGAGCGCCGCGACCGCCGCCGAGTAGTCGATCGCGCCGACCAGCACGAGCGTCGGTGGCGTTCGGAACGCCTGCAGATGCACGGTCAGCTCGCCCCCCAGCGCCTCGCCGCCGTCGCCGTAGTGGCGGACCGCGCTGGTGCCGCGCTCGCTGAGCGCCGTGAGATCTCGGGCCACGCTGCGGTCGAGCAGCTCCGGTCCATGCAGGCCGCCGATCACGCGTTCCTCGACGACCGCGAGCTTCGCCCCCGGCTGCGGTCCCTCGATCAGCGTTGCGATCCCGGCGACCAGACCCTGCGCCGCTGCCTCGAACGCCTCGGCACACACCGCTCGGGCATCCCCGGCCAGCTCGTGGACGAACACGTGGACAGTCCCGCCGCACATCAGTCCCACCTCGTGCGCGGCCTCGTCCGAGACCCCGTAGCGCAGGAGTCGCGGCGCTCCGTCGCCGGCGAGCATGTCCAGCGCGTTGAGCACGACGTCGCTCTCCACGCAGCCACCGGTGATCGAGCCCTCGATCGCACCGTCTGAGTCGATCAGCATGAACGCTCCGGGCTGAAACGGCGAGGACCCCTCGGCGTCGATCAGCAGCGCGCAGACGGTTCGCCGCTCCTCCCCGAGCCAGCGGATTCCAACCGACAGCTGCTCGCCGACGACGCTCATCTCTTCAAGCCTAAACAGTACGGATATGCAGCAGTTGGGCTCGGGCGCGACGCCTGTTCAGCGCCCAGGCGCTTCCGGCTCGTCGGTGATCGCGACGTTGACCGTCGAGCAGGAGGCACAGCGGACGCGGACCTTCTTGGTCATCGCCAGCGGATGCATCGCGGTGGCAAGCAGATTGCCGCACTGCACGCAGACGTAGTCGTCAGGCCCGTTGCCGGCGAAGACCGGACGATCGGGATCCTGCTGGATCGCGGTTCCGCCGTCGAACGGCACCTCACCATCGCGGATCCGCCTCATCGTGATGATCGCCATGAGATTCGCGGCCCCTTTCCCACACGCCCGCGATCAGAGCGCGCCGAGCTTCTCCGTGAAGTCCTTGATCAGGGCGTCCAGCACCCCGGCCACCACGCCCTCCCCCATCGAGGCCGCCTTGCCGGTGATCTGAGCGTTGGTGTGGATGCTCCCGCCGCCCTCGGCCAGCGAGAACGCGACGGTCGCGTTCGCGTGCCCCTGGCCGCCGGCCTCTCTGGACTTGACGGCCAGCACCACCCGGTGTGCCGCGGCGTCCTGCTCGGCAACCTCGACGGTGCCGGTGAAGGTCATCGACATCGCGCCCATCCTGACCTTGATCTCGGCTCGAACGGAGTCGGGTCCGGTGCGCTCGAGCACGCTGCCGCCCTCGACGCACGGGATCACCCGCTCGAGGTCGAGGATCGTCGCAAAGCTGTCGTCGAGCGTCCTTGTGGTCGTGAAGGGATGGTCCAGCTCTACGGCCATTTTGGTGCCTCTCGTCTCGCGGGTTGCCTTGCTCCGAAGCGCTTTAATATAGGCGCGAACATGGCGCCCCAGGGCTCATACACGCTGGGACCCGACAACGCGAGACTGTCGGTGAGAACCGGACGGACCGGCGCCGCCGCCAAGGCCGGTCACGATCTGCTGATCGAGGTCACCGGCTGGAGCGCGACACTCGAGCTCGGCGACGATCCCGCGCGGGCCAGCGTCGCACTCGATGCCGATTCGACGTCGCTGCGCGTGCTCGAGGGCACCGGCGGCATGCAGTCGCTCGGGGACAACGACAAGGCGAGCATCCGCCAGACGATCGACGACGAGGTCCTGAAGGGCCGGGACATCGCGTTTCGCTCGACCGAGGTCCGGGCCCCGGCGGACGGCGGCCCGATCAGCGTGAGCGGCGAGCTGACGCTGGCCGGCAGCTCCCACCCGATCGCCTTCGAGCTGCTGCTCGGCGGCGACGGCGAGCTGAGCGCCTCGGCGGTGCTCAAGCAGACTGACT
>JBEKNK010000052.1:0-19140 GCA_049522915.1 Solirubrobacteraceae bacterium | reverse complement strand
GTGAAGAACGCGGGCTTTCCTCAGAACGCCACTCACGCGGCGAAGGTCGACGGCTACATCCTCGACACGATCGGTTCGCTGAGCCCGCGGATCCAGCGCATCTACCTCTACGAGTGGAACGCGGTGACGCGCCATGACAGCTGGGACACGGCGCTGATCTCCTACAACAACATTCCTCGCGAGGGCTACAGGGTGCTCGCCGACACGCTGAAGGCCTGGGGGATCAAGCCGAACTGCGCGCTATCACGGGTGCCGCCGAGCTGCCAGTGAGTTCTCGCTGCGGGCGCCGCCGGGCCGGCCTGAGTCGCGCCCGCGCCCCCGAGCCCTGCCCGTGGCCGGGTTGCTGATCGCCGCCACGTGCGGCACGCCGCCGTGCCGCTGCGCACGCGACTGCACGCATGCCCTATAGGCTGGGCGTCATGCAATACCGGGTGCTGATCACCGAGACCAACATCGACGAGGAAGCGCATCCTCGAGCCTTCCGCTATGTCGTCGAGGCCGCGGACGAAGCCGACGCCACGGCGAGCGGGCGTCAGCGGTTCGTCGAGCAACACGGCCGCGACGTCGCGCCCCGCGCGGTCATTGTCGTCGAGCCGCTGCCCTGAGCGAAGCGGCGTGATCGCGCGCCACTCACCTGCGCATGCGTGCCTCGGTCGGCGTCATCCGCGCAGCGCCGTGCGCGTGCTCTTCACGCTCCGATGATCACCGACTTCGCCGGCTTCATCGCAATTTCGGCGCTCGTGATCATCGCGCCGGGACCCGACACCGCGGTGGTGACGCGCAACGCGTTACGCGACGGCACGCGCGGAGCGCTTGCCACGAGTCTCGGGGTGGTCGCGGGGCTCGCCGTTTGGACGGTGACTGCGAGCGTCGGTCTCGCGGCGCTACTGCGGGCCTCGGAGCCGGCGTTCGTCACGCTCAAGCTCGCCGGCGCGATCTACCTCGCCTATCTCGGGGTGCGCTCGCTGTGGGACGCGGTCCGCCGCAGCCCGGCGCGCGCGTCGAGCGAGGAGCGCGCGCCGCGCGCCCGGCAGCGTCCGCTGGTCTCGCTGCGTCAGGGCCTCGTCAGCGACCTGGGCAACCCCAAGATCGCTGTGTTCTTCACAACCTTCCTACCCCAGTTCGTAGGCGACCACCACGCTTCGTTTCTGCCGCTGCTGACGCTCGGGCTGATCTTCTGCGCTTTGACCCTCGCCTGGCTTGTGGGCTACAGCGCGCTGGTCGCGCGGGTCGGTGATCTGCTGCGCCGCGGCCGCCTGCGCCGCGCGCTGGACGGCGTGACCGGGATCGTGCTGATCGGGCTCGGCGCACGCCTCGCGCTCGAGCGCCGTACGTAGGGGCGCAAGAAAGCCGGCCGCCGCGCCGAAGCCCGGGGCGTCGCCCCAGGCGATCTGAGTGTCCTGGCGCCATGAGCTACTCGCTTTCGACAGCGCCAGCAAATGCGGCCATCGAGGGGAACTCCCAGTCCGGAGTCACCTTGGTAGCGGGCGCAGGTGTCGCGCCCCCGCCGGGGCGATCGTGACGCCGGTTGATCCACACCGTCCTGAGTCCCGCTCGCTTCGCTGGGACGTGATCGTGAAACAGGCTCTGAGCGACATGGAGCAGCCTTCTACGATCCATCCCGAGCCGCCGGACCTCGGCGCCCAGCGCGTCGAAGTTACGCGGCGAGGGCTTGTATGAGCCGATCTCCTCCGCCGTGAGCACACTGGTGAACTCGACGCCCAGCCGCGCCCGCGAGCCGGCGAACGAGACGCGGTCGATGTTGGAGAGGATGATCAGCTTGAAGCGCCCGCCAAGGACGATCAGAGCATCGTGGGAGTCCTCGAACGCCGGCCAGGAAGGGACCGAGCTCGCCAACGCCGCCGCGTCCTCGTCGGTGACCGGCGCGCCGACGCGGTCCCCGAGCAGGCGGAAGCTGCGAGCGAGGATGTCTCGATAGAGCTCGCCGGGGTGCTCAAGCTCAGCTTTCGCCTCGGCGTCAGCGTAGGCCTCCAACAGCCGCTCCTGATCGAGATCGAGGCCGCACCGTCTCGCCCACGGGTCAAGCACGGCGGTGATGCCGACCTCCCAGTCGATCAGTGTGCCGTAGCAATCGAAGCTGAGGGCCTCGAAGTCGGCGAATTTCAACTCCTGCTCTCCTTCCGAAGGTCGGGCTCGCGCGCCTGCGCCGCTTACGCCCAGGCAGTATTCTGCCTACTCCCACCAACCAGCAGCGGTCATGTGGTGACGCATCACTTCCGTCAGCGGCCAGAGAGTCGGCTCGAGCCAGCGCAAGGCGACCGGCGGGCCCAGTCGCGCGAAGGCGTACGCACAGCGTGCGCGTCAGGGTCTTCGCGGCACTGCCACAGGCGCAACGGGAGTCGCTGCGAAGTGGGGAAACGTTATCCACGTGGCCAATGCTCAGCGCTCAGCGCGGTGGATAGCCTCCGCTCAGCGAAGGGCAAAAGCTCACAAAACTCGAATCAGCCACTAGACAAAGGGGAGCTATGCGTCGCATGAGTAAGCTGGTAACCATCAGGACGGCCGTCGTGCTCGCCGTAGTAGTCGCCGCCTGTGTGGGCAGCACCGTCAGTTCATCGGCGAAGACGGCCCGGGCCGCGTCCGCGGGCACGGTCGACTTCTATTCGAGCCTGCCGCTTTCCGGCTCTTCGACCGCGCAGACGCTGCCGCTCGTGAACGGCATCAAGCTCGCGCTGTCGCAGGCTGGCTACAAGGCCGGCAAGTACAAGATCAAGTACACGTCGCTGAACGACGCCACGGCGGCGGCGGGTCAGTGGGATCCGTCACAGACCGGGGCCAACGCCCGCCAGGTGGCGGAGGATTCCAAGGCCGTGTACTACATCGGTGAGTTCAACTCGGGCGCCAGCGAGGTTTCGGCTCCGATCCTCAACACCGCTGGGATCGCGCAGGACAGCCCTGCCAACACCTACGTCGGCCTGACAGCCTCACTCGCGGGCGTCACCGCTCCCGGTGAGCCGGGGAAGTACATGCCGACCGGGAAGCACACCTACACCCGCATCGTCCCGATCGACACGATCCAGGGTGCCGCGGACCTGCTGGCGCTCCAGAATACCGGGTGCACGAAGCTGGCTGTGTTCGACGACACCCAGGCTTACGGCGCCGGCCTCGCGGCGGTGCTCAAGGCTGAGGCGAGTATGTACGGCATCACCGTCGTATACCTCGGCTCCGACGCGAACGTCGAGGCGAACTACACCTCGGTCGCCTCGCAGATCGCGGCCAGCGGCGCCCAGTGCGTCGAGCTGAGCGCGACCACCTCCAGCGTCGGCGGTGCGGCGTTCGCCACGGCGGTGCACAGCGCACTGCCAAACGCGACGCTCCTCGGACCCGATGGCATGTGCTCGTCGGCGTGGACGACCAGCTTCCAGGTCCTCTGCACCGTGGCGACCCTGGACCTGAGCGCATACCCGGGCGGCCGCACGTTCCTTGCCGCCTACAAGAAGGCCTACCACGTCGCCAATCCGGATCCATACTCGATCTACGGGTACGCCTCCGCTGAGCTGGGGCTCGCGACCCTGGCGAGGCTCAAGGGTGGCCTGAGCGGCACGAAGCTGCAGGCGGCCTTCGTGAAGGCGCTCTTCTCCACGAAGAACCTGTCGTCGGTGCTCGGCACCTACAGCATCACCGCGACCGGGGACACGACGCTGACGTCGTACGGGCTCTACAAGCTCGACAACGGCACGCTGACGTTCTACAAGACGCTGCACCCGTCGAAGTACCTCAAGGCCACCGCCTGACCTGAGTTGGCCGTAGGGCGGCGGGGGGGGCGCTGGAAAGCGCCCGCCCCGCCCCGTGCGCGAGCCAAGCCTTGTCACCAAACACGACACTCGAATCGCTCCGCAGCGCCACCGCCGGACCTCTGCACTTCCTGCGGAGCCGTGTGGGGTCCTGGGGCCTGATCGTCGCGTTGTTGGCATTGCCGGTCTACTACGGCCTGCACGACCTGATCAGCGGATATCAGATCGGTCTCCTCCACGGACACCCGGTGATCCGCCACGACCTTTCCCAGCTGGGCTTCAACCTGCTGGAGGGGCTCTCGAACGGCGCCATCTGGGCGCTGATCGCAATCGGCTACACGCTCGTCTACGGGATCATCGAGCTGATCAACTTCGCCCACGGCGACGTGTTCACGATGGGCTCGTTCACGGCCGTCGCGCTCTGGGGCGGGCTCGGGCTCACGATCACCACGGGGCCGCTTGGCCTGGTGCTTGGACTGGCGCTGACGCTGGTCGTCACGATGCTCGTATCGGGGTCGCTGAACGTCCTGATCGAGCGGGTCGCCTACCGCCCGCTGCGCAACGCCCCGAAGCTCGCGCCGTTGATCACCGCCGTCGGCTTCTCGTTCGTGCTGCAGAACGTCGGCCTCCTGTGGCTGGGCGGCAACCCGGTCTCCGTCTCCGACCTGGTCCGCCAGGGCGACAAGGTCTTCAACATCTCCGGCGTGACCGTGCACAGGGGGGATGTGCTGGCGATCGGGTTGATGATCCCGCTTGTGCTCCTGCTCAACTGGTTCGTCAACCGGACCGGCCCCGGTCGCGCGATGCGCGCGACGGCGCAGGATCCCGAGGCCGCGCGGCTGATGGGCATCAACGTCGACCACACGATCTCACTCGCGTTCATGCTCGGCGGAATGCTCGCCGGCGCCGCGGGTCTCGTCTACGCGCTCTACGAGGCAAACGTCTGGTATTTCCAGGGGTTTCAGGCGGGTCTCTTCGCGTTCACGGCGGCGGTGATGGGCGGGATCGGCAACGTCCGCGGCGCGGTGCTCGGCGGCCTGATCATCGGAATCGCGCAGCAGCTGGCCGACTTCCGCCTCGGCGCACAGTGGACGGAGGCTGTCATCTTCGTCTACCTGATCCTCGTGATGGTCCTGCGCCCGCGCGGCCTGCTCGGCGAGGAGACGAGGGAGGCGGGATGATCGAGCTGCGGGCCCAGATCAACGAGTGGCGCGCCGCGATCGCGCGGCGCACCCCGCAAGCCCCGGGGATCATCGGCGGAAGGTGGTCGCGCGTCCTGATCCCGCTGGGAATCGCGTTCATGATCGTGCTGCCGTTCTTCTTCAGCTCGGCGAGCGGGTTCATGAACGCGACGATCATCGCGCTCGCCTACGCCGTGATGGCCCTCGGGCTCAACGTCGTGGTCGGCTTCGCCGGCCTGCTCGACCTCGGCTTTGTGGCGTTCTACGCGTTTGGCGCCTACTCGGTCGGTTGGTTCGGCTCGGACTTCTTCTTCACCGCCCACGTCTCGGTGGTCTCCTCGGCGCCGGCGGCGGACATCGGCATCCACCTCAACTTCGTCCTGATCCTGATCTGTGCGGTGATCATCACATCGATCGCCGGCGTCATCATCGGCCTACCGACGCTGCGCCTGCGCGGCGACTACATCGCGATCGTGACGCTGGCCTTCGGCGAGATCATCGGCACGCTCGCGGTCAACGGCAGCGACATCCACCTCGGCGATGGGCTGACGGCCACAGCGGGAAGCCAGGGCATATCAGCGCTGGATCTGCCGTACTTCCCGGGGATCGGGAAGTTCGGTCTGCTGAACCTGCGACCGTGGTACTGGCTGATCCTCACGATCGCCGTGATCGTCCTGTTCGTCGTGCGGCGAATCCGCGACTCGCGCCTCGGCCGCGCCTGGATCGCGCTGCGCGAGGACGAGATCGCGGCCGTGTCGATGGGAATTCCGCTGGTCAAGACGAAGCTGCTGGCGTACGCGATCGGCGCCGCCTTCGGCGGCATCTCCGGCGTCTTCCTCGGCGACTTCGATCAGACGGTGAACGCCTCGCAGTTCCAGTTCACCTTCTCGATCTTCGTGCTCTCGATGGTCATCGTCGGGGGCCTCGGATCGATCGGAGGCGCGGTGCTCGGCGCACTCCTGCTCTCCTACATCAACTACTACCTGATCCCGGACGTGCTGAACACGGTCCCGCACGACTTCGGCCTCAACTTCGACCTGACCGACCTGAGCATCGGCATCTTCGGCTTCCTGCTCGTACTCGTGATGGTTCTGCGCCCGCAGGGCCTGTTCCCCGAGCAACGAAGAAAGCGCGAGCTGGCCGGCGCCGTGGCGGCCGAGCAGACCGAGCTCGCCGGCCCCAGCTCGGGGAGCGTGACGTCAGGATGAGCGTGCGCGCCGCGCCGGAGTCAACCGCGATCATGCGGGTCGAGGACGTCGTCAAGCGGTTCGGCGGCCTGACCGCCGTCGGCGGGGTCTCGCTGGAGATCCCCGAGCGCTCGATCGTGTCGGTGATCGGGCCCAACGGGGCCGGCAAGACGACGCTGTTCAACATGCTCACCGGCCTGTACAAACCGACCTCGGGACGCGTCATCCTCGGCGATCGCGACATCACGCGATCGCGGCCGGACGTGATCACCGGGCTCGGGGTTGCGCGCACGTTCCAGAACATCCGCCTGTTCGGTGCGATGACCGCCGCAGAGAACGTGATGATCGGCCGTCACGCGCGGATGCGCGCCAGCCTTGTCGGCTCGATCCTGCGCCCACCGTGGGTGCGCAGGGAGGAGCGCGACACCGGGGCGCGCGCTCGCGAGCTGCTCGACTACGTGGGGCTCTCGTCAGGCTCGGCCGCGCGCTACGCGAGTGAGCTCTCCTACGGGGACCAGCGCCGTGTTGAGATCGCGCGCGCGCTCGCCTCGGACCCGAAACTGCTGCTGCTCGACGAGCCGACCGCCGGCATGAACCCGCAGGAATCCGACGCGCTCAAGGACTTCATGCAGAAGCTGCGCAGTGACTTCGATCTCGCGATCCTGCTGATCGAGCATGACATGAGAGTGGTGATGGGCGTGTCCGAGCGGATCACCGTGATGGACCACGGCGAGAAGATCGCGGAGGGCGCGCCGGCGGACGTGCGGGCGAACGCGCAGGTGATCGAGGCCTACCTCGGAAAGCAGACCTGAGCGGTCATGGCACTGTTGGAGGTCAACGAGATCCACGCCCACTACGGCGGTATCGAGGCGCTCAAGGGCGTGTCACTGTCCGTCGACGAAGGTGAGGTCGTCACGCTGATCGGCTCCAACGGGGCCGGCAAGTCCACGACGCTGCGGGCGATCACGGGGCTGACGCCGGCGAGCAGCGGCAGTGTCGTGATCGACGGCGAGGACGTCACCCGCGTGCCGGCGCACGAGATCGTCGACCGTGGCATTGCGCTCTCCCCGGAGGGACGCCATTGCTTCCCACGCATGACCGTGCGCGAGAACCTCGATCTGGGTGCCTACCGGCGACGGAAGGACACGAGCGTCGCGGAGGACCTCGAGCGCGTGTTCGAGCTGTTCCCGCGCCTGAAGGAGCGCGAGCGGCAGAAGGCCGGAACGATGTCCGGCGGCGAACAGCAGATGCTCGCGATGGGCCGCGCGCTGATGGCCAAGCCCAAGATCCTGCTGCTCGACGAGCCGTCGATGGGCATAGCGCCGATTCTCGTGCAGCGCATCTACGAGACGATCGCCGAGATCAACCGCGACGGGATGACGATCCTGCTGGTCGAGCAGAACGCCAATTACGCCCTGGACGTCTCCAGCCGCGGATACGTGCTCGAAACGGGTCGCGTCGTGCTCGAGGGCGAATCCGACAACCTGCGCACGGACCCGGAGGTCCAGCGCGCGTACCTGGGAGCCTGAGCCGGAGTGGCCATTCTTGCTCTGATCGGCGTGAAGGGGCTCTATCTGCTGTTCGCGTGGCTGCTTTCGGCCGCGATCGGCGCCTGGATGACCGAGCGCAAGGGCTACGGTGAGCGCGTCGGACTCGCGTTCGGGCTGCTGCTCACCGTCGTCGGACTCCTTTTGGTGCTGCTGCTGCCGGGCCGCCCGGGTTCTCTCTGGAAGACCGAGGGCCCGCTGCCGAGACGCAAGCGCCGCTGAGCAGCGCGGCCGGTCGCCGCCGTGAGTGCTTGCGTTGCACTACTGCGGAGTACGGCCGTTGCCGCGTCGCCGATCGGCGAGCCGTGGCGTATCGCTACTCGGACCCATGGCGGTCGCGAGTCTGACGCGATTCGGGTGCCACGAGGGCGTTCTGATTTGCAGCCAGCAGGTGGTCAGCACAGCCGGCTGCGGGCCTAGAAAAGCCCCGCGTCGCGGGGCTCTTCCCAGTGCGCCCGAGAGGACTCGAACCTCCACGAGCTAAGCGCTCACAAGGCCCTCAACCTTGCGCGTCTACCAATTCCGCCACAGGCGCAGGAGGGCGAGTATAGGCGCTTGATTCCGTCCCCGCCGGGCGCTAGTCTACGAACACGTGTTCGGTTTGCGCGCTGTCTCTCCAAGGAGGCCGTAATGGACCTGACGAAGCGCCAGCAGGAGATCTTCGACTTCATCAAGCGATACTCCGCGCGACACGGCTATCCGCCGACCGTGCGTGACATCGGCAAGGCGGTCGGGCTCGCGTCGTCATCGACCGTGCACCAGCACCTGGCGAACCTCGAGCGGGTCGGCCTGATCAAGCGCGACCCGTCGAAGCCGCGCGCGATCGAGATGCTCGACCGCGCCGTGCACGAGGTGCGCCGCGTCGTGGCGCCCGAGGGCCTGCCGCTGCTCGGCGCAGTGGCCGCCGGTCAGCCGATGCTCGCCGAGGAGAACATCGAGGAGTACGTATCCGTGCCGGCTGCCGCCGGGGGTGGGGACGGCGCCTATCTGCTGCGCGTGCGAGGGGAGTCGATGAAGAACGTCGGGATCCTCGAAGGTGACCTCGTGGTCGTGCGGCCCCAGGACTCCGCGCAGGACGGCGACATCGTCGTCGCGCTGGTTGGCGAGGATGCGACCGTCAAGCGGTACTACCGCGAGAGCGACCACGTGCGCCTTCAGCCCGAGAACGACGACATGGAGCCGATCCGCAGCCGCGAGGTTCGCGTGCTCGGCAAGGTCGTAGGCTTGCTGCGCTCGCTCCAGAGCTAGTCGGCGTTTCGTGCGCGGACTTGTGCCGCTGGCGCGTGGCGTCGCGACGCGCTACTGTCGGCACGCAAGCCAAGCAGCCGCGGGGGTTCGCCCTCGAGGAAAGTCCGGACATCACAGGGCAGGGTGGTCGCTCACAACGACCCGGGGAAACCCGCGGGAAAGTGCCACAGAAATACACCGCCTAAGCGCGCGGCCACACGTGAGCTGCGTGCCGGTAAGGGTGCAATGGTGCGGTAAGAGCGCACCGGCGCCGCGGCGACGCGGCGGCCAGACAAACCCCACCCGATGCAAGGCCAAGCAGGACCGTTTGCAGGCTGCCCGCCGAGGTCCAGGTAGGCCGCTCAGATAGATGGCTGCTCACGACAGAATCCGGCTTATCGGCTAGCTAAGGAAAAGGCCCTGTTGATCAGGGCCTTTTCTATGTCGGCGATCGAGCTGAGCACCAGTCCTCGCGCGGGCGATCGGGCCCATCGGGTATGTTGCGGCGCGTGCTCTACTTCGTGCTGGCGTTCTGGCTCCTGGTCGGGGGCGGCGTGTTCCTCGTTGCGCTCACCGGCGGCCCGAGGGGCGCGCGCGCACAGCTGCATTCCGAGAGCACGCTGGCGCACCGGATGCGCCAGCTCGGCTTCATCGTGGTGCTCGCCTTCGGGCTCGCGGTGCCGATCGCGGTCGCCGTGGCCAACGGCCAGGACAAGGGACGCCAGGGACCCGCCGGCATCACGCTGAGCGCCGACCAGGCGACCGGGCGCGAGCTGTTCGCCCACTCGTGCGCCACCTGCCACACGCTCGCGGCGGCGGCGGCCGTCGGCCACGTCGGTCCCGACCTTGACCTCGACTCGGCCGTCGTGAACAACGCCCCATTCGTGCTCAACGCGATTGAGCTCGGGCGCGCCCGCGGGAACGGCGACATGCCGGCCGCCATCTACAGTGGTCAGCAGGCGCGCGACGTTGCCGAGTTCGTAGCTGCCGTCGCCGGGCGCTGAACGCCCGCGGCTGTACACGCAACCACCGGCGCGCAGTCTCCCACTCGCGCAACTGTGGCGCGATCAGCGCGTTGAGGGTTGAAAGGTCCGATATTCGGTTTGCCCGGCGGTGCATGCGGGCAGGGCACGCCCAGCGGGATCGCGGGCGCGGCCGTCCCGGCGAGTGATCCGAACCGGGAGGCCTGGCGCAGTTGATAACGATTGGTGAAACAGGACTTGCGAAATCGCGCCGGTCAGGTATCCTTACCAATCGTAAGTTGTAAGCAGAAGGTAAAGCAATAAGCAGAAGGTAAAGCAATGGAGAGCACGAAAGTCGTGATGCGATGAAGACGACGATGAGCAGGTTCCAGATCCACGACGACCTGACCGCCCCCGACGGCTCGCTGCCGGTGCTTCGCGGGGCGCTCGCGACGGGTGGCCAGCTGCCGAACTTCCTCGGCGTGTTGGCCGGTTCGCCGGCCGCACTGCGCGGCTACGCCCGCTTCCGGGCGGAGCTCAAGCGCGGCACCCTGGGGCGAGCGACACTCGAGCGGATCTCGCTCGCGGTCGCGGAGCAGTATGGCTCGGCGCCCGGGATCGCCCTGCATAGTCGTACCGCCCGCTCGGCGGGCCTCGGTCTCGACGAGGTCGCCAAGGCGCGCGAGTTCGATTCCGGTGACCCCAAGCAGGCCGGCCTGATGCGCTACCTGAAGGCTGTGCTGGACGGTGAAGGCGGACCGCCGATGCACCTGCACGAGGAGGCACGCGAGCTGGGCTGGGACGACGAGCAGCTGATCGAGGCGATCGCTTTCGCATCGCTCGAGGTGTTCACGGCGATGGTGAACGTCGCCGGCGATGTTCCGATCGACGGATCCGTCGAGGACTCGAGGACGCTGCGCGCGGCGTAGGATGCCGACGCGATGGCGCCCGGAACGAGCACAGCAGCGTCAGCGCACACGCAGCAGGCCCGCGTGAGCGCCGCCGTGCAGGCGAAGCCGGCCTGCTGCCCGTACTTCCATCAGGCGGTCGAGTTGATCGGCCGGCGCTGGACGGGCGCGATCCTCGAGATCCTCATGCAGGGAGGGTCGCTGCGCTTCTCGACGATCGCGGCGGCCGTGCCGGACCTCTCGGACCGGATGCTCTCCGACCGGCTCAAGGAGCTGGAGGCCTACGCCCTCGTCGAGCGCACCGTCTTCTCCGGGCCGCCGGTGCGCGTGCAGTACGCGCTCACGCCGAAGGGCCAGGAGCTCGGCCCGGCGCTGCGTGAGCTGAAGAGCTGGGCACGCCACTGGCTCGGCGCGGCATAGTTCCCGCACAGGTGGCCGATTCGCCGATCACAGCGCAGGACGTCAGGGCGATCGTCGCCGACCGCGAGATCCGCTTCATCAGGCTGTGGTTCACCGACGTGATCGGCCAGCTCAAGTCGTTCTCGATCAACGCCGCCGAGCTCGATGGAGCACTCGAGGCCGGCATGGGCTTCGATGGCTCCTCGATCACCGGCTTCAACGCGATCGAGGAGTCGGACATGATCGCGATGCCGGATCCCTCGACCTTCGCGGTGTTGCCCTGGCGCCCCGAGGAGCAGGGCGTCGGCCGCATGTTCTGTGACGTGCTGACGCCCGAGCGCACGCCTTACGAGGGCGACCCGCGCCACATCCTTCGTCGCGCGATCAAGCGCGCCAACGAGATGGGCTTCGACACCTTCAACGTTGGGCCCGAGCTCGAGTACTTCCTTTTCCGCGACAGCTCCGGCACCGAGCCCCTCGACAGCGGGGGCTACTTCGACCTGACGACGCTCGACGCCGGCTCCGATGTGCGCCGGGAGACGTCGATCGCGCTCGAGGCGCTGGGAATCCACGTCGAGTACAGCCACCACGAGGTCGGGCCCTCACAGCACGAGATCGACATCCGCTACGCCGACGCATTGAAGATGGCCGACGACTGCATGACCTACCGCATCACCGTCAAGGAGGTCGCGCTCAAATACGGCTGGCACGCGACCTTCATGCCCAAGCCGATGTTCGGCGAGAACGGCTCCGGCATGCACACCCACCAGTCGCTCTTCGCGAACGGCCGCAACGCCTTCTTTGACGCTGACGATCACTACTTCCTCTCGCCCGTCGGCAAGGCGTTCATCGCCGGGCAGCTGCGCCACGCCCGCGAGATCTGCTCGATCTTCGCCCAGTGGGTCAACTCGTACAAGCGGCTCGTGCCAGGCTATGAGGCGCCTGTCTATGTCGCCTGGTCACGGCGCAACCGCTCGGCACTCGTGCGCGTCCCGCTGTATCACCCCGGCTCCGAGCACGCCACCCGCATGGAGCTGCGCTGCCCCGATCCGGCTTGCAACCCATACCTGACCTTCGCCGCGCTGCTGCAGGCCGGGCTGGAGGGCATCGAGAAGGGCTACGAGCTGCCCGAGCCGATGGACAAGAACCTGTACCACCTCTCACCTGAGGAGCGCCGCCGGCTCGGCATCGAGCAGCTGCCGGAGACGCTCGGCGCGGCGATCGAGCTGACCGCGGACTCCGAGCTCGCGCTGCGCACGCTCGGGGAGCACACCTTCAACCGCTACGTCGAAATCAAGCGCCTCGAATGGGAGGAGTACAGGATGCAGGTCACCCGCTGGGAACTCGACCGCTACCTGCCGATCCTATGAGCGCCGCGGGAACGATCACACTTGGCGATCTGGCGGTCGATCGGCTCGGCTTCGGCGCGATGCGGATCACCGGGCCCGGGATTTGGGGCCCGCCGACGCAGCCGCCCGATGGCCCTGACGGCGCGATCGCGCTGCTTCGCCGGGCCGTCGAGCTGGGCGTGAACTTCATCGACACCGCCGACTCCTACGGGCCGAACGTCAGCGAGGAACTGATCGCGCAGGCGCTGGCGCCATATGACGGTGTCATCGTGGCGACCAAGGCCGGTCTGGTGCGCCCGGGCCCCGGCGTGTGGAATGCCGACGGACGTCCAGAGCACCTGCGGGAGGCGCTCGAAGGAAGTCTGCGACGCCTGCGCGTCGATCAGATCGACCTCTACCAGTTTCACCGCCCCGACCCCGACGTGCCCTTCGAGGAGTCCCTCGGCGCCTTCGTGGAAGCCAAGCGGGCCGGCAAGATCCGCCACATCGGACTCTCCAACGTCTCGCTGGAAGAGCTCGAACGGGCGGTCGCGATGACCGAGATCGCCTCGGTGCAGAATCGCTACAGCGCACTCGATCGTCACAGCCAGCGGGTGCTCGAGGAATGCGAGCGGCGCAGGATCGCCTTCATCCCGTGGTTCCCGCTGGCCGCGGGCGAGGCGACCGTCGCCGAGGGAGCACTCGAGACGGTCGCTCGCGCCCACGGCGCCACCAGCGGCCAGATCGCGCTCGCCTGGCTGCTGGCGGTGTCGCCCGCGATGCTGCCGATTCCCGGCACCTCCCGGATCGATCACCTGGAGGAGAACGTGGCGGCGGCCGAGATCGTGCTCAGCGCTGCCGACCTCGAGACGCTCAGTCCAGCAGGGCCCGCAGGCCGTCTGGATCGCTGACCGGCGAACGGCAGGCGAAGTGCTCGCAGACGTAGGCGGTCGCGCGGCCGCCGACGGCCGAGCGCCCCGCCAGCAGCTCGATCGCGCTGCCGTCCGACTGCACCGCAGCCGCCAGCACGACATGGGGTCGGTGACGCTCGCGCAGGACCTCGAGCAGGCCTTCGCGACCGGGCCCGACGAGGGCGACCTCCTGCACTCCGGCGCTGTGGAGCTCGATTGCGCACAGAAGATGACCAAAGGCGATCGGAAAGCGCGGCGCGACCTCGAGGGCCAGTCGCACGGCGCCGAGCGCGGCCTGCTCGTAGGCGGCCTCGCCCGTCAGCGCGGCCAGCCGCAGCAGGCCGAGAGCGGCGCTCGACGAGCCTGAGGGAATCGGGTGGTCCTCGAGATCCTTGCGGCGCGTGATCAGCCGCTCGCCGTCGATCGCGGTCACGAAGAAGCCGCCCCGCACGGGATCGGCGAAGCGTTCGAGGATCTCGTCAGCGAGCTTGCGTGCCCAGCCGAAGAAGCGCTCGTCGAAGCTCGCCTCGTACAGCGTCAGCAGCGCCTCGAGCAGGAAGGCGTGATCCTCGAGATAGGCGGGTAGACGCGCGGCGCCGTCGTTGTAGGTGCGCAGCAGGCGACCGTCGCGGCCGCGCATCTGCTCCCAGACGAACTCCGCCGCCTCGCGCGCCGCATCCAGGTAGCGATCCTCGCCCAGCACGGCTCCGGCATCGGCGAGGGCGGCGATCATCAGCGCGTTCCACGCGCAGAGGCGCTTGTCGTCGAGCGCCGGGCGAACGCGCCGCGCTCGTGCTGCGAGCAGACGCGCGCGGATCGCCTCGCGCTCCGCCGGCTCCTCGCCGTGCGCCACAAGCACGTTGGTGCCCTCGAAGTTGCCCTCGGCGCTCGCGCCGAAGTAGGCGATCGCGGCGGGTGCAAGCTCGCCGAGCTCGGCCCTCAGCTCGTCGAGCGTCCAGACGTAGAAACGGCCCTCGACGCCCTCGGAATCCGCATCCAGCGAGGAGTAGAAGCCGCCCTCGGGCGCACGCAGCTCCCGCAGCGCGAAGTCGAGCGTCTCGCGAGCGGTCCGCTCGAACAGAGGGTCACCGCCGCCCTGGCTCGCGCGCAGATACGCGCGCGCGAGCAGCGCGTTGTCGTAGAGCATCTTCTCGAAATGCGGGACGGTCCAGCCGGCGTCCACGGCGTAGCGCGCGAACCCGCCGCCGACCTGGTCGCAGATGCCGCCGAGCGCCATCGCGCGCAGCGTTGGCGTCGACATCTCGCGCTCCCCGAGCGCCAACAGCAGCTCGAGCACGCAGTGCGGCGGGAACTTGGGGGCGCCCCCGAAGCCGCCGTTGCGGCGATCGTAGGTCCGGCGCAGGCCGTCGACGGCGACCTCGATCGCCGAACCGTCGACCGGCGCGGCGGAGGGGTCAAGCGCTGCCGCGCCTCCGAGCCGTGACGTCAGCCGCGATCCAATGCTGAGCGCCTCTTCGCGGCGCTCGCGCCAGAGCTCGGCAACCGCCTCGAGCACCTGCGTGAAGCTCGCCATGCCGGGCCGTGGGGTGGGCGGCCAGTAGGTTCCGCCGAAGAACGGCTCCTGCGCCGGGGTGAGGAACACGTTCAGCGGCCAGCCGCCGTGACCGGTCATCGTCTGCACGGCCTCCATGTAGATGCCGTCGATGTCCGGGCGCTCCTCGCGGTCGACCTTGACGGCGACGAAGTGCTCGTTCAGCAGCGCCGCGGTGGCCTCGTCCTCGAAGGACTCGCGTTCCATCACGTGGCACCAGTGGCAGGCGGCGTAGCCGATCGAAACCAGCAGCGGACGGTCCAATGCCCGTGCCCTCGCGAGAGCCTCCTCGCCCCACGGCAACCAGTCGACCGGGTTGTTCGCGTGGGCGCGCAGATAGGGCGAGGTCTCGTGTGCCAGCGCGTTGGGCACCGCGCCGAGGTCCTCAGCCCGCGGCCGACGCCGTCAGCGCCGTGAGCTTGGCGCCGGAGATCTCGAAGTGGACCTTCGCACCGCCGAGCCTGCCGGCGAAGTCGTTGCGCGTGGTGGCGACGAGCGTGCCGCCGGCCGCGTCCGCGCCGCTGACCCGCAGCGTTCCCACGCCGTTGCTGATCGAGCCCGTGATGCGAACGCCGGGGACGTAGGAGAAGTCGTGGAAGCTGACCGTTGGGTTCTCCGTCGTCGGGTTCGTGCTCACCTTCGCGAAGCCTCCATGCAGCCCGCCGAGGCCGCTGTCATAGGAGGGGTTATAGCTTCCGATCAGCGTCTCGAAGAGGCTTTCAGAGAGCTCTCGCGAGCTCCACGCGAGGCTCAGCTCGAACGCGCGCGCCGTACGTCCCGGCAGCCCGCCGCTGCCGGCGATCGAGCGCAGTGAGCCGACCGAGGAGGGCGCAGGCGGGGCTGGATCGAGATATGCGGGCATCGCCCGCGGCGCGCACAGCGTGTCGATCGCGGTGCCGTCGAGGAACGCGTCGACCGCATCCTTGGCGCATGAGCCGAACTCGGTCGTCAGCACCGAGTGGCCGACCTGGGGGACCACGACGACGGTCGCGTCCGGGATCATCGCGGCGACCTCCTCGGCGTTGGAGGTCGGCGTGCGCAGATCGTCTGCGCCGCTGATGATCAGGGTGGGCACGTTGGGAAGCGAGGTGATCTCGGTCTCCGGTGCGGCGCTCGCGTTCGGCCAGTAGGCGCAATCGGGCGCCGTGCTCTCCTGGTATGCGGTGAGCGCGCTGAAGGGGCCGAACGTGCCCGCCGGCATGGCCTTCGCGGCGGCGAGCGCTTCGGCTGCCCGTTGCGCGCCGGTGTCCGTGCGGACCCACGGGAACGGCAGCTCCTCGCACTCGGTGTCGAAGTACAGCGGGTTGTCGACGGTGCTGTTGGGGATCGCGCCGTAGACAGCGTGGGCGACGAGGATCGCGAGCAGCCCGTAGCGGCCGCCGGCGGCGGTCGCGATCGCCGCTGGGAAGTCGGCGCGCAGCGCCGGGTCCTCGTCCCCCGCGAGCAGGATCGATGCGATGTCGTCGGCCGTGATCGGCAGGCGATTGCCCCTGCCTCTGCTGCCGTAGTAGGTGCCGATGACCGAGCCGCTGCGGAGCCGGGCCAGCACCTCCCGCAGGTCGACGGTGGGGTGCGCGATCCCCGGGCAGGCGTGCGCGGCGCAGAGTTGATCGAGGATGCGCGGGACGGCCTGGTAGCTGGACTGGTCGAAGACGTCGGGCCCGTTCGGCGGCACCGTCGAATCGAGGATCAGCCCGGCCACGTTGCCGGGATACTCGGCCGCGTACCGCAGTGCGACCTTCGTGCCGTAGGAGGTCCCGTAGAGGATCAGCTTCGTATAGCCGAGCGCCTTGCGGATCGCCTCGATGTCGGCGACCGTGTCGTCTGTCGTGTACAGCCCGCGGGTCGCTCCGACCTCCATCGCGCAGGCGGGGATCACCACGCTGGCGGGTTGCGTCAGGGAGTCCAGCGCCGCGCACTTCAACGGCCCCGAATAGCCGGTGCCGCGCTGGTCGAAGACGATCAGGTCGTCGGTCGTCAGCGCCGGGGCCACGATCTGGGCGTCGTCCTCGGCGAACGGGATGGCAGACTGGCCAGGTCCGCCGGCGAGTGCGACGACGGCCGTCGTCGCGGCACCCGTCGCCGCAAGCTGACGGCGGATCGCCAGGGTCACCGTGCCGGGGATCGCGCCGGTCGGATCGAGCGGCACCGTCAGGTGCCCACAGCCGAAGGTGGGCGCGTCGGCGCAGGTCGTGAACGCGATCGAGCTGGTCGCGGCAGAGGCGCCTGATGGGAACGCGACCAGCGCGACGGCAGCGGCCGCGTTGAGGAGCGCGAGCAGAGTGCTCTTGCGGCGCATCGGTTTGACCTTACAAGATCGCCCTTGGCTGGCTGCAAGATCGCCGTCGGCCGGCGGCGCGGGCCCCGGAGGACGGCTGCGGTTCGCGCCGTCGGTGCGCGGCGCGCGGCGGCCGTCCTACGGGCGGCTCCGCGCGGCGTTGCGGCGGCGCTATCGTGTCGGCCGATGAGTGCCGTTCGCGAGACAATTTACGCCGGCGACGCGCCGGCCGCGATCGGCCCCTACAGCCACGCCGTGCGCCTTGGCGAGTTGCTCTTCTGCTCCGGCCAGATCCCGCTTGACCCCTCCAGCGGCGACCTGGTCTCCGGCGGCGTGGCGGAACAGGCCCGTCGCTGCCTGGCGAACCTGCAGGCCGTCGCCCGCGCGGGCGGCACGACACTTGAGCGGGCGCTGCGGATCACGATCTACATGGTTGACCTCGCAGGGTTCGCCGAGGTCAACCAGGTCTGCGAGGAGTTCTTCGCGACCGACCCTCCGGCGCGCGCGACCGTCGGCGTGGCCGCGCTGCCGCGCGGCGCGGCGGTCGAGATCGACGCGATCATCGCCCTTTAGCAGGGCTCGATGCGGCCCGGCCGCCTGCCCGCTCGACCGGCCGCCGCCTCCCGGTCCACGCCATCGCCTGGCACGCGCTGCGTAAACTTGAGGGGTGAGCGCGACGACAGACGCCAAGGAGCAGATCGCGACAGCGCTGGCTTCAATCGCTGAAGAGGTGCCCGCGCTGGCGCCGCTGAAGCTCGTCTTCGCGGTCGTTTTGCGCGGCCGCGGCGACGTTCAGCAGTTCCGCGTCGAGCTCCCGGCGCGCAAGGTCACCAAGGAGATCGCGACCGACGCGCGTGTGACGGTCGAGATGCCGCGCGCCTTTTTCAATGTGATGGTGTCCGAGGGCGCGCGTGTCGCGGACTGGCGCGAGGCGTTCCACTACGGCCAGGCGAAGGCCACGGGCGTCCCCCAGCTGCTGAAGCTGATCGAGCGCGTGGTGGACATGCACGAGGAGCGTTCGCGGCTCCGCCGGGCCAAGCAGCACTGAGCACCGCGGCGCCGCGCTGCGCCGTCGCACATCGCCTGCGCCGAAAGTGCCGTCGTGCGGGGCGTCCAGTCCAGTGCCCGTCCGCGCTGCGGGCGGCCGTCCGCTTCAGGAGCCGACGGCTGGGACCGCTGCGAGCACGAGCGCTGCCGCGGCTGCGACGTCGAAGCGCTCGGTCAATTCGACGTCGGGGGCGCCCGGCGGCTCGTAGGGGGCGCCGACACCGGTGAGGTTGGCGAGCGCGCCGTCGCGGGCCTTCGCGTAGAGGCCCTTGACGTCGCGCCGCGCACACTCCTCGAGGCTGGTGTTGACGAACACCTCGATGAAGTCCAGCCCCGCCTGCTCGTGCAGTTCGCGGGCGTGGTTGCGGTCCGCGGCGTAGGGGGAGACAAGGCAGACCAGCGCCACGGAGCCGGAGTCGGCGAACAGCAGCGCCACTTCGGCCACGCGCCGCGCGTTCTCGCTGCGATCATCGCGGCTGAAGCCCAGGTCGCTGCAGACGCCGTGGCGCAGGTTGTCGCCGTCGAGGCGATAGGCCCAGCGACCGAGCTCGACGAGCTGCTCCTCGACCACCGACGCGACCGTCGACTTGCCCGAGCCCGAGAGGCCCGTGAACCAGATCGTCGCGCCGCGCTGGGCGAGGCGGCGCCAGCGAGCGTCGCGATCGACGATTCCGTCGTGCCAGAGGACGTTGCTCGCGGGCCGCGTCTTTGGCCGCCCGGTCCGCAGGGGAGCTTGCGTCATCTTTAGAAGTATCCGGCTTTTTTGCGGTCTTCCATGGCGGCTTCTGAGGTTTTGTCGTCGGCGCGGGTTTCGCCGCGTTCGGTGATTCGGGTGGCGGCGATTTCGTTGACGATTTG
>JBEKNK010000051.1:0-19185 GCA_049522915.1 Solirubrobacteraceae bacterium | reverse complement strand
CCCACATGCTGAACTGGGTCTGGAACTGCGCGGCGGTCATGCCCTGGTCGGGTCCCAGGTAGTCGGGGTCGTTCCAGTGGCCCGGCCCGGCCGCGAGCGGCGACGTCGCGTCGGCGTCCATGTTCCGCAGGACGGCGCTGAAGGGCACGTTGCCGGGCGCGCCGACGTCGGTGTCGGTACGCCAACTCGTGGCGATCGTCTCGCCGAAGGAATAGGAGTCGAAGGCGGACTGGGTGAAGGGCGGGGTCGCGGGCGCCGACTTCTGCCCCGGCTGCAGGAAGTTGCAGACGTTGAGGATCATCGGGCGGTGGCTCGAGTTGTTCACGATCGCCTCGTGGATCTGCGTGTACTGCGTGGCCGGATCGAGCGAGTTTGCGCTGCCGCCGCACCAGTCGACCTTGAGCGCGTCCACGCCCCAGGAGGCGAGCGTGTTGATGTCCTGCTGGTAGTGCCCGTAGGACCCGGCCGGAGTGCCGCAGCCGGTCGGGCCGCCGTCGGTGTAGACGCCGAGCTTAAAGCCGTTGGCGTGCAGCGTGCTCGCCAGCCAGGCGATTCCGTGCGGCCACTGCGTGGGGCTGGGGGCGATGTTGCCCTGCGCGTTGCGCTGACCCTGCCACCAGCCGGCGTCGAGCCAGATCAGGCGGTAGCCGTCGGCCTCCAGGCCGCTCGACCGCAGCAGCGCGGCCTGCTGCAGGATCGATGACTCGTTGAAGCCGCCCGAGATCGCGAAGTAGGTGTCCCAGCCCATGTAGGGCGTCGGGGCGACCAGCGCCGGCGCGGGCTGCGCGCGGGCGGCCGCGCCGCTCAGCAGTCCGCCGCACAGCGCGAGGCTGAGTGCGAGCGCGCTAGCGAGCTTGATGCGTCGCAACGCGCCTGCCCTTCTGCGTGAACGTGAGCCGGTCCGTCTGCAGCGTCGCCTTCAGCGTGCCGATCACCGTGCCGCTGACGGTCAGCGTGGCGGCCAGCGTGTGCTGCTTCTTCAGCAGCGCCCGCCCGGTCGCGTTCAGCGACAGCGTGAGCGTCCTGGTCGCGCCGGTGGCGAGCTTCGCCGTGAGGCGACCGACGGCCACCTTCACGCTCTGGTGATGCGCGGTCTTGATCCCGACCAGCGACAGCGTGATCGTGCAACCGCCGACGGCCTCGGACGAGCAGGTGACAGGGGCACTGACCGCGGTGGCTGCCGGCCTGTCGGTGCCGACGAAGCTCTCGCTGATCTTCGCGCCGCTCTGCGCCGGCACGCCGTCGAAGCCGCTGATCGCTGTGGTGGTCCCGCCGTCACCAGCGACCGTCACCGTGCAGCCGATGTGGTGCGTCTGATCGGCGGCGACGATCACGTAGGTCGTCGAGGTCGCCCCGGGGATCGCGACGGTGTCGCGCGTCCACTGGTAGCCAACCGTCTCAGCCGTCGTGGTCGTGACGTTCGACTTGCAGGTCAACGTGCTGCCGACCGCCGGGATGCCGCTGATCGACGGGCTCGCCTTGATCGGAGCGGGCGTGGCGAATGTCGCGTCGGCGCCGTCGGAGGTCGCGACCCCGCTGGAGGCCACGATCCGGAAGTGGTAGGTCGTCGAAGCTGCCAGGCCGCTCAGCTGCGCGCTCACCGACTGGGCTCCGCCGGTGGCATCGGGCACCACCGTGCACGGCACGCTCGAGCCGTACGCGGCCGTCGTGCCGAAGTCGAAGTGGCAGTCGGCGAGCGTCGCGTCATTGGGGTTGACGGTCGCGGCGAGCGTTGCGGTGGTCTGCGAGGAGGCCGTGACCGCGCCGGTGGCGACGACGGGCGCCGCCAGCGTCGCCGACACCGTGTAACCGCGGTCGTCGGCGGCGACGCACAGGCCCGCCGAGAGGCAGGAGATGCCGTCGAGCGCGTGGCCCGAGTCGATCGCCGCGGTGTTCCAGGCGGGCGTGCCGCTCTCCGCGTCGTCGCTCTCGAGCACCGTCCCCATGGCGTCGCCCACGACGCAGGCGCCGGCGTCCGTGCACGAAACCGCCGTCAGCGAGAGGGCGTGGTCGATGTCGGTCCACGACCAGGTCACCGGCGAGCCGGTGATGTTCGCCGTGGTGTACACGGTGCCGTCGCTGGCGGCCAGCACGCACGCCGCCGAGCTGTTGCAGGACAGCGCGAGCAGCGCAACGTCGCCCGTCAGCTGTATCGGCGGCCAACTCGAGCTCGTCGGCGTCGAGGGGACCAGCGCGTTACCGTCGTTGTCGGTCGCGACGCACAGCGACGTGGTTGGGCAGGAGATGGCGGTGATCGGGTGAACCGTCGGGCTGACGTCGACGGGCGTCTTCGTCCACGAGGGGCTGCCCGCGGTTCCCGGCGTGGTCGACGTCACCACGTCGCCGACGTTGTCGACGGCGACGCAGAGCGTCGTCGACGGGCAGGCGATCCCATTCAGCTGGTTTGTCCCGTCGTTGATCGCCTCCGGCGTCCATGCCGCGCTGGTCGCCGGCGCTGTGCTCGAGTAGACCTCGCCGTGGTTGTCGGTGGCGAAGCAGAGCGTCGAAGAGGGGCATGAGATCCCGGTGAATGCATGGCCGGAGTCCATCAGCACAGGCGTGCTCCAACTCCCGCTCGCCGGCGAGGTGCTGTAGAGCACGTTGCCGTTGCTGTCGACTGCGACGCACAGCGAGACCGACGGGCAGCTGACCGCCGTGATGCCCTTCGAGCCGGCCGAGGAGTCCGACTGCACCGCGCCGCTCCAGCCGAGCGGCTCCTGCGCGCAGGCGGCCGCGGCGGCGATCGCGCACACGCAGGTTGCCGCTGCGAACACGCAGCCGAAGCGGCGTGCCAGTCGTCGGATGCTCGTCGTGGTCATGCTCGTGCCTCCTGCGTTGCTCCACCCGTAACACCGTGCCGGGCGCGATCGGAGCGGCGAGGGAGACGGCCGCTCTGCGAGCGAGGTTAGAGCACCCGCCCGCCGGGCGAGCCGCCCGCCCGAGCTTGCAACGTCGCGACCACCGCCCCGACGGCGGCCGGCGCTAGTGTGAGCGCTGCGATGCCGGAGTTGATCGTCAACAACCTGCTGCGCCGCATCGGGCGCACGCTGCTGACGGCACTGGGGGTCGGGCTCGGCGTCGCGACGATCGTCGCGCTGCTGTCGGTGAGCGATGGGCTGACGCAGACCGCCGCCGGCTTCATCCACCTCGGTGACTCCGATCTGGGCATCTTCCAGGCGGGCGTGTCGGACCCGACCGTGTCGGTGCTGCCGACGACGCTCGTCGCACGGCTCGATCGCAACCCCGACGTCGCGAACGCGACGCCGCTGGTGCTGATCGTGGGCAAGGTGGGGGCCAGCCCCTCCGCGTTCGTGTTCGGCGCGCAGTTGCACGGCTTCTTCGTCCGGCGCCTGGTGTTCTCAAGCGGCGGCCAGCCGTCGGCCGGGCGGATCGCGGTCGGCGACGGTCTCGCCGCGAGCCTGCACCTGCGGCCGGGGGCCACGCTGCGCGTCGACGGCCGCAGCTTCACGGTGTCCGGCGTCTATCACTCGGGCGTCCCCTACGAGGACGAGGGGGCTGTCCTGCCGCTCGCGGCGGCGCAGGCGCTCAGCGGGCTGCAGGGCGAGGCGACGACGATCCCCGTCCAGCTGGCGCCGGGCGCGAGCACGGCTGCCGCGACGCGATCGATCGAGCGGGAGTTCCAGGGAACGCAGGTGATCGCCGACCCAGGCGAGGCCGCGCGCGCCGGCGCCAACGGCGCGCTGATCCACAGCGCCACGCTCGTGATCATCATCATCGCCCTGGTTCTCGGCGCGATCAGCGTCACCAACACGATGGCGATGTCCGTGCTGGAGCGACAGGGGGAGCTCGCGCTGCTCAGCACCGTCGGCTGGAGCGCGCCGCGGGTGGCTGCGCTGGTGATCGGCGAGGGCATCGGGGTGAGCCTGCTCGGTGCCGCGATAGGCCTGGTCTTCGGCGTGCTCGGCAGCCTGCTGCTGATCAAGCTGATCGGCGCCGGCGCCTACGTGTCGCCGCAGATCACGGCGTGGGGGCTCGGTCGCGGACTGCTGGTCGGCGTTTCGATCGGCGTCCTCGGCGGGCTCTACCCGGCCTGGCGCGTCACGCGGATGGCGCCGCTGAAAGGCCTGTCTCGGGCTGCGTGAGCACGCCGTCGGTCACGGTCACCATGCGGTCGGCGCGTGCCCCGACCTGGGGGTCGTAGCTGACGACGATGACGGTCATGCCGCGGCGTTCGCGGATCTCGGCGAGCAGGTCCAGCACGCGCTGCGAGGTGACCGAATCGACCGCGCCGGTCGGCTCGTCCGCGAGCAGCAGGCGGGGTTCGTTCGCCAGCGCCCTGGCGATCGCGACACGCTGACGTTCGCCACCGGAGAGCTCGGCCGGCTCGTGGGCGGCGCGGTCGGCGAGGCCGACCTCCTCGAGCAGGCCGCGCGCGCGCTCCTGGCGCTCGCGCCGGCGCATCCCCGCGCCGATCAGCGCGACCTCGACGTTCGCCTGGGCCGTCAGGTTGACGAGCAGGTGGTGCTGCTGGAAGACGAAGCCGACGAGCTCGCGACGGTGGCGCGGCGCGCGCGGCTCGCGCCAGATCTCCCGGCCGTCGATCAGGATCCTGCCGCTGGTCGGCTCCTCAAGCCCGCCGATCAGGTTCAGCAGCGTGCTCTTGCCCGAACCCGAGCGACCGGTGACGGCCAGGAACTCCCCGGGGGCCACGTGCAGGTTCGCGTCGCGCAGCGCGTCGACCGAGCCGTAGCGGCGCCCGGCGTGCTCGACGCGAACATCGGCGCCGGCCGATCGCCGCTCGGCCGGCGCCGGCGCGGTATCGGCCCCCGACCCCTCGCTCAGGTGTGAGACTTGATCGACCAGTCGAGCTTCACCGTGTGGCCCGCCGAGCTGATCACCACGCTCAGCGTGAGCGGCTCGCCCACCGAGGCGGGCGGGAACACGAGGCTGTCGCTGAAGTGGCCCGTGAAGCTGAAGTGCTTGTTGTTCTTCACGTACTGCGTGGATACGACCAAGCCGCCGAAGAGGAACTGGTAGAGCGCGGTCGCGCGCGCCGGCTTGCCCTTCAGCGTCGCGGTGACGACGATCGGCCACTTCGCGTTGACCTTCGGCGTGTGCGTGCTCGGGGTGAGCGTCGCGCTGAGCGGCCCGGAGGTCCCTTTGACGACGGGCGCCGCCGCGAGCGCCCCGGCGGCGCAGACCGCGAGGCTCAGCGCGCAGGCCGCGATCGCGGCGGTGATGAGGCCTCTCCCACGTCCCATTGCGTGGCGAATGATACCCCTCTCTAAATCTCGCCTAAACCAGCGGGCCGGCTACAGCGCGCGCGCGGCCTCCTCGGCGGCGTCCAGCCGGCGCTCCACGAGATCGAGCCCGCGATCCCAGAAGCCCGGGTCGCTCAGGTCGACGCCGACGATCGCGCCGAGCTCCTCCGGGCTGCGCGAACCGCCGCTTGAGAGCAGCTCGAGGTAGCGCTTTTCGAACGCGGGGCCCTCGGCGAGCCGGCGTTCGTAGACCGAGAGCGCGAGCAGCTGGCCGTAGGCGTAGGCGTACACGTACCCCGGGGTGTGGATGAAGTGGGGGATGTAGGACCACCATGAGCGGTAGTCGTCGGTGACCTCGACGCTGTCGGCGAGGAACTCCTCCTGGGTCTGCGCCCACAGTTCGCCGAAGCGCTCCACCGACAGCTCGCCGCGCTCGCGCCGCTCGGTGTGAACGAGCCGCTCGAATTGGTTCATCGTGACCTGACGGAAGACCGTGGCGATCGCGCCCTCGATGTCCTCGGCCAGCAGCGCCAGGCGCGCCGCCGGCGTCGGCGAGGCCTCGAGCAGGCGGCCGAAGGTCAGCGCCTCGCCGAACACCGAGGCCGTCTCGGCCAGCGTCAGCGGGGTTCCCTGCTGGAAGATCCCCTGCGGCTGGGCCAGCGCGGCGTGCACGCCGTGGCCGAGCTCGTGGGCGAGGGTCAGCACGTCGCGCCGGCGGCCGGTGAAGTTGAGCAGGACATAGGGATGCACGGACGGCACCGTGTAGGCGCAGAAGGCGCCGCCCTGCTTGCCGTGGAGGGGCGGAGCGTCGATCCAGCGCTCGGCGAAGAAGCGCTCGACCAGCTCGCCGAGCGTGGGCGAGAACGAGGCGTAGGCGTCGAGCACGAGCTCGCGCGCGGAGCTCCAGTCGACCTGCACGTCGTCGTCGGCCAGCGGCGCCATCCGGTCATAGTCGGCGAGCCGCTCGATGCCCAGCAGCGACGCCTTCAGGCGGTACCAGCGCCGTGCCAGCTCGTAGCGCCCGGTGACCGCGGAGACCAGCGCCTGCACCGACTCGTCGCTGGCCTCGTTGGCGAGGTTGCGGGCCGCCAGCCAGTGCTCGTAGTGGCGCAGCCGGTCGTCGGTCCCCTTGTCGACGAGCAGCGTGTTGAAGATGAAGGCGCGGGTGCGCAGGCCGGGCTGCAGAGCGCGCGTGACGGCCGCGGCGCTCTCGCGGCGGACCTCACGAGAGGGCGAGCTGAGCCGCGAGAGGGCGACGTCGAGTGTCACCGTGTCCTCGAGCGTCACCTCGATCGCGGCGGTCAGCTCGCCGAACAGCCTCGTCCAGGCACCGGCGCCGCTGAGCGACTTCTCGGTCAGGATCAGCTCCTCGGGCTCGCTCAGCAGGTGCGGCCGGTAGCGACGCGCGGTGCGCAGATGGTGGCGGCAGAAGTCCAGGCCGTCGTGGCCGAGCAGCGCCTCGACGCGCTCGTCGTCAAGCGCAGCCCATTCGAGCTCGAAGAAGAGCAGCGTCGTCGCGAGCGCGGTTGCGCGCTCCTGCACCAACGCCACGAGCGCTCCGCGCGCGGGGTCGGTGGTGTCGGTCGCGAAGTCAAGCGATGCGAAGGAGTCGGCGCGGCCGACCAGGTCGTAGATCTCCGCCAGCGCGCTCATCGCCTCGACCAGGCCCGCGCCGTCGATGCTCGCCAGGGCGCCCCGGTAGCGCGTCGCGAATGCGCCGGCCCGCGCCTGCGCGTCGTCGAGCAGCGCCGGCACCGTGCTCTCGCCGGGGAGTGCGACCAGGTCAGAGAGGTCCCAGCGGACCTGCTCGGGTGATTCGCGCGTGCTCATCGTCGTGGCGAACCCTATCCGTCCGGTCGCGCTGCTCTGATCTTGCGCGTGTTGTTTCCGACGAGAGGTGGATGCGATGCCAGCTGCCCCGACCGCGACGACGAATGAGCAAGCGAGGGCGCAGGCCTTCGTCGAGCTCGGATTCGACACGACCCAGGCGCTGATGCTCGCCGCGACGCGCGTTGAAGGTGAGTGCGTGCAACCGGCGCAGGTGCGCCGCCTGCTCGAATGCGGCTGCTCGCACGATCTGGCGCTGCGGATCGTCGTCTAACAGAAGCTTGTGCGCCTGCGGCGCACAAGCTTGGCGGCTCGGTTGCGGGGCCTGGCCTGCCGGGGCGCCTGCGCGCCTCAGTCGCGGTGGGCCTCCCAGGAGAAGCCGCGGACCGCGAGGATGATGCCGAGGAGCGTCCAGATCCCGAGCACGCCGAGGTCGCTGAGGTGTGCGGAGAGACTGCCGTGGTGGGCCACCAGGCCGCCGGAGATGCCGATGATCAGGTGGTCGAGTGGGAGCGCCTGGGAGATGTCGCGCAGGAAGCTCGGCACGTGCTTGACGTCGAAGAAGACGCCTGAGATCAGGATCACCGGCACGAACACGGCGTTGACGATCGCGGGGGCGGACTCGAAGTTGGGGATCGCGTGCGAGAGGGCGACCCCGAGCGAGGCGAAGCAGAGCACGCCCAGCGCCACGAAGACGACCAGCTGCACCCCGTCGGGCGGCCAGCCGAGGCCGAAGAAGATCCGCCCGGCGAGCACGACGATCGCGATCTGGATCGCCGTGTTGGTGACGGCGTTGAGCGCCAGACCGCCAAGGTAGGTGCCGCTCGGCAGCGGGGTGCCGCGCATCCGCTTCAGCACGCCCTGCTCGCGCAGGAAGGTCAGGTTGTAGGCCAGCGCGGTGAACGTCGTCGACATCACGCTCATGCCGGCGATGCCCGGCACGATGATGCGCAGCTCGTGGCGGTTGCCGCTGACGATCGCGCCGAACAGCGCGAGGAAGATCAGGGGAAGCAGGAAGTTGAAGAACGCGGCGCTCGGGTTGCGCCAGAACAGGTGGCGCTCGAAGCGATACTGGCGCCAGAGCAGGGTGAGCCCGTCAGGCATCGGCGGTCAGCTCGAGGTAGATCTCCTCGAGGCTCGGGCGTGTGACCGAAAGTCCCTCGAGCCGCTCATCCTTCGCCAGTGCGGCGCTCGTCAGCTCGTGCAGCAGCGCCGTCGGGTCGTCGGTCTGATGGACGACCAGCTCGCCCTGCACGAGGTGGGCGACGCGGTAGCGCGAGCCGCCGCCGACCCCGAGCTGCTCGGGCGAGCCCTCGGCGAGGATCTGGCCGCCCTTGATGATCGCCACGCGGTCGGCGAGCTCCTGGGCCTCGTCGAGGTAGTGCGTCGTCAGGAGGACCGTCTTGCCGAGATCCTTGAGCGAGCGGATCGTCTGCCAGGCGCTGCGGCGCGCGGCCGGGTCGAAGCCGGTCGTCGGCTCGTCGAGGAAGATCAGCTCGGGGTCGCCGATCAGCGCGAGCGCGAGGTCCAGCCGCCGGCGCTGCCCGCCCGACAGCTTGCGCGCGCGCTCGTCGCGTTTCTCGCTCAGGCCGACCAGCTCGATCACCTCGGCGACGTCGCGCGGATGGGGGTAGAAGCCGGCGAAGTGGGCGAGCACCTCGCCCACGCGGACCTGGTTGTAGATGCCGCTGCTCTGGAGCACGATGCCAACGCGCTGGCGCAGCTGCGGCGAGCGCTCCTGCGGGTCGTAGCCGAGCACGCTGACCGAGCCGGAGCTGCGCGCCCGGTAGCCCTCGAGGATCTCGACCGTGCTCGTCTTGCCGGCCCCGTTGGGCCCGAGCAGGCCGTAGATCTCGCCACGCGCGACTTTGAAATCGATGCCGCGAACCGCCTCCAGCTCGCCGTAGGTCTTGCGCAGGTCGCGCACCTCGATCGCCGGGCTGCTCGCCATTGCCGCCATCATGCCAAGACGGCGGCCCGCGCCCCGCGTGGTGGAGCGCGCCCGCGCGCTCTACCAGTGCACGCCGCGCAGCAGGCTCGCGAGCGCGAGCTGGCGGTCGGACGCGGGGTGCTCGGGCTGCTCCTCATCCTGCGCGGGTGGCGAATCGGGGAAGAGCTTGAAGGCGGCGTGCAGCAACTGGTCCACGAGCTTGGGGGCGAGCGCGTAGGCGACCTCCCCGACGGTGCCCAGGCGCGTACCGATCTCCTTGGGCTTCGAACGGATCGCCTCGCAGATCATCTCCGCCGCCTCCTCGGGGCTGATCGCCGGAAAGTCCCGGTAGAGCCGGGTGGGAGCGATCATCGGCGTGCGCACGAGCGGCATGTGGATCGTCGTGAAGGTGATGCCGTCGCCGATCACCTCGCTCGAGACGACGCGGGTGAAGGCGTCGAGCGCGGCCTTCGAGGCCACGTAGGCGGAGAAGCGCGGCGGGTTGACCTGGACGCCGATCGTCGAGACGTTGACGATGTGACCGCCGCCGCGTTCGCGCATGTGCGCCATCAGCGCCATGCTGAGGCGGGCGGCGCCGAAGTAGTTCAGCGCCATCGTGCGCTCGTAGTCGTGGAAGCGGTGCTCGGCGAGCATCGCCGAGCGGCGGATCGAGCGGCCGGCGTTGTTGACGAGCACGTCGACCGGATGCTCGGCGAGCACCCGCTCCACGAGCGATTCGATCGACTCCCGATCGGAGAGGTCGGCCGTGAACACGTGCGCCTGCCCGCCGGCGGCCTCGATCTCGGCGCGCGTCTGCTCCAGCCGCTCGGCGCTGCGCGCGACGAGGATCGGGATCGCGCCGGCCGCGGCCAGGGCGTGTGCTGCCGCCTGCCCGATGCCCGAGGAGGCGCCGGTGATCAGGACGTGCCGGCCGGCCACGGCTGCGGCCAGCGTACCCGCGCGGTCCAGCTCGGGGTCGAGCGTCCGCTCCCAGAAGTCCCACAGGCGGGCGGCATAGTCCTCCAGCGGTGGGACGGCGATCCCGCTCCCGGCGAGTGCCGCCTGCGCCTGCGTCGTGTCGAAGCGGCAGTCGAAGGTCAGATTTCCCGCCAGCTCGCTGGGGATGCCGAGGTCGGCGAGCAGCGCGCTGACCGCCTGTCGCACGGCCGGCAGCGCCATCGCGGTCGACAGGCTCCCGGCCGGCAGCCCGGCGAGGATGCGGTGGTCGATTCGCAGAGCGAGCGTCGGCGCGTGCGCCGCGCGGGCGAAGGCGTTGATGACCTCGCCGCTGCGCTGGGAGCGCGGGCTGCTCAGATGGAAGGTGCGCCCGTCGAGGGCGGGCAGGTGCGCGATGTGATCGATCGCGTCGGCGACGAAGTCGACAGGGACGATGTTCGTGTGGCCGAGCTCCGGACCGACCAGCGGCACCCATTCGGGGATCAGGTGGCGCGTACGGGCGATCGCCTTGAAGAAGTAGTAGGGCCCGTCGATCTTGTCCATCTCGCCGGTCTGCGAATGCCCGACGACGATCGACGGTCGGTAGATGCGCCAGGGCACGGCGGTCTGGTCGCGCACGAGCCGCTCGGCCTCGAACTTGGCCGCATGGTAGGGCGACGGCAGCGTCTGCGAGAGGTCGAAGTCCGCCTCCGTGAAGGTGCCGCGGTGGCGGCCCGCGACGGCAACCGACGAGACGTGGTTCAGGCAGCGCAGCTCCAGCGCGGCGGCGAGATCGAGCATGTTGCGCGTCCCGAGCACGCTCGCGCGCTGCGTCTCGGCCGCGCCAGCGCGCATGTCGTAGAGCGCGGCGAGATGAAAGCCGCGCTCGATCGTGCCCCGGGCGGCTGTGAGGAACGATTCCTCGACTCCCAGCATCGGCAGCTCGAGGTCCCCGGCGACGATCACCACGCGTTCGGAGTCAAACAGGGCGCGCGCCCGCGCCACCGACGCTGAGCGCACGACGATGTAGACGTCGCCGTCGCGCGCGAGCAGGCGCTCAACGAGATGACGCCCGATGAAGCCCGTCGCGCCGGTGAGGAGCGAGGCCATCGGCGAAGGTTATAGCGCCCGCCGCGAGCGCCACGCGCGCGTTTGGGCCATCGGCGGACGGCCAACGATCAGCCTCGAAAGAGGCTGCCTGAAAAGCTTTAGGAGCGTTCGCGGGGCGCTACCAGCCGCGCTGCCACTCGCTGCTCTTGGCGCGCGCCTTGGCGGCCGCCTTGCGGGCGTCCTTGCGCTTTTCGAGCCGCCCCTGGATCAGGCTCGCGAAGAAGATGAAGGTCGGGAAGAAGAGGATCAGGATGAAGCCGGCTGCGGTCGTGACCTTGTCGTTGGTCTGGCCGTAGAGGCCCTCGCCGCCGTCGTGGGCGAGCGCCGCGGGCGCGAGCAACAGCAGCGCGATCGCGGTGGTGGTGGTGAGGGCGATCAGGCGGCGCACCGCGACGCACTCTACCGCAGCGCCTCGCGGCATACGATCAGGGGCATGGCCGTCGTCATCGCCTCGAGCCTCTCCAAGGACATCGCCGGTGCGCCGCTGCTGCGGGGAGTCTCGTTCAAGCTCGAGCGCCGCGAGCGGATGACGATCGCCGGGCGAAACGGGGCAGGCAAGACGACGCTGCTGCGGATGCTCGCGGGTGAGGCGACGCTCGACGGCGGCGAGCTCGCGATCGCCAAGAACGTGCGCATCGCGCTGCACGACCAGCGGCCGCCGCGCGATCGGGGCCTCGGGCTGCGCGAGTACCTGCTGTCGGGCTGCGGCGCCGAGCTCGCGATCGAGGCGCGGCTGGCGACGCTCGAGAGCGCGATGGCGGAGGGTTCGGCCGACGCCGCGACGCTCGACCGCTACGCGCGCGCCCAGGCCGAGCTCGAGCAGCACGGCGGCTATCGCTGGCGCGACCGTGCGACCGAGGTGGCTCGCGGGCTCGGGTTCGGTGACGAGGACCTCGAGCGCGGGCTGTCGAGCTTCTCCGGCGGCGAGTTGACCCGTGCGTCGCTGGCCCGCGCGCTCGCGACGGCGCCCGACCTGCTGCTGCTGGACGAGCCGACCAACCATCTCGACATCGAGTCGCTGGAATGGCTCGAGCAGACGCTGGTCTCACTCGACGCGGCGATCGCACTGGTCGCCCACGACCGCTGGTTTCTGGAAACGGTCGGGACCGCGGTGCTCGAGCTCGAGGCGGGCCGGTCGCGCTTCTTCCCGGGCAGCTGGCACGCCTGGCGCGCGGAGCAGGCCGCACGCGAGCTGGCGCTCGGGCGGGCGATCGAACGCCAGCAGGCGGAGGTCGAGCGGCTCGAGCGCTTCGTCGCGCGCTGGGGCGCGGGAACCCGTGCTCGCCAGGCGCAGTCGAGGGTCAAGGCGCTGGAGAAGATCGAGCGGATCGAGCGGGCGCCAACCGACGGTGCGTCGCTGTCGTTCCAGTTCGACGCCCCGGAGCGCAGCGGGCGGGTGACCTTCGAGCTCGAGGACGCGCGGATCGAGGTCGGCGCGCCGGCGATCGTGTTGCTTGAACACGTCGGGCTGTGGCTCGAGCGCGGCGAGCACGTGTCGCTGGTCGGCCCCAACGGCTCCGGCAAGACGACGCTGATCGAGTCGCTGACCGGGCGCCGTCCGCTCGCCGCCGGGCGGCTGCGGACCGGCCACAACGTCACCGTCGGCTTCCTTTCCCAGCACGCGGACGAGCTCGGAAACGACGGGACGGTGCTCGAGGCGGCGCAGCGCGCGACCGGCCTCACCCCCAACAGGGCGCGGGCGCTGCTCGGCCGCTTCCTGTTCGGTGGCGAAGCGGCCGAGAAGCCGCTGGTCGGACTCTCGGGCGGCGAGCGCCGGCGCTTGTCGCTCGCGATCCTCGTCAACAGCGGCGCCAACGTGCTGATCCTCGACGAGCCGACCAACCACCTCGACCTCGAGTCCCGCGAGGCGCTGGAGGACGCGCTCAGCGCCTTCAAGGGATCGCTGATCCTGGTCTCCCACGATCGTGCCCTGCTGGACGCTGTCGGCACGCGCACGATCGCCGTCGAGGGGGGGGCGCTGCGCAGCTACGTTGGCGGCTGGCCGGAATACGTGCGCATCCGCGAGGAGCGAAAGGCGGCCGGGGCAGGCGTGGCGGGCGGCGGGGCAGGGGCAGGCGGCGGCGCCGCGGGGGCGGGCGGGAACGGCGCGGGCGCGCGCGGGGGCGACCGCGACGCGCGGGCTCCTCGCGTGGCGGACGCCGGCGATCGCCCCAAGCGCAAACCGAAGGCGCCGGACGCCGGGCCGAGCAAGAACCGCCTGCGCGCCCAGGAGCAGGCCGAATTGGCCGTGGAGGCGGCCGAGGCGGCGCTGGTCACGCTCGAGCAGGAGCTGGCCGACCCGGCGGCCTGGGCGACGAAATACGAGACGGCCAAGAACGAGGCTCGGCACACGGCGGCCAAGCGCGCGGTCGAGGCCGCCTACGCGCAGCTGGAGGCCACGCTCTGACGCACGTCGGCGCGATCCGGCGCTGATCTAGACTGACGTCATGAAGCACGTGCGCAACGTCTCGATCGTCGTCGTGATCGCACTCGCGGTGGTCGCGCTGCCGGGCGGCACCGATGTCGCCAGCCTGGTCGGGGCGATCTTCTCGCTGCTCTTCGTCGCGCTGCTCGCGTACTTCGCCGGCCGCTTCTACCGTGACCACCAGGTCGACATCTACGGCCTGGGCGATCTGGACCGCGGGATTCTCTATGTCTCGATCGGCGCGATCGTCGTCGTGCTAGCGGCCTCCGGGCGGCTGACCGCGACGGCGGCCGGAACGCTCGTCGAGGTCGCCGCGCTCGCGCTGTGCGTCGGCGGCCTGTTCCGCGTCTACCGCAACTGGCAACGCTACTGAACGCCACCACCGACCTCGCCACGGCGCGCCGCGCGCTGCCCGACCAGCCCGGCGTCTACCTCTTCCGCGATCGCGCGGGGCGCGTGATCTACGTCGGCAAGGCGGTCTCGATCCGCAAGCGTGTCGCGTCGCACTTCGGGGTCGGCGGAAACACCCCGATGACGGCGGAAGTCGCCTCGATCGACAGCGTGGTCGTCGGAACGGAGTCCGAGGCGCTGCTGACGGAGCAGGCCTTCATCAAGCAGTACCGGCCGCGCTTCAACATCCGCCTGCGCGACGACAAGTCCTATCCCTTCATCGCGATCTCACTTGACGAGGAGTTCCCGCGGGTGTACTTCACGCGCGAGCGCCATCGGCGCGGCCGCGCCTATTTCGGGCCCTACTCCAACGCCAAGCGGGTGCGCGAGACGCTCGAGCTGCTCAGCCGGATCTTCCTGATCCGCTCCTGCACGGGCGCCGAGCCGGGCAGGCGCTCGGGGTCGCCGTGCCTCGACTACCACATCAACCGCTGCGCGGCACCCTGCGTGGGCTACGTGACGCGCGAGGAGTACCGCCACGGGATCGATCGCGCGATCGACTTTCTTGGCGGGCGCTACGGCGAGATCGAGCGCGAGCTGGCGGCGCGGATGCAGGTCGCGGCGGCGGCGCAGGAGTTCGAGCAGGCCGCCGTCGAGCGCAACCGGCTGGCCGCCGTGCGCTCGCTGCTTGAGCGCCAAAGGGTCGTCGGCGCCGCGGTTGGGACGCTCGACGCGATCGCCGTGGCGCTCGCCGGGCAGGATGCGAACGCGCAGGTGCTCCAGGTTCGCGACGGGGCGCTGTCGGACCGCCAGTCGTTCTACCTCGCCAACGAGGGTGAGCGCCCGGAGCAGGAGGTGCTCGAGGAGTTCCTGCTGCAGTACTACGAGCACGCCGCCGCGGTGCCGGCGCTCGTCGTCGTGGCGGCGCCGGTGTCGGCGCTCGTCGTCGAGACGCTCGCGGCACGGCGCGGCGGGCCGGTTGAGGTGCGGGCCGCCGAGCGCGGCGAGAAGCGACGGATCCTCGAGCTGGCCGAGCGCAACGCCGTGCTCGCGGTGGCGGAGGAGAAGCTCAAGGCCGCACACCGTCGCGAGCGGCGGGCCGAGGCGCTGGACGGCCTGCGCGCCGCCCTCTCGCTGCCGCTGGTGCCGATGCGGATCGAGTGCTTCGACATCTCAAACCTCGCGGGCACCCACACCGTGGCCTCGATGGTCGTCTTCGAAGCCGGCGTGCCCAAGCGCTCGGACTACCGGCGGTTTCGCATCCGCACGGTTGAGGGCTCCGACGATTTCGCGTCGATCGCGGAGGTGCTCGGCCGGCGGATGGCGGCGTGGGAGCGCCAGTCGGATGCCTCGCCGCACGAGAAGGGCTATGACCGCAGCTTCGCGTCGCTGCCGAACCTGATCGTGATCGACGGCGGCAAGGGACAGCTCTCGGCAGGACTCCAAGCGCTGGCGGCCGCCCGCGCCCAGGGCGTCGCCGTGATCTCGCTCGCCAAGCGCCTGGAGGAGGTGTTCGTCCCCGGCCGGCGTGAGCCGATCGTCCTCTCGCACTCAAGCCCGGAGCTGCAGCTGCTGGCGGCGATCCGCGACGAGGCGCACCGGGTCGCGATCACCCACCACCGCTCGCGCCGCGATCGTGCGATGACCTCCTCGCTGCTGGACGAGCTGCCCGGGGTCGGACCCGCGCGCAAGCGCGCACTGATTGCCCACTTCGGTTCACCCGATGCCGTGCTGGCCGCGAGCGCGGAGCACCTGCAGGCGGTCCCGGGGCTGCCGGCAAAGGTCGGGCGTGAGCTCTACGCGCACCTGCACCGCGTCGGTTAGCGGCGCGTGTCCGCTGTGTGCGCGACGATTGTGCCAATGGCGGACCCACCCGGCGCGCTCAAGGATCTGACGATCATCACGGGTTTCTCGGGCGCCGGGAAGTCGACCGCGATGAACGTGTTCGAGGACGCCGGCTACTTCTGCGTCGACAACCTGCCGCCCGGGATGATCGGCAGCCTGATCGAGCTGTTCGTGCACGAGGGCTCCAAGGTGGAGCGCGCGGCCGTCGTCTCCGATGTTCGCGGGGGCGAGTACTTCGAGGAGCTGCAGGCCGTGCTGGACGATCTGCAGGAGATCGGGCTGGCACATCGTGTGCTGTTCCTCGACGCCGAGGACGAGACCCTGCTCAACCGCTACAAGGAGACGCGCCGGCGTCACCCGCTCGCCCCCGGCGGCTCGATCGCCGACGGGATCGCCGCCGAACGCGCTCAGCTGGACGCGCTGAAGGCGCGCGCGGACGTCGTCATCGACACAACCGGCCTGTCGACCGCGATGCTGCGCGGAAAGATCGTCGAGGCGCTGCTCGGTCAGCAGTCGGCGAACCGACTGGCGATCACCTTCACGAGCTTCGGCTTCAAGCACGGCCCGCCGCGCGACGCGGACCTGCTGTTCGACGTGCGGTTCCTGCCGAACCCCCACTACGAGCGGGACCTGCGACCACTGACCGGGCGCGATCAGCGCGTCGTCGACTTCATCGACCGCGACGGCAAGCTGGCCGAGTTCTACGCGCATCTCGACCCCCTGCTCGACTACCTCTTCGCCGAGTATGTCGCGGAGGGGAAGTCGCACCTGCTCGTCGCGATCGGGTGCACCGGTGGGCGCCACCGCTCGGTCGCGATCGTCGAGCACCTCGCAGGGCGCTACGGCGGCAGCGAGGAGGTGGTCGTCGCCGCCAGCCACCGCGACGCGGACAAGGCGCTCGAGGAGGGATGATTGACCACGTCGGCTTCGAGGTCTCGAACCTCGCGCGCTCGGCTGCGTTCTACGACGCGGTGTTCCACGCGCTCGGCGGCCGGCGGCTGCACGAGAGCCCGCACGCGATCGCCTACGGCATGGTCGGGCCGTCGCTGTGGATCGTGGTCCGCGGCCATCGGCCCGCGCCCGGGTTCGGGCACGTCGCGTTGACCGCTCGCGGTCGCGCCGCGGTCATCGGTGCCCACAGTGCGGCGCTCGCAAACGGCGGCATCGAGGAGAGCGCGCCGGCGCTGCGACCGCAGTACACGCCGCTGTACTTCGCGGCCTACGTCCGCGACCCCGACGGGCTGCGAATCGAGTTCGTCAGCGGCTCGCAGTGAGTGACATTCGCGGCTGGCGCCGCGAATGCCGCCGGTGCCCGGTTGGCCGCCCGACGTGGGTCCTCGGACCGCTCAGCTGACGTCGGTCACGCGGGCGCCGGGGATCGCCGCGATGAGCGCCTCGGTGTCGACCGCGAACACGTCGTGCGGTGTTCCCGCGGCCGCCCAGACGACGGCGAAGCGCCGCAGCGACTGGTCGATCGTCGTCGGCAGCTGGAGGGCGTGCCCGAGCGGCGGCACGCCGCCGATCGAGAAGCCCGTCACCTCGCGCACCCGGTCCGCCGGCGCCGGGGTCAGGGCGAAGCGCCCGGCGTCCACGCGACGATCGCCGGCGCAGAGGACCAGCACCGGCTCGTCCGCGCTCAGGAACACGAGCGACTTGACGATCTGCCCGACCTCGACGTTCAGCGCCGCCGCCGCGAGGGCTGCGGTGCGGGCGGAGTCGCGGAGCGTCCGCACCTCGATCTGCAGGCCCTGCTGCTTCAGACGCTCGGCGAGGCGGGCTGCCGTTGGGTGCATCGCTGCGCCGCAGCGCGTTTCCGCTGCGCTCGCTCAGGCTGCCTCGCCCGGCCAGGTGGCGGTGGCCATCACGCCGTCGCCCTCCTGTGGCTTGGGACCGCCCACGGCGATGATGTCCAGGCCGTCCGGGCCTGCCTCGAAGGCGCGCACGACCTCGGGCGCGACGCGCACCAGGTCCCACAGACGCAGCTCGAGGACCTCGTCGTCCAGCAGCAGCCGGCCGGAGCCGGCGACGACGACGTAGGCCTCCTCCTGCTCGCGGTGACTGTGGGCCATCGGGCTGCGGAGGTTGGGCTCATAGCTGAAAAGGCTGACGCCGAGGTCACGCGAGTCCATGTGCTTGCGGCCGAACCGGCCCTTGAGCCCGGGCACGCGGTCGCCGACGGAGTCCTCGACTTCCAACAGATTCACGGTGCTGAAGTGCGACATGCGATCTCCTTTGCGGCTGGTCGCTTGGCTTGCCAGGTTGGGCGGCCAACCTTACCTGGGGCACGGTGGGGCCGGCTGGGGCAGCGCGGCCGGCGAGCGGGACGTCCACGCGCAGGTCGAACTCGCCCGGCGGCGCCCGCGGCGGGAGCGGCGCATGCGCGCCCCAATCCGCTCGCCCCGGCTGCGCTGTCCACACGCTTGTCACGCAAGCCAGGGGCGGCGCGTTGATAGCCTTGCGCGTCGCCCGGATCCGCTCGCTACGACTGGGCTGTTCTCGTCACTGCGATGGAAGGATGCTGGGATGCCGGTACGTGTGGGGATCAACGGCTTCGGCCGGATTGGTCGCAACGTGTTTCGCGCTGCGATGGCCGCGGGCGAAACGGACATCGAGTGGGTCGCCGTCAACGACCTCACCGATGCGCAGACGCTCGCGCACCTGTTGCGCTACGACTCGATCCTCGGCCCCTACAGGGGGAGCGTCGAGGTGGACGGGGAGGACCTGGTCGTCGATGGCGCGAGGCTGCGGGTGCTTGCGGAGCGCGACCCGGGGGCTCTGCCCTGGGGAGACCTCGGCGTCGATGTGGTGATCGAGTCGACCGGCTTCTTCACCGCCCGCGCGGCCGCCGCCAAACATCTCGAGGGCGGCGCGAGCAAGGTCGTGATCTCGGCGCCCGCGAGTGGTGAGGACATCACCGTCGTGCTCGGCGTCAACTTCGACCGCTACTCCCCGGCCGAGCACCACGTCATCTCCAACGCCTCCTGCACGACGAACTGCCTGGCGCCGATGGCCAAGGTGCTGCACGAGTCGGTCGGCATTCGCCACGGTCTGATGACGACGATCCACGCCTACACCGCCGATCAGCGTCTGCAGGACATGCCCCACAGCGACCTGCGCCGTGCGCGCGCGGCCGCACTCAACCTCGTGCCGACCTCGACCGGGGCGGCCAAGGCGGTCGGGCTCGTCCTGCCCGAGCTATCGGGCAAGCTGCACGGGTTCGCCGTGCGCGCTCCCGTGCCGACCGGCTCGCTGGTCGACCTCACCTTCGAAGCCGAGCGCGCCACGAGCGTCGAGGAGGTCAACGCGGCGCTGAGCGGCCGCGCCGACAGCGGCGAGCTGACCGGCATCCTCGCCTACACCGAGGATCCGATAGTCTCGAGCGACGTCATCACCAACCCGTTCTCATCGATCGTCGATGGCGCGCTGACCGCAGTGATCGACGGCACGCTTGTGAAGACCGTCAGCTGGTACGACAACGAGTGGGGCTACTCAAATCGCCT
>JBEKNK010000050.1:0-19243 GCA_049522915.1 Solirubrobacteraceae bacterium | reverse complement strand
TACAAGTACTGCCGCGGAATGGCACGCAACCTCCTCAAAGCCTGGCCCGCACTGTGGACATTCGCCCGCCACGCCAGCGTCGAACCGACCAACAACCACGCCGAACGCGCGCTGCGCAGCGCCGTCATCTACCGCAAGCTCTCACTCGGCAGCCAATCCGCGGCCGGCGAGCAACGCGTCGCCCGACTGCTCAGCGCCCACACAACCTGCCGGCTACAACGCCGGCCCCTACACGCCTACCTCGCCAGCGCCATCACCGCCCACAACCGCGGCGACCCAGTGCCCCTACTCACCTGAACCAAGGCACTGAACGCTTACAGTTTTTGAGTTTTAGGGGAGACAACGTCCTCCGTCGTGCGCGAGCGCTCTGGTCGAGGCGTGTGCCCACTGGCGGATCCGTGCTCCGTCGTGACGCGATCGACGCAGCCCAGACGCCCCTGACATGCGAGGCGACCGTCGCATTCGCTCGCTTTAGGCTGTTGCGCGGGTGGCGCTGACAGAGCTGTCGTGTGGGAGCACAACTTGGGCGGCTTCGTCCGGGGTGACGTGCGGGTAGAGGGTTCGCAGGACTGCGATCGCGGTGATACCGCCGACGAGCTGAGCTACCACGAATCCCGGAACGGATGCGGGTGCGATGCCCGCAAAGGTGTCGGAGAACATCCTTCCAACGCTGATCGCGGGGTTGGCGAAGCTGGTCGAGCTGGTGAAGAAGTACGCGGCGCCGATGTAGGCGCCGACCGCAGCGGGCGCGGAGTTCCCGCGATTGGTGCGGGCGAGGGCGAAGATGACGAGCAGCAAGCCAAGCGTCGCGATCACCTCGGCCAAGAGGTGCGAGGGCGACGCGCGGTGTTTGGTTGAGATCGCGATCGCAGTCTGGGCGAACATCGCGTTAGCGGTGATAGCTCCCGTGATGCAGCCGGCGATCTGGGCCGGGATGTAGGCGAGTGCGTCGCGCCACCGCAGGCCGCCGAAGCTCGCGTCGACGAGTGAGACAACGGGGTTGAAGTGCCCGCCCGAGACCGGGCCGAACATCAGGATGATCGTGTAGAGGCCGGCCCCGGTCGCGGCGGCGTTCTCGAACAGCTCGAGCCCGACGTCCGTGGGTGAGAGTCGCGCCGCGGCGATACCGGAGCCGACCACGACGGCGGCGAGGAACGCCGAGCCTAGGTATTCGGCGAGGAGGCGTCGGCTGAGGTTCTGGCTTGTCACCCGGCGGCGTGGAGGACGGCGCAGGTGTCTTCGCGTAGGCAGTCACGCGTTTGCTTGTGCGCGATCGTGAGGATGTGGCTGCGGACGGGGACGTCGTCGTAGTCGGCGAGGATGCGGTCGGCGCAGCCGCGGATCACTTGGGGTGGGCGGGTAGCGGCGAACTCCTCGATCAGGCTGGGGAGCAGGCGCGCCAGGCGCAGGCGGTGTGCGGTGCCGTCGGCGTAGATCGCGTCGATCTTGTCGGCAGTGAGGTCCTTGACGTGTCGGTCGATCAGGTCGCGGATCTCGCGCACCTCGTCGATCGGCCGGCCGGCTGGGTCCGGGATGTCCCATGCCTCGACGGTCGTAGGCACGTACGGGCAGGCGTCGCCGCAGCCCATCGTGACTGCCCAGTCGGCGTGCAGCTGCATCTCGACCGTGAGCTTCTTCGGCTTGCACCCAGCGATAGCGAATCCGATCTCGCGCATCACCTCGACGACCTCGGGCCAGACGTTGGGGGCCGGGTCGGTGCCGGCTGATTCGCCGCGCACGTCCGCGGGTGCGTAGCGCTCGAAGAACGCTTGCGCCATCTGTGAGCGCCCGGCATTGTGGTTGCAGACAAACAGGACGTACTTCATCGCTCCCCTCCCTCGTTGCTATTCGGCGAGCACGAGCTTCTCGGCGAACTCGCCGGGCAGGCCGGCCGCGGCGACTTCATCGGCGACGGCTTGCGCGTCGTAGGCGGCGCGGTCGATCGAGACGGCGACCTTTCCGGTCTTGTCGAGTTCGAGGATCGCGAAGGCGGCGCGCGGGTCGCCGTCCTTCGGCTTGCCGACCGAGCCGCAGTTGACGAACAGCACGCCGCCGTACGAGTGAACCCACGGCTTGTGGGTGTGGCCGAACACGAGCACGTCGCAGTCCGCGCCGGCGGCGATCCGCTCAAACGTGTGCGCCGGCTTGTCCTCGAAGAGGTACTCGTTGACCTTCCGCGGCGAACCGTGCACCAGCCGCACCCGCTGCCCGCCGAGGTCGAAGCGCAGATCGAACGGCAGGCGGCGCATAAAGTCCTTGGAGTGCTGGTCGGTGTGGGAGAGCGTCCAGTCGACCGACTCCTGGCCGAGCGCGCGATCGTGCTGGGTGATGTAGGCGCAACCGCAGTCCTCAAGATCGCGGCCAATCGCGTAGTCGTAGTTGCCGTAGATCGTCGGGATCGCGCGCTCCTCGATCAGCCGGCAGACCTCGTTCGGGTGCGGCCCATAGCCGACGAGATCACCGCCGCAGTAGATCTGATCGACGCCCATCTCGTCGATCGCGGCGAGGCTCGCCTCGAGCGCAGCGAGGTTGCCGTGGATGTCGGTGATCACCCCGACGCGGTCCATACCCCCGATCGTATCCATTGACAATTGTCAGTGCAATCGATATATGTAGATAGATGAGCGTCGATCTGGAGCTCGCCCCGAAGACCAAGCGCCCGGCTGGCGAGCCGTGCTGCGAACCGGTCGTCTACCCCGACGTCGAGCGCGAACACGCCCAGCGGATGGCAACGATCGCGAAGGCCCTCGGCGACTCGGTCCGCATCCAACTCGTCGACGTGCTGCGAAAGCACGCCGGCAAGGTCTGCGTCTGCGAACTCGTCCCACTCTTCGACCTGCAGCAGCCGACCGTCTCCCACCATCTCAAGGTGCTGCGCGAGGCCGGCATCGTCGGCTCCGAACGGCAAGGCCTGTGGGCCTACTACTACGTCAACCCCGACGCCCTCGAGGAGCTGTCCGCATGGCTGAGCTGAACGACATCCGCGAGACCGTGCGCGAGCGCTACGCCGCAGCCGCGACCAACACAGCGCCGAGCGACGCGAGCTGCTGCGCACCGATCCGCCTCACAGCAAGCGCGTGCGATGACACGAAGGTCTTCGGCGGCGAGCTATACGACGAGGCAAGCATCGAAGGCGTCCCGGACTCGGCGCTCGGCGCGTCGCTCGGCTGCGGCGTTCCGACCGCGGTAGCCGACCTCCACGAAGGCGAGACCGTCCTCGACCTTGGCTCCGGCGCCGGCGCGGACGTTCTGATCTCAGCCGCCCGGGTCGGACCGACGGGCAAAGCGATCGGTCTCGACATGACCGACGAGATGCTCGTCCTCGCGCGCGCCAACGCGACCGAGGCAGGCGTCGAGAACGTCGAGTTCGTCAAGGGCTACCTCGAAGAGATGCCACTCGCGGACGCGAGCGTCGACGTCATCATCTCCAACTGCGTAATCAACCTGTCCGGCGACAAACCAAGGGTCATCGCCGAAGCAGCGCGCGTCCTCCGCCCCGGCGGGCGGTTCGCCGTCTCCGACGTGATCGCCGACCCCGACATGGACGACGCCACCAAAGCCGACATGGCCGAATGGACCGGCTGCATCGCCGGCGCACTCACCGAACACGAATTCCGCTCGACGCTCGCCCAAGCCGGCTTCGAGGACATCGAGATCCGTCCCACCCACCGCGTCCACGAACACGCCAGCGCCGCGATCATCCGCGCCCGCGCACCATCCGCCGACGCCTGCTGCAGGCCGGACGCGCTCGCCGACTGCTGCGAACCCGACGCGAAAGCAGACTGCTGTGGTGCGCCCACCAGCGCTGGCGCGCCGGGCAGCTGCGGCTGCAACTAACCCCACCGCCTTGCGCCCATATCTGCATGCGCGCGGAGCCCGTGGGTCGGCGTCGCTGAATGGGCCGCTGGCGACCTCCAGTGGCCCGAACTCCCGTGAAACACACGCAAACTCCGTAAAACGCGGGTTCGCGTGCTCAAGCCCGATCATCCGATCATGCTCATTTGCAGGCAGAACGGGCGTTTTCGCGTGGGGTGAGGTACCGCTTCACACGCGAGAGGTCGCTGGTTCGAAACCAGCCGTGCCCATCAAAAGACCTGCAATTTGGCACTACCTGTGACCGCCGCGCAGTGCCGGATTGTGGCCCGCGGGCGAGTACGCTGCGCCTGGCGACGCAGCGTAGCGGAGGCCCGCGCACCCCATGTGTCGTTTTCGTTGTACGCGAGCGCTCTCCCGTAGATGATCCCGGCGTGAGCCGGCCACGTGGCGTGGCCGCCGTCATCGTGGTCAAAATGCACGCGGTATGAGGCTGAGCCGCCAGGCCAGATACGAGATGCGGCTGTACGGCATCGCCTTGGACGACGTGGCGTCCGCGGCCGGCGATCACCGTTGCGCGAGACGTTGATGATCGCGGCAACGCGCGCCTGACCGGCCGGAAAATGGACGGTCGGCTTATCCTTGTTGTCGTAGCCGGGCATGACCCCGACTTCGTGATCACGGTTTTCCTACGGAGTTGACGATGCGAGCCGACTCCGACAGTGCTGCGAACGCGGTATCAATTTCGATCCGCGAAGGATCGCGCGCGGATACGAGCGACGAGGTTCATGTTCGCGCGATCGTCGCGCTCGCCGACGGCAAGCCGGTCGAGGTGCAGCTGCTGTACCCGGATCTGGGGATTGATGAGCCGCTGGCGGCAGTCGCCGACCTTATGACCTTGATCGCGAGGCGCTCCAGGCGGCCGCGCAGTCTGCGCTCGCTGCCCCGGATCGCGTGGTCGTGGTCGAGGTTGCGGCGCGCGCGTCGGCCTGAACGCACGGCCCAGCCCCGACGCTCACAAGTGCGGGCTTCTCGTCATCGCTGGCAGCGCCGAGTCGCGGTCGTGCGGGCAGGTCTCTAGGAGCGACGGTCGCTTCGGCCGGCCATTGCCGGCGCGCGTTGGGGTCGGCTCGGCGCGCTTGGTCCTCGTCCAACTGCAGCGTCTCGCCGACCCTCTCAGCCGAGTTGGGTAACGGTGGTGCGCAGCCCGTCCAGGGCTGTGCGTGTGAGTTCACCCAGGTCCTGGTGATTGTCTGGCATGAGCCATGCGGTGAAGGCCTCCTTGAATGCGAGGACGCCCAACTCCGCTGCGACGCTGGCTGCCGAGTCCGGAACGCCGCGGGCGCGCAGCGCGCCTGCCATGGCCGCGGCTAGGCCGACCTGTTTGAGCGCGGAGCGTTCTTGGAGTTCGTTGCTGGTCGCGACGACGGCCTGGAGGCGGGGCGCGACCTCGCGGTTGAACGGCCCCATCGCCTCGGCCGCGCGCTCTAACCCCGCGGCGACGGCCGCCAAGGGGGTGGTACCCGCCGGGGCTTGGCAGATGCCGTCAGCGAAGAGCCCCGACAAGGTCTCTTGGCCGGCAGTCAACACGTCGCGCTTGTCAGGGAAGTACCGGAAGAACGTGCTCTTGGCCAGCCCGGCACGATCGGCGATCTCGGCGACGGTGGTGTCGTCGAAGCCCTGCTGGGAGAACAGCTGCAGCGCCGCGCTGACGAGCCGCTCGCGCGCATCTGGTTCCCATCGAGGCATGTCGCTCATGGTACTCATGAGACCTTTGTTGCATCACATGCTAGCGTGATAGGACCAATATCTCATCAACAGGCTGGAGGTCGGGCTATGAGTCGAGCAGTGATCTATGACAGGTTCGGAGGCCCCGAAGTATTGGAAGTCCGGGATGTCCCGCAGCCGCACGCCGGACCCGGCGAAATCCGGATCCGAGTCGCGGCGGTTGGCCTGAACCCGATGGATCCGGCCTTCACCGCGATGCCGGAGCTCGCGGCGCGCTTCAACATCACCCTTCCGTCGGGGTTTGGCTACGACTTCGCCGGCTCCGTCGACGAGGTTGGCCGGGACGCCAAGGGATTCACGATCGGCGACCGCGTGTACGGCGGCGTCATGGAGCGAGCCGCAGCAGACTTCGTCGTGATCAAGACCGACGCCTCGGAGGCCATCTTTCATACGCCCGAAGGACTCAGCGACGAGGTCGCGAGCACGCTGTACATCGCCGGTGCGACCGCGTCAGCAGCGCTCGCAGCACTCAACCTGTCCTCGAAGGACACGGTCCTCGTGGGCGGGGCAGCCGGCGGTGTCGGCGTTTTCGTCGTGCAGCTCGCTCGGCTCGCCGGCGCAACGGTAATCGGGACCGCGTCGCAGACCACGTTCCCGTTCCTGCGCGATCTGGGGGCACAACCAGTCGCCTACGGCGCAGGCCTCGAGGATCGGGTGACGGCGTGCGCTCCCGAGGGCATCACAGCGGCGATCGATCTCTTCGGCACCGAGACGATTGAGACCGCACTCGCGCTCGGCGTGCCACCCGACCGCATCGCCGCAATCGCCGCCGGCGCAATCCCACCCGGCGGCGCACGCGCAGTCTTCGCGACCGCCGCCCCGCCCGAATCGGTGCCCAAGATCGCTGCCGCGATCGTCGCGCAGGAACTGGTCGTACCCATCGCGGCAACGTTCCCGATCGAGCAGATCAGCGAGGCTGCGGCGCTACAGGCCGGCCGTCACGCCCACGGCAAGATCGTCGTTACGCTCTAGACCCCGGATGGGTCCGCGATAGTCGTCTCGCTCATCAGGACGCACGAAGCGCAAAGGGTCTGACCAAGAATCGCCGTGGTCGCTGGTTCGAAACCAGCGTGCCCATCAACAGCGCGATTCAGCTGACGTTCGCAAGGCAGAGCGAGAACGCCTCCATCGAGCGTTCGGGCCGGCCGAGCGGAGTCGGAGTGTTGTGATCGGTTGCGCGTGCGGCCCTTCCCAGCCGAGCCGGTTACGCGTCCAGCATTTTCGGCACGGCGTTGAGTTCGAACGCGTGGATGTTCACGCCTGCCGACACGTTCGGCCGGTCGTAGAAGGTGGCCCGCACGAAGCGCGTCGAGCCGGCCGTGCCCACGCTGACCGTGGAGCGGCTGAGAGTTTGCAGGAACTGGGCCAGGTAGCGCACCGTCGACGTCTTCCCGGCGAGCGACCGGCGTAGGCTAGCGGCCTCGGCGCCGGCGCTTGCGGCGTTGGAGGGGACCGCGCAGATTTCCTCGGTCGGCCGGGCGGAGGCGTCTGCCGGGCGCCGGACGCCGACCGCCACCTCGGTTCCGTGAACGTATTCGCCGAACGCGGCGATGACGTCGCCGAGGCAGTCGACCGTCGCGACGTCGACGGTTGCTCCGTCGCCAACGATCGAACCCCAGATGCGATTGCCCGCAACGGCGCGTCCGGGCGCAATCCCCGCGAGCATCCGCTGGGTCGCCGCGTCGCCGAACTCGAAATCGCCCTGCAGTGCCTGGTCGTCGCGAACGGCGAGCAGCGTGCGACCGAACAGCACGCCGGTTGGGCTCAATCCCGCCGAGGCCACCGCGGCGGCCAAGCCCAGCCCGACGAGCGCCAGCGCCAGCGCAGCAACCAACGCGAATCGGTGACGCAGCGACATGAGACCCCTCCTCGGGCACGGAGTTTGGGTGACGTCAGCGTCACCGTCTTGGTTTTTGGCACCGTCTCGAGGCGCGCGCAATTCTCTCTGGCCGCGCATCAGCAGCCGCTTGTGGAAGGCGTCGCTGTGCTCGAGGTGCCGACCCATCGTGCCGAGCTCCTCGTTCCGTTGATGGTTCCCCATGTCACCGTGGTGGCGGTGACCGCGATGGACCAGTGAACGAGCTCGCCGTGGTGAGCGGTGAAGACGATCTGCGGGGGTCCGAGGCGAAAGACGTCGCCGAACGGCTTCGCCAGAAGCGGGAGGACCGCGACGACTTCGCACTTCGCGCCGGCGATCACGGCCATCGTGCCGTCGGGCGCAAAGGCGTAGCTGATGAGGTCATACTCCGGCACTCGATCGTGCGCGCCTGAGTCTAGATAGTCGAACGCGACTTCACCGGTCTGTAGGTCCACCCAACCGAGCGCGATATCGGTGGTGAGGACCGCACCCTCGCCCACTTCATCGACTTCAAAGCCGAGCCGGGGCCCGCGGATGTGGAAGTCGTCGGCGTCGACCTCGGTGGCCGGACCGGGACTGTCGATCACGACCGGCTCGGATAAAGAAGACGCGCAGACAAGTATCTCCTGGTTTTCGTTGCTGTCGGTGACCTTGAACGCCCGGACGGCACCGCTGGCGAACAGGGTCCGGCCCGAGCGGCAGGTCGGCGCGGACGGAGCTCCGATTGCTGCGGTCGACCCCGCCGCGAAGAGGACATACGCGCTCGCGGTGAGGGCAAGTCGGCCACTACGCGACGTGATGCATCTGCGACCGGCCTTGAGCACCCCGCGCAGGCAGGCGGGGGTGGTCATGGCGACACCGAGCCTTCGAGCACGGCCACAACCTCCCTGGCGGTCGCTCTGTCCGACTTCGGCACGTCGAACTCCCACAGCCGGCCGTCCGCGAAGCGAAGCCGCAGGTGCGAAACCATCCGTCCCTCCTCCAGTTCGGCCGAGGCCAACTCGCTGCGGGGCGCCCTCGCGAGCGCCACGTCGGTGGGAGTCATCTTCCAGCCGAGCTTCGTCTTCACGACCGCGACCTCGGTCGCGCTGACCGCGAGGTATCCGACGCGGCCGAAGTCAGGCAGATCCGGCACACGCGCCCCGGTGTCGCGCGTCGCCAGCCCGGCCGCGACCGAGCCGGCCAGCCCCGCGACCTCTCGGCCGGCCGCGCGAGCGACCGTCTTCTTCATGTAGCCCCTGGGATTCACCAGGCTGCCGGCAGTCTGCGGCGCGCCGAGAGCCGCCGAAGCATCATTGGCCATCAATTCTCCTTTCGCATCACTGCGAGCGTCGTCGCGGCGATGAAGCACGCGTCTTGGTTCGGAACGGCGTCCCCTTGCACACGAGGATGCGCGTGCGTCGGCGCACGCGCATCCGCACTGAGGTCACAGCTGAGATGCCAGGACGTCGACAACGGCCTGTGCCTGCTTGCGCGAAGGCCGAGGCACCTCGAGCTGCCAGAACTCGCCGCCCTTGAAGTTGATCGTGAGCGGCGGCGAGAAGATGTTGACCGCGCCCCCTAGCTCTGCTGATTCGAACTCGCTGCGCGACACGCGAACGATCACGTCTTTGAGCTCGAGCCCGACCTGGCCCTTCAGCTTCAGCTCGACGAGCGCGATCTCGTCCTTCGTCACCGCGAGATAGGCGAGGCGGCCGAATCGCGGCGTCTCCGACTCCTGCTCGAAGTCCGCTCGCTGCTTATTTGCCCTTCCGACGGCTGTCGCGCTGATGGCCGCACCGACGACGCCGGCGTACATGCCGACAAACGGCGCCGCCCCCTTCGTTGCCATCCCGCGCGGGTTGACCTTGACGCCCGCCAACTGTGGCGAGCCCAGTATTTGCGATGCGTCGTGAGCCATCGTGTGCCTTTCTGTCGCTCGGGTGCAAAGAACGGCGGCTTGGTCGATTACGCGGCAGCCGCAATGAGGAGCTCGGGTACGCGTTTTACAACCACGCTCGTCGTGCGCTGCGCAGCGCGCGACGACTGTGGAAAACTCCGGTAGGGGCGGCGCGGCGTGGAGCCGCGCAGCCCTACCGGGATCTTCCTCAGCTTGTGCCGAACGCCAGCGCCGACACCGATGTCGTGGGATATTCGATGCTTCCACCCTGCTGGTTGCAGTACAGCGAGAATGTGTGAGAACCGGCGGCCAAAGCACCGGTGATTGCATTGACACTCGCGGACGCTTCGTCGAGAGAGTCGTAGCCCACGCCCGTTCCGGTGCTGCTACCGGGCTGCACATCAGCACCGAGCGCGCTACCGTCGACCTCGAGCTTGCACAAACCCGTATACCCAGCACCGCTGTTGTCACCGTCGAACTCGGCGTTCGCGATGAGCAGCACGTGCTCCGAGCGCGGTAGGCTCAACGACACAGTGCCACAGTCGACGAACGATGTGGTGTTCGGATCACAACTGCTCGAAGTCACCCCGGAAACCGTCGACGCACCAAGGTTCAGCGACGCCAGACTCGACCCGCCGAGCGTGTTTGCGTTTGCGGCGTTGGTCGCATTCGTCGCGGTAGTCGCGTTCGTTGCGGTGGTCGCATTCGTGGCGTTGGTCGCGTTGATCGCATTCGTTGCGTCGGTCGCATTTACCGCGTTCGGCACCGTCCCAAGCGTGCTCGCGTTGACCTGGGTTCCGGTAACGGTGCCGTTCTTGAGGCGATTACCGGGTATCGAGTGCACCTTGATCGCCGATCCGTTGATCTTCGAGGCCGCGTAGGCGCTGCCGCCAAGCGCGACGAAAAGCGCCACGATCGCGACCCCCATCGACGGCGACATCCGCCGCCTTCTTTCTGCCTTTCGCATCATTTCCTCCTGCGTTGGGTGTCTCCGCGGACGCTTGTCTGCGGACGGCCTGTCCTGACGCCTCACGGCCTTGTGAGCGCGAGGCTCACGCGTTCGCAAGGCAGGGATGCAAGGCGTGCCACGTCGCGTATCGCGTCTGCCGAGTCAGCCTCGAAGAGGACGAAGAACGTCTCCTCCTCCGGCACGAAGAACGAGCGGAGAAAGCTGACCGGCGTTCCCCGCCGGGTCAGCTCCTGCGCAGCCGCGCGTGCGCGCTCTCCGCTCGCGACCGCAGCCGGCTCATCGGTTCGCGACAGGTACAGCTCGAGTAGGTATTCCCGCATCGACGACGACCCTACGGTCGCCACGACGAACCCTCAATATCGGAAACCCTCAATCAATTGGCGCGAGTTTCGCCGCGAGCTGGCGTCGCGAGCTGACGCCCAACTTCGCGTAGGCGCGTGAAAGGTGCACCTCGACGGTGTGGACCGTAACGAACAGCTCGCGTGCGATCTCCTTGTTTGACATGCCGGAGGCGGCGAGCTCGGCGGCCCTCTGCTCGGATTCAGTCAGCTCGCCGCTTGCGACCGGGCGCCGCGCGCCGACGCGCGAGAGCTCCGAGCGCGCCTGCTCGGCCCAGCCGGGCGATCCGATCGCATCGAAGATCGACGCTGCCTGCTCGAGCGAGCGCCGGGCCACGCCCCACTTCTTGAAGCGGCGCTGCGCGCGGCCGAGGCTGAGCAGCGAACGCGCCTGATCGAAGCGCAACCCCAGCTCGGCGTATGAGGCCGCGGCCGCGTCGAGATGCGCCGCGGCGCGCTCGTCATAGCTCGCCGCGGCCAGCAACGCGAGCGACTCGCAGCGCTGCGCGGTCGCGAGCGCCCACGGATGCGCCTGGCTCTCCGCCAGCTCACGCAGACGCGACGCGACGCGCCCTGCCTCGTCGAGCTCACCCGACTCGACCAGCGCCTCAACGAGCTCCGGCGCGACCGGGAAGACGCCCGGCTCGTCGACACCTTCGATCTGAGTGTGCTCACAGACTTCGCGCAGGACCGTGCAGGCCGGCGCCGGCTCATGCGAAAGCAGCCACGCCATGCCAAGCGCACGAGCGCCTTCGAGGCCGTCCCAGCGCGACCCGGTCTGCTCGGCGAGCGCGATAGTTCGCCGCGCCCAGGACTCGGCCTCCGCGGTGTCGCCGCGGCCGGCGTAGAGGAGCGCTCGGCAGCGCTCGTACTTGGGCCGGAACATCAGGCCGCGGTCCGATGAATCACCCCATTCCTCGAGCAGGGCGGTTGCCGCGTCCCACTCGCCGACCCGCAGGTGGAGCTCGCACAGATGCAGGCGCTGCAGCGCGTATGACTCACGCTCGCCCTGCTCGTCGGCCTGCGCCAGAAACCGCGTCAAGAGCGAACGAGCGCTTTCGACCTCGCCGCGCCAGATCAGGCGCTGCGCCGCCACACGCTCGGGCGAACCGGCGATGTAGGAGGCAAGCTCTCCAGCCCGGCAGAGATCGTCGACCGGCTGGCCCGTCATCGCCCGCGTCCAGGCGAGGGCGTAGCGGGTGAACTGCTCCGTATCGCCTCCCTCCCCGCGGGCCAGCTCGAACGCCTCGCGTGCCGATTCGCCGGCGCGCTCGAGTCCTGTGATGGTGCTCCCGGCGGCGTTCGAAGCGTTCTTCGCGAGGACGAAGGCCCGCAGCAGAGGATCGTGGTCGCACTCGGCCAGAGCCCGCTCACGGTAGCGGCGCAGATCGTCCAGGTGCCGCGGGCCGGCACCCTCCGAGAGCATGAGCCATGCCCGCGCGCGCGGCGCCCCTGCGGGGAGCGCGGACAGTTGCGGCGTCAGAAGGTCGGTGACGCGCTGGATCTCACCGGCGACCTCCAGATAGCGCGCGAGTACCAGCAGCCGCTCAGGGCGGGCTTCCGAGCGCGGCGGCGTCAGTCGCAGGGCGTGTTCGGCGAGCTGCACCGCCTGCTGGCGTGCGCCACGCGCAAACGCCGCGCGCGCCGCCCGCTCAACCGTGTCGGCCAGGTCACCGTCGGTGTGCTCGGTTGCGAACGCAAGGTGCATCGCGCGCAATTCGTCGTCGGCGACCGCCACGGCCAGCGCAAGGTGCAGCTCACGCTGCTCACCCCGCGACGCCGCGCTCTTCGCGCTCGCGGCAACCAGCGGATGGGACGGGCGCACGCGGTCGCCGGCGACGTCGACGACGCCCGCGTCGATCGCCCGCTCGAGCGCCTCCACTCCGGCCACAGCCACTGCCTCCGCTGCGCGAAGGTCCGCGCTGAGCGCGACCGCCACCAGCAGGCGTCTCACCTCGGGAGCGAGCGCGGCGACGCGCATCCCGAGCAGATCTTCGATCCCACCTGGCAGCGGGATGTCCTCGCCGCCCTCGGGAATGCCCTGCTCGATGAAGGCGCGTCCGAGCTCGATCACGAACAGCGGGTTGCCGAGCGTCACGTCGACCACCCGCCGCAGCAGTTCCCGGGAGAGGCTCAGATCCAGACGAGCGGCGAGCAGCCGCCGCGTCGCGCCGAAGCTCAGCGGACCGACGTCCAGCCGACGGACCGAGCCGCGCTCGAGCGCTCGCTCGAAAAGCGACGGGGCCACCGGCCGTTTCGCGAGAACGAACGCGATCGGCTCACGCTCCAGCCGCCGTGCCGCGAACGCGAGCACCTCACTCGAAGGGCCGTCGAGCCATTGCAGGTCGTCGACCGCAATCAGAAGCCGCGCGCTCGCGCTGAGCGCCCGCAACACACCGAGGAAGCCGAGCGCGATCGCATGAGCCCCCGGCGGGCGTCCGCCCGGGTCGGCGCGCAGCAGTGCAACCTCGAGTGCCACACGCTGCGGTGGCGGCAGAACCTCCAGCACCTCCTCCTCGAGGCCGTCGCACAGATCGATCAGGCCGGCGAACGAATGCCGCGCCTCGGCGCCGCTGGGGCGAGAGACGAGCACACGCAGGCCGTGGTCACGCGCGCTGTCGATCCCCTCCTGCCACAGCGTCGTCTTGCCGATTCCAGGTCCGCCGGCGAGGACCAGCGTTCCGGCCGCAGGCTCGACCGACACGAATTCGCGCAGTGTCGATACCTCGGCCTCGCGACCAATGATCCGCGCCAATCGCTCCGTCGCGCCGCCAGCCACATCGCCCTCCCCGCGGAGTTAGCGGCTTGGGGAGTCGCCGCGGCACGATTCTACATTCCTGCCCGCCCCCGGCCGCTCGCGCACGCGTCCGACGAGCGGGTGGCGGACGGAGACGATCAAGCACGAGTGTTCGTGCCCCCGCAGACCGTGGACGGCCCCAACCGCGAACGCAACGCGACCTGAACGGTTGTCGCCGTATCCGCCCCGATCAATGATTGAGGGTTTCCGATATTGCGGCGCGCTGTGCGCCCTTCTACCGTGGCGAGCGATGCCGGAAATACGTGCTCGAGTCTTACCGCCGAGTACCGCCGACAGGTCCGCCCCAACACGCAGAGTCCGTGAACACGACAGCGAGAGGCCATGCAAACCGACCGTGACATCACACAGGAGACAGCGATGACCATTGACACCTCGGAGACACGCGGCGCGGCCCGGCCCGCAGACGCTGAGGTCAGCCCGCCTGGATTCTGCAAGCGCGCCGAAGGCAGGTTCGCCGGGGCGGGCGCCGGAGGGTGGAGGCGGGTCAGCCGCCCGATCGTGGCGCCGGCTGTTGCCGCCCTCGCGCTCGCCGCCTGCACGGCGGCCGCCGAGGCCTACAGTCCGCCGCGTGGCACGCCCGATCTCGCGAAGATGACGTTGCAGCCGTCGGATCTCGCCCGGGGTGCGACGGTCCTTTACAGCGGCTATCTCGACCCGGGATCTGGCCTCAACCTGCGTGCCCAGTACGACAGCGACTTCGGCGCGGCGGCCACGACCGCCGGCGTGAAGTTGGCGCAGGTTCAGATATACCTAACGCTCGCGGACTCGACGGCCTACGCGAAGACACTGTTTGCGCAGCTCTCGTCCCTCTACAGCTCCGAGTCCGGGCACGCGGTCCTCGCGCTGGAGGTCGTCCCGATCTCTGCCCAGGGCTTCCACCCCACACCAAATAACGCGCGCTTCGGCAAGCTGCGCAGCGCCGGGATCGGCCAACAGTCGCTGGTGGAGTCCGGCACGATCACCATGAAACAGGCGACAATCGCCGCGGACTTCGTGTCGCTGCGCGTCGACGGCGTGATAGCGAGCCTCGCGGTCGTCGCGGCCAAGCCGCCGCTCGCCGACTCGGTGGCGATCGGGCTCGCTCGCACCGTTGCCGCACACATCAGTTCGGTGTTGGCCGCCACGCATTAGATCAGCGCCCGCTGTCAGATGAACGCGCGACAGCGCCATCGACGGCGTCGCGCCCGAGGTCGCGATCAGCCGGTCTTCGGGCGTCGGCCAGCAGAATCGAGCAGCGGTGTAACGGTCATGGCATCCTCCTCCCAATCGCACGGCGGATAGAGCCTGCCGCTGTAGCAGCATTGGCCGCTCGCGCGCGTTCGCCGTTTGGGTTCCGTACCCGCCGCGCGCTACGCTGGACGGCGTGAAGCGTTCGACATCAGACAGCACAGCCACGGCTGAAAAGCCCGCGCTCAGCGACCAGCAGCGTGCTGCACGCCTCGAGCTGCTCGCCAAGCGGCTCCTTAGCCCCGATGGGCTGGATCGCGACACGCTCGCCCGGATCGAACAGCTGACCGACGACCAGTAGCCGCGCGTTCGCGCACGAGCTGCTGCGCAGTGACGCGCCGTTTGTCGCTGATACCTCGGCATGGTGGCGCGCGAGCACGCTACCCCCGGAGCTCGCGGACCTGCTCACGAAAGCCGTGCGCGAGGACCGGCTCTGGATCACTTCGATCGTGCGGGTGGAGATCCTCTACTCGGCGCGTACCAGCTCCGAATACCTCGCGCTCGAGCTGGAGCTCGACGCGCTACGGATTCTGCGCAACTACCTCGCAAAACCATTTCACTTCCCGGAGCTCGTGCTCCGCGTCCGCGCGCTCGCCCGCCGCCGCCCCACCGCCCAACCGAGAATCGTGCGGGCCGCCGGAATCGAGCTCGACCCGTTGCACCACACCGCCGCCCGCGACGGACGACGGCTCGATCTCTCAGCAAAGGAGTTCGCGGTACTCGAAGTCCTGATGCGCACCCAGCACGCGGTTGTCAGCGCCGAAGACCTCTTCAGCCAGGTCTGGGACGAGAACGTCGACCCGTTCAGCAACACCGTTCGCGTCACGATCAGCCGGCTCCGACGCAACTCGGAGAACCCCCCGCCATCGAAACCATCACCAACGTCGGATACCGCATCCACAATCCCCGAGTCCACATGAAACCATCGGCTGTCCGTTGAACTGTGCGCCGGTCCAAACGCCGGTCGTGCCGCACCCGTCGAACGGAGCAGCAGCCGCAGCCCGAGCGTGCGGTTCGACCGGCGCCGCCATTAGAAGTTCAGACCTTGGAGTGATCGCCGCATGGGGGCCTCGCCGCCCCGTTGATCGCCAACGGGTACTTCCGCTGGACGCCACGCTCCGAGTGAATTCCCGGCCCGACACGAACGCGGGCTCGAGGCCACCGACGATTTCCGCCTTTCATCTCGCCAGCTCCGGCCGCGCAGCAACTCGGGATCGACCGCGTCTACCGCGGCGAGCGAATCTGCTCCGGCGGAATGCGGTTCTACGTAGGCGGGTGGATGCCGCGTCCTTCCGCTACTCCAAACCGAGTCGTTGAGCGTGACTCTCACACAACCTGACCCGCGCTCTACTAGCTAGTTGGCAATAGCCTTTAGTTGGCGATGGCCTTGCCCGTCTCGGTGTCGAAGAAGTGCAGGCGCGTGGGGTTGAGCCGGAAGTACGCGGCGCTTCCCGCCGCGAGTCTCGTTCTCGCTTCGACGCGGGCCACGCCGCCGGCGCGGACGAGGGTGCCTTCGCTGAGGCCCTCCGCATCTTCCTCGTCCTTTGTTCCCCCAACCTCAACCGGACGCGCGTCGCTTGTGAAGTGCACGAGCATCTCGGAGCCGAGCGCCTCCACCAGGTCGACGTGGGCCTCGAAGATCTCCGAGTCCGAGCCGGCAGGGAGTTCGTCGGGCCTTATCAGCGCGAGATCCTCGGGTCTTATGCCTGTCACCACGGATCGACCTGCGTATCCGCGCAGGGCCGTTCTCGTGGCGTGCAGCTCCGTGGGCAGGCCGATCCGCTGGCTGCCGATCAGGACCGAGCCAGCCCGCTCGTCGACTGTCGCTTCGAACAAGTTCATTGCGGGTGAGCCCATGAAGCCGGCGACGAAGAGATTGCTCGGGCTGTCGTAGACCTCCTGCGGGCTGGCGCACTGCTGGAGTACGCCTCCGCTGATGACGGCGACGCGGTCGCCCATCGTCATGGCCTCGATCTGATCGTGAGTGACGTAGAGCGTGGCGACGCCCAGGCGCTGCTGGATGCGGGCGACCTCCGCCCGCATCTGAACGCGGAGCTTGGCGTCGAGGTTTGAGAGCGGCTCGTCCATCAGGAACACGCTCGGCTCGCGCACTATCGCTCGACCCATCGCGACGCGCTGGCGCTGGCCACCTGAGAGCTGCCCTGGCTTGCGGTCGATCCACTCCGTGAGACCCAGGAGCTCGGCCGCTTCGGTGACCTTCCTGTCGATCTCCTCCTTGGGCACCTTTCTCAGGCGAAGGCCGAAGCCGATGTTGCGCCTCACGGTCATGTGCGGGTAGAGGGCGTAGTTCTGGAAGACCATCGCGATGTCACGGTCCTTGGGCGAGACGTCGTTGACGACGCGGTCGCCGATGCGCACGCTTCCGCCGGTGATATCTTCGAGACCGGCGACCATCCGTAACGCCGTTGTCTTACCGCATCCAGACGGGCCGACAAGGACCATGAACTCGCCGTCGGCAACGTCCAGATCGAGTTCGTGGACGGCTTCGTACCCGTTTGGGTAGACCTTGGTCACCTTTTCGAGGCTGATCGCCGCCATCGTTCTCCCTTCTCGAGCAGCGCTCGAACGGATTTACTTGCGGGCGCGCCGTGCCGAGGCCGAGTTCGGGCGACGCGACGTGTCGGCACAACGATCCCGCTCACTTCAGCGCCCCAAGCGAGAGGCCCCGGACGAGCTGCTTCTGGGCGATCCATCCCGCCAGGATCACCGGCAGGCACGAGACGGTCGCCGCCGCTGACATGAGCGCCCAGAACTGGCCCTCGGACATCTGGAAGGTGCTGACGAAGACCGGCACGGTCACGTTGGTCGCTGTCAGGAAGTAGGCGAAGAAGAACTCGTTCCAGGTGAAGATCACGCAGATCAGCGCGGTCGAGGCGATCCCCGGGAGCAGGATCGGCACGATCACCCGCGTGATCTCGGTCCACACCCCGGCGCCGTCGATGCGTGCGGCCTCGAGCATCTCCTTCGGGATCTCGAGCAGGAACGAGCGGATCATCCACACGGCGAGCGGCAGGTTGAAGCCCGTGTAGAGGATGACCAGCACCCAGTCGTTGTCGAGCAGCCCGAGGTCCTTGGCGATGATGTAAATCGGGACGATCGCCGCGATGTATGGGAGCATCTTCGTCGCGAGGAAGAAGAACAGCACGTCGCGCCAGCGTTTCACCGCGCGGACCGACAGGGCATAAGCCGCGGGGATCCCGAGCGCGAGCACGAGAGCCAGCGTGATCAGGGTCACGAACAGCGAATCCTCGAACGGCTTGACGAAGGATCCGCCGCTGAACGCGGTGCTGAACACCTGTGAGAACTCGCTCAGCGTCGGGTGGAACGAGAGCGTCGGCGGGTCGGTGTACGCGCTGGGCTCCTGCTTGAACGCGGTGATGACCATCCAGAGCACCGGGAAGAACAGGACGACCGCAACGACCCACGTGACGGTGGTCCAGAAATTGCCAAGCGCCCACTGGCGCGTCCAGCGTCTGTGCCGCTGGCGGTGGTCGTGCCCCTTGGCCATCTCAGCCCATCGCCTCAGAGGCTTGGAACACGCCCGACAGCAGCCTCAGTGTGAAAACCGCGACTATCTCGGTGGCGATGACCACGATCACGCCCGCCGCCGCGGCCTCTGAGTAGTTGAAGGCGTTGAAGGCCTGCCTGTAGATGTAATACGGAAGATTTGTCGTCGCCGTGCCGTTTCCGCCCCCGCCCTGAGTGAGAATCAGGATCTCGCCGAAGGCCTGGACGATGTAGATCGTGCCGAGCAGCAGGCCCAGTTCGATGTAGCGCCGCAGGTGTGGGAATGTGATCCAGGCGAACGTCTGGACGGCGTTGGCACCATCGACACGCGAGGCCTCGAGCGCCTCCAGCGACTCGCTCTGGAGGCCCGCCAGCACAATCAGCATCATGAAGGGCGTCCACTCCCAGACGAGCACGGCGACGACCGCCACCAGCGCATAGGAGCCAACCCAGTCCACGCGGCCCACGCCGAGCGGTGAGAGGACCCAATCCAAGATGCCGAAGTTCGGGTCGTAGATCGTCGTGAAGAAGAGCAGGGCGGTCGCCACGGGGATCACGAGAAATGGCGTGATCAGCATGGTGCGGACGATCCCGCGACCGCGGAACTTTCGATTGACCAGGATCGCCAGCGCGGTCCCCAACAGCATCGACAGAATCACCGCCGAGCCGGTCATCTCGACGGTGACGAGGACCGCCGAGCGAAACATCGGGTCCGAAAGGACGGCGCTGTAGGAGCCGAACCCGACGAACTTGTTTGAGCCCGGTACCTGACCGTTCCAGCCGCGGAAGCTGTACCACAGGGTGACGATAAACGGTACCTGCGTCACCACGATCATGTAAATCAGCGCAGGCATCAGCGGCAGCCGCCGAATCCACGCCTTGCGGCGCGCCGAGGGCTCGGCCGCGCTCGAACGCCACCGGCGGGCCGCGGGAGAAGGAAGCCCGCGGCCCGCCGGATGCTGCGCCGGATCGAGCGTGTCGCTCATGAGTCCGACTGACTCACGATGGAGAAGGGGAGGAATTC
>JBEKNK010000049.1:0-19685 GCA_049522915.1 Solirubrobacteraceae bacterium | reverse complement strand
CGGCTGGGAACGCCCGCCGGGCTGCGCGCGATCGGCATGAGCGACGAGCAGTTGGAACCGATGATCGAGCTGGTGTACGCCGGCGCGGCCGCGGGCGAACATCCAAGACGCGTCGATGAGCCCGCGGTGCGCGCCATCCTGACCGGCGCCCTCGCGGGCGCGCGGCCGCTCCCGGCGCCCGTCGCGGAGGCCGCGTGAGCACGCCGCACCCGCCCGCCAACACCCGGAACCTCAGCGACGAGGCGCTGACGGCGGCCGTCATCGCGAGCTTCGACGGCGCACCGTCAGAGCGTTTCCGGACCGTCGCCCAGAGCCTCGTGCACCACCTGCATGCGTTCCTCGCCGAGATCCGGCCGAGCGAGCAGGAGTGGGCGACGGCGATCGACTTATCGACTTCCTGACCCGCACGGGCCAGATCAGCGACGAGCGCCGCCAGGAGTTCATCCTGCTCTCAGACGTGCTCGGCGTCTCGATGCTCGTGATCGGGATCAACCACCCGGTCCCTGACGGAGCGACGGAGTCCACCGTCTTCGGCCCGTTCTTCGTCGCCGGCGCGCCGGAGGTGGCCAACGGCGAGGACATCGCCCGGGGTGCGCCGGGGGCGCCCTGCCTCATACAGGGGGCCGTGCGATCGGTCGACGGCACGCCGCTCGCGGGCGCCGTGATCGACGTCTGGCAGGCCGACGACGCGGGCTTCTACGACGTCCAATACGCGGAGCTCGACGGCCCGCGGGGGCGCGCGCAGCTGCGCGCCCGCGATGACGGCAGCTTCTCCTTCTGGACTGTCCTGCCGACGGCCTACCCGATCCCCTCCGACGGCCCCGTCGGCGAGCTCCTGGCGGCCGCCGGCCGGGGCCCGATGCGCCCGGCGCACGTGCACTTCAAGGTCTCGGCGCCCGACCACGCGACGCTGATCACCCACGTCTTCGCGGCCGGCGACGAGCACCTGGACAGCGATGCCGTGTTCGGCGTCAAGGCGTCGCTGATCGCCCCCTTCGAACGCCACGAGCCCGGCAGCGCCCCCGACGGCAGCGTCCTTGACGAGCCCTACTACACGATGCACTACGACATGGTGCTGGCCCCGGCGCCGGCGAGTGCGCCACGGTGAGCGCCGCGATCGAGACCGAGGTCCTGATCGTCGGCACCGGCCCCGCGGGCGGCTCGGCCGCGGTGATGCTCGCCACCTACGGGATCTCGAACATCGTCGTCACGAAGTACGGCTGGACCGCGAACACGCCGCGCGCCCACATCACCAACCAGCGCGCGCTGGAGATCATGCGCGACCTCGGCCTGCAGGACGAGTGCGAGCGCGACGGCACGCCGAACGAGCTGATGGGCGACACGGTCTTCGCCACGAGCCTCGCCGGCGACGAGCTGGCCCGCCTGCACACGTGGGGCACCCACCCCCAGCGCCTCGCGGACTACACGCTCGCGAGCCCCTGCCTGCACATCGACCTGCCGCAGACCTACTTCGAGCCGATCCTCGTCCGCGCCGCCGCCGAGCGCGGGTCGCGGCTGCGCTTCAACACCGAGTTCCTCTCCTTCGAGCAGGACGAGGACGGCGTCACCGCGACCGTGCGCGATCGCCTCAGCGGCTCGACCTATGAGATCCGCGCGAAGTACCTGCTCGCGGGCGACGGCGGGCGCAGCGTGATCGCCGAGCAGCTCGGGCTGCCGTTCGGCGGGCAGGCCGACGTCGCGGGCAGCATGAACATCGTCTTCAAGGCCGACCTCTCCTCGCTGGTCGCCCACCGGCCGAGCGTCCTCTACTGGATCATGTCGCCGGGGGCGCGGATGGGGGGGATCGGGATGGGCCTCGTGCGGATGGTGCGCCCGTGGTACGAGTGGCTGATCGTCTGGGGTTACGACATCTCCGGTCCGGCGCCGGAGGTCGACGATGCCCGCGCGACCGAGATCGCGCACAAGCTGATCGGCACCGACGAGATCGACGTCGAGATCGTCTCCACCTCGCTGTGGGCCAACAACAAGCTGTGGGCGGAGCGCTATTCGGAGGGCCGCGTGTTCTGCATGGGCGACGCCGTGCACCGCCACCCGCCCTCCAACGGGCTGGGCTCGAACACCTCGGTCGCCGACGCCTACAACATCTGCTGGAAGCTCGCGCACGTGCTGCGCGGCCAGGCCGACCCCTCGCTGCTGCGCACCTACGACGACGAGCGGGTGCCGGTCGGCGAGCAGATCGTCAAGCGGGCGAACAAGAGCATCGAGGAGTTCGGGCCGATCTTCGAGGCGCTCGGCCTGCTCGACACCGAGGATCCGGCGCAGATGGAGCGCAACATGGCCGCCCGCACGCAGAACACGCCGGCGGCGAAGGAGCAGCGGGCGAAGCTGCGTGCCGCGATCGAGCTGAAGAACTACGAGTTCAACGCCCACGGCGTCGAGCTGGGCCAGCGCTACCGCTCCGCCGCCGTGGTCGCCGACGGCACCCCCGAGCCCTCCTTCCAGCGCGACCCCGAGCTCTACTACCACGCCACGACCTGGCCGGGAGCCCGGCTCCCGCACTGCTGGCTCGAGCATCACGGCGCGCGCGTCAGCACGCTCGACCTCGCCGGCCACGGCGCCTTCGCGCTGCTCACGGGCATCGGCGGCGAGCCCTGGGTGGCGGCTGCGCAGGAGCTGAGCGCTCGCACCGCCGTCGCGATCGCGGCCTACGTGATCGGCCCGGGACGCGAGGTGCTCGACACCTACGACGACTGGGTCAGGCTGTCTGAGGTGGACGAGGACGGGTGCGTGCTCGTGCGGCCCGACATGCACGTGGGCTGGCGCTCGCGCACGCTGGCGGCCGACCCCGCAGGCGCTCTGGGCGACGCGCTGGCACAGATCCTCGGTCGCTCCTCCTGAGCTCCTCCGCCCACCCCTACAATCAGGCGATCGACGAGAAGCGACAGGCTCAGATCGCTGCGCTCGACGAGCTGCTCGCGCGCGTGGCGGAAACCAACGCGTTCCAGCGCGCGCGTCTGGGCGACGCCCGCGTCAGCACACAGGAGGACCTCCGGGCGCTGCCGTTCACGACCAAGGACGAGCTGCTGCGCGACCAGGCACGCTCGCCGCCCTACGGCACGAACCTGACCTTCGGCCTCGAGCACTACACGCACCTGCACCTGACCAGCGGCACGGTCGGTGAGCAGCTGCGCGTGCTGCAGACGGCCGAGGACTGGCAGGGGACGCGGCGCTGCTTCGCGCGCGTGCTCCGCGAGGCGGGGATCACCGCCGCCGACCGCGTGGCGCTGCCCTTCCCCTTCGGCGCCTACCTGCAGTTCTGGGCGGCGGCGGCGGGCGTGGAGGACATCGGCGCGCTGGCGCTGCCGCTCGGCGGCCTCGAGGGGCGCGAGCGCCTGCGCGCGATCGCCGAATTCGAGGCGACCGCGATCGTCTGCACGCCCACCTACGCCCTGGGCCTGATCGACGTCGCGCTCGAGCACGGGCTCGAGGACGCCTTCGCGTCGGTCCGCGCGCTGGTCTGCCAGGGCGAGCCCGGAGCGTCGATCCCGGCCGCGCGCGAGCGCATCGAGACCGCCTGGGGCGCCCGCGTCTTCGACCACGCGGGATCGACCGAGGTCGGCGTGTTCTCCTACCCCTGCGCCGCCGGCGGCGGCCTGCACATCAACGGCGAGGAGTTCCTCTGCGAGATCCTCGACCCCGCCGGCGGCGAGGAGGCCGAGCCGGGGACCCAGGGCGAGCTGGTGCTGACCGCCCTCTCGCGCGCCGGCTTCCCGGCGATCCGCTTTCGCAGCGGCGACGTGGTTGACGTCGGCGGGGCCTGCCCGGCGGGTCACGACGACGTCTGGCTGCCGAACGGGATCGTCGGGCGCACCGACGACATGGTCGTGATCCGCGGCATGAACGTCTTCCCCTCGGCGATCGAGCAGACGCTGCGCGAAGCCGGCCTGCTCGGCGAGTACCGGATCCGCTTCTACACCGAGGCGACCGAGCGCGACGAGATCCGCGTGCTCGTCGAGGCCACCGACCCGACACTGGTGCGCACGATCGAGGAACGCATCTTCGGCCGCCTCGCGCTGCGCGTCCGCGTCGTCCCGGTGATGCCCGGCGTGCTGGCGGCGCAACGGCTGAAGGCCCGGCGGGTCGAGGACATGCGCAACCGCTAGGCCGTGGGGAGCGGCGCATGCGCCGCTCCCGCGGGCGGCGCATGCGCCGCCCGCCGGGTGGGGGCATGCCCCCACCCGAACAACCCCCCTCAGAGCAGCGGCAGCAGGTCCGCGACGGCGTCCACCACGAGATCCGCCGCGCGTTCACCGACCGGCTCACCGGCGCTCATCCCGCTTCGCACGAGCACCGTCTGACCGCCGGCCCGCCGTCCGAGCGCGATGTCCATCGCCACGTCGTCGCCGACGAAGGCGACGCGTCGGGGGTCGAGCGCCAGGCGCTCGGCGACCGCTCGCACCGCCGCGGGCGAGGGCTTGCCGACGACGGTCGGGCGCCGGCCGGAGGCCTTCGCGATCGCCGCGGCCACCATCGCGCCGCGGCTGAGGATCGGCCCGTTGCGCCCGGCGTAGGCGCGGACGTAGTTGGCGGTCAGGAACGCGGCGCCCCCCAGGACCGCGTGGGCGGCGGCTTCGAGCACCGCCAGCGAGACCTCATCGACGTGCAGGGTCAGCACGACCTCGGCGCGCCGGGCCTCGCGCTCGTCCACCAGCTCGACGCCCGCGGCCGCGAAGCGCGCGCGGGTCGCCGCCGTCCCGAGCACGAGCACGCGGGCCGCGGGGTGGCGGCGCGCCAGGTGGGCGAGCGCGGAGCACGCGGCGGTCAGCAGCTCGCGCTCGGAGGCCTCCAGGCCGCCGGCGCGCAGGTGCGCCACGATCGTCGCCGGGTCGGAGTCGCTGGCGTTGGTGAAGATCACGAGCGGGCGCCCGGAGGCGCGGACCGCCGCGAGCACGGCCGCCGCCGCCGGCAGGGCGAGGAGCCCCTCGGGCGCGCGGGCGACGAGCGTGCCGTCGAGGTCGAACATGAAGCCGGCGGCGTCAGCGAGCGTCACGACGCCACCGCACGAGCTGATCGGCGCTGCGGACCTGCAGGCTCGTGACCGACGGGCGGCGGTCGAGCTCGCGCAGCAGCGTCACGATCGGCGAGCGAGGGCGACGTTGCGGTTGCGGCGCCGGCGTGGGCGAGCGCCCGACCGCGGCCAGCATCGCGTCGACCTGCTCGGCGGGCATCGTCGCCCGCAGCAGCAGCTCCTCGTCGCTGCAGCGGGCGCCGAAGCGCTCGCGGGCGCCCTCCAGCGTCAGCGGCTCGAGCGTGCGCAGCTCCTGCGCGCGGGGGCTCGAGAGGATCCGCTCGAGCACGCCGGCGTCGGGCGCCGCCGCGGGCTCGCCGAACTGGCCGAGCGCCATCCGCACGACCTCGTCGGGGACGTTCGCGTAGCGCTCGGGGGCGAGCAGGTTCATCACCGCCTGCGTCGCGACGAACTGGGAGAGCGGCGTCACCATGATCGGGTAGCCGAGCTCGGCGCGAACCCGCTCGACCTCCTCGAGCGCCGCGTCGAACAGATCGCCGCGGCGCATCTCCTCCAGCTGGCGGCGCATCGTGGAGGCCATCCCGCCCGGCAGCTGGTGGCGGTAGTAGGCGGCGTCGTACTCCGGCATGACCGCCGTGGGGAGGCCCTTCGCGGCCGCCACCGCGGCGAAGTATTCCGACGTGAGCGCGAGCGCCTGCTCGTCGAGTGCGTGGCTGAAGCCCTCCTCGCGCAGGTTGTGCAGCGTGTTCTCCGCCGAGGGCTGCGAGGTGCCGCAGGCCAGCGGGCGAACGGCGGTGTGCAGCGCCCGCGCGCCGGCGCGCGCGGCCTCCAGGTAGACGAGCGGGGCGAGGCCGGTCGTGCAGTGCGAGTGGACCTCGACCGGCCGCTCGCCCGCGGCCGCGACGAGCGCCGTCACGAGCATCCGCGTGCGCTCCGGCACGAGCAGGCCGCCCGGGTCCTTGAGGTAGAAGCGATCGGCGTCGCGCGTGGCCGTGAGCGCCGCGATCGCGGCGGCGAAGTGGGCGTCGTCGTGCACCGGGCTGAGCGAGTAGGTGAGCGCCAGCACGACCTCCTGCGCGCCGGCCCGCCGCGCCATCCGCGCGAGCGAGTGCAGCGCCGCCGCGTCGTTTGACGGGTGCATGATCTGGAAGCGGCGCACGCCGTTTCGCACGGCCGTCGAAAACGCCAGCTCCAGCACGTCGTCGGCCGCCGGGCGCCAGGAGATGAACCGCGTGCCGGTCGTCAGGAAGGTCAGCGGCGTCTTCGCCATCGCCGCCGAGACGAGGCGCAGGCGCTCCCAGGGGTCCTCGTGGTGGTATCGCACCGACACCGCGAGGTGGGTGCTGCTGGTGAAGTCCAGCGCGTGGTAGCCGACGCGGTCGATCTGTGGCGCGATCTCGAGGACCTCGGCGGTGTTCAGGCCGGTCGCGCTCCAGAGGCTCTGGTTGCCGTCGCGGATGCTGGTGTCGATCAGCTCGATGAGCGTGCTCACGGGCTCGCCTCCTGGAGCCAGGTGGTGCTCAGCTGTGCGGCGATGAAGCGCGGGTCGGCGACGATCCGCGCGAGCAGCTCGCGGTTGGTGGCGACGCCCTGGACCTGGAGGCCCGCGAGCGCGCGTCCCATCGTCTGGAGCGCGGCGTCGCGGTCGCGGCCGTGGGCGATCAGCTTCGCCATCAGCGAGTCGTAGTAGGGCGGGATCAGCGTGCCGTCGCGGCAGTGGGTGTCGACGCGCAGGCCGGGCAGCACCGGGACGGCGAAGCGCGTCACGCGCCCCGGGCTCGGCGCGTGCTCGCGCGCCGGGTCCTCGGCGACGAGGCGGCACTCGACGGCGTGCCCGTCGAAGGCCACGTCCTGCTGGCGTATTCCCAGCGGCTCGCCGTCGGCGAGGCGCAGCTGCAGGGCGATGAGGTCCAGGCCGCAGACCGCCTCGGTGACCGGGTGCTCGACCTGGATGCGGCAGTTGCACTCGAGGAAGTGGAATGTGCCGGTCGCGACGTCGAGCACGAACTCGACGGTGCCGAGGTTGCGGTAGCCGATCGCGGTCGCGAAGGCCACGCCCGCGTCGAGCAGCTCGGCGCGCAGCAGCGGGTCGAGCGCCGGCGCCGGCGCCTCCTCGACGAGCTTCTGGTAGCGGCGCTGGGTCGAGCAGTCGCGCTCGCCGAAGTGGATCACGCTGCCGTGGTCGTCAGCGGCGATCTGGACCTCGATGTGTCGCGCGGTCGCGATCAGGCGCTCGATGTAGAGGCGGTCGTCGCCGAACGCCGCGCCCGCCTCCGCGCGCGCGAGGGCGTGATGGCGGCGCAGCTGCTCGAGGTCGCCGGCGAGCTTGATCCCCCGCCCGCCGCCGCCGGCGGCGGCCTTCAGCAGCACCGGGTAGCCGTGCTCGGCGGCGAACGCCTCGGCCGCTGCGAGCGTCGCGATCTCGCGGCCGGGGACGACCGGCAGGCCGGCCCTCTGCGCGAGCGCGCGCGCCGCCAGCTTGTCGCCGGCGGTGGCGATGACCGACGCCGGGGGACCGACGAAGCGCAGGCCGGCCCCGGTCGTCGCGCTCGCCAGCGCCGGGCTCTCGGCGAGAAAGCCGTAGCCGGGGTGGATCGCGTCGCAGCCGGTGCCGAGCGCGGCCTGGACGATCGTGTCGACGCGCAGGTAGCTGTCGGCGGCGTGGGCGGGCCCGATCACGACGGCGCGGTCCGCCAGCTCCGTGGCCATGCCGTCGCGGTCCACGGTCGAGACGGCGACGACGGTCTCGATCCCCAGCTCGCGGCAGGTGCGCACGATGCGCACGGCGATCTCGCCCCGGTTGGCGATCAGGACCCGCGCGATCGTCATGCGCGCTCGGGCGCGACGCGGAACAGCGTCTGCCCGAACTCCACCAGTTCGCCGCTCTGCGCCAGCACCTCGACGATCGTGCCGGCGACGCCCGACTGGATGTGGTTCATCAGCTTCATCACCTCGATCAGGCAGACGACCGTGTCGGCCGCCACGCGGTCGCCGACGACGACGAACGGCGGGTGCGCCGGCGACTCCGTGCTGTAGAAGGTCCCGAGCATCGGCGCCTCGATCGCGACCGCGTCGGTGTCCGCGGAGGGCGCGGACGGGGGCGGTGGCTGTACGGTTGGGGGCGGTGGGGGTGGCGGTGGCGGGTCCGGGGCCGGCTCGGCGCCGCGCTGCGGCGATCCGCCACCGCGGGTGACGTGCAGCGAGAACGACGGGGTCTCGATCGTCAGCTCGTCGAGCTGCGATTCGTCGATGATTCGCAGGATCTCGCTGACGTCGTCGTCGCTGAGCGCCAAGCTCACTGCCCCCGCGCCTTGACGCCGAAGGTGCCGAGCACGAGCGACATCGCGTCCAGGCCGGCGCGGTCGGCCACGGCCTGCGAGCCCGCCTGCGCCGTTGCCGTGACCGGCCGCGACTGCAGCACGAACAGGTTCTCGGGGAACTCGCCGGTGCGCGCGATCGCCCACTCGATGTCCTGGCGGCTGCCGAAGTGGCGCTCGACCGCGCGCGCCGTTTCCACGAGGGCGCGCAGGCGCGTCTCGTCCAGGCAGGCGAGCGTCCGGCGATCCGGCGCCACCGCGACCCGGTGGGTTCCGCGACCGCCCGGGTCTGGCACGTACTCGATCTGCTTGTCGGAGATCGTCGCGCGCAGGACCTCGTGGCTGACCTTGGAGACCAGGAAGTCGTCGGGTGTGACCTCGCCGCCGACGACGCCGAGGCCGAGACCCCAGCTGGCGTTGATCGCGACGACGCTGGGGTCGCCGGTCAGCGGGCTGCAGGTGAACATCACCCCCGACACCTCGGCGTCCACCATCAGCTGCACCGCGACGCCCATCGCCGGCGCTCCGCCGGCGGCCGCCATCCGCGCGCGGTAGGAGATCGCCTCCGGGCTGTAGAGCGAGATCCAGCAGCCGCGGATCGCCTCGCAGACCCCGTCAGTGCCGCGCACCCAGAGGTAGGTCTCCTGCTGGCCCGCGAAGGTCGCCTCGGCCGAGTCCTCGCCGCGCGCGGAGGAACGGACCGCGACGGGGGGCTGGCGCTTGTCCGACGCGGCGGCGAGCGCCGCGTAGTGATGCTCGACCTCGTGGGCGACGACGTCGGGCACCGGCGTGCGGCGCATCAGCAGGGCCACTTCCGCCGATGCCCGCGCGACCGCGGCGACGTCGTCGGCGTCAAGGCCCGCCAGGACGTCCTCCACGCGCTCGCGCAGCGACTGCGTCGCGAGGAAGGCGTCAAAGGCGGCGGTCGATATGGCGAACCCCGGCGGCACCGGGATGCCGCCGGCGATCAGCTCGCCGAGGCTCGTGCTCTTGCCGCCGTAGCCCTCCTCGTCGTGCGCTCGCAGCGCCGCCAGCGTGCGCGAGCACTCCGTCATTCAGGCTCCTCGCCGTCGAGCAGCGTCACGACCCCGTTGGTGCCGTCGACGCGCAGCCGCTGGCCGGTGCGGATCTCCGCCGTCGCGCGGCCGGTGCCGACCACGGCCGGCAGCCCGTACTCCCGGCAGACGATCGCGGCGTGGGACATGATCCCGCCGATGTCGGTGACGGCGGCGCGGATCTTGGGGAAGATCGGCGCCCACGCCGGCGAGGTCACCGTCGAGACGAGGATCTCGCCCGGCTGCACGTCGGTGATCTCGTGCACGTCGCGCACGACCCGCGCGATGCCCTCCACCACTCCCGGCGAGGCCGCGGCGCCGGTCAGCGTGGGCGAGTCGCCGCTCATCGCGCTCGCCCAGCTCTGCAGGCGCTCCGGCGTGATCCCCCACAACATCACCGAGATCGGGTCGTTGATCGCCTCGGTCGGCATCGTGCCCATGGCCGGTGGCGGCGTCCACTGCTTCAGCCGCTCAAGCAGCGCGCGCCGGCGCGCCACGATCGGCGGCCAGTGGTGCGGGCCGCGCGCCGGGCCGCCGTGAGCCCAGGTCAGGCAGAGCTCCTCGAGCGCCTCGCCGACCTCGTGGCGGGAGAGCTGGAAGACGTCCTCACCGTCGTGCAGGAAGCCGTGCGTCGCGAGCAGGGCGCCGAACTCGCGGATCTTGTTGAAGAATCGCGACTGGAACCAGTATTCGCAGAAGAACTTGTGCTCCTCGACGTAGGGGAAGACCGTCCGCGAGAGCCCGAGCAGCTCGTCGAAGGTGCCGCGGGCCTGCTCGTCGAGCAGCGCGCCGTACTCCTGCGCGAGGCGGTTGCGCTCCGCCGCCAGATGCTCGGTCGGGCGCTCGGTGTCGCGGCCCTCGGCGAGCGCGTCGATGTGCCCGCGGATCGCCGAGAAGGGGATCGAGGGGTCGTCGAGCCAGGAGCGGTGGTGGTGATAGAAGCCGTCGCCCGAGCCCATGTTGAACCACGGGTCCTTGACGGCGTCGAGCGCGTCGAGCCAGTCGCGGCCGGCCTCGCTCTGGCGCAGCTGCGCGACGATCTCCTCCGGCGTGGCGCCGTCTGAGAAGCTCGCGTCGATCCCCGCCTCGCGGGCCAGGCGCGCGAGGCGGCGAAGCTCGGTGTCGGGGCGGAAGAGCAGCACGTCGATGCCCGACACCATCTGCGCGATGTGCTGGTCGGGGATCTCCGGCAGCGCGCTCTTGCAGAAGTCCGAGAAGGTTAGATAGGCGCCGTAGCCGAGCAGCAGGAACTCGAAGTGGTGCTGCCACATCTGCTCGTGCATGCGCAGCGCCTGGTTGTAGGCGTCGAGCACGCGAACGAAGCTCGTCTCGTGGCCCTCGAAGGCCACGGCGTCATCCTCGTAGGTCGCAAGCTCCGGGACCTCGAGGGCGCTGATCTGCGCGATCAGCTTGGTCATCCTCTCGCGCCAGCGGCCGTAGAGCTCGTCCCAGTTGGCGAAGTAGTGGCCGGCGCGGGCGCCGAAGTAGGCGGCGCGCTCCGCGATCAGCTCCGGGTCGGTCACCGCGTTGGGGGTGATGAAGACGTAGCCGTTGACGATGCGGTAATCGATCCCCATCGCGGGCGGGATCGCAAACACGCGGTTCTGCCAGTTCGCGAGCGCGTAGTAGGGACCGTCGATCGCGACCACGTCGAACGCCGACATCGGCTCCGGGAAATGCATCGAGTTCCAGAACCAGAGGCGCTCCTCGTCTGCCTGGCGGCGATCCTCGCCGAGCAGTGCGTAATACGGGTACATCTCCTCCCAGCCCTCGCAACCCTCCGGGGTGGCGATCGACAGCGGGCTGGGGAAGGCGGACGTCGACGTCATGCTCAACACTCTCTCCTCGTTGTTCAAACGTAGTTGACGACAGCTTCCGACTGCGGCGCGCGATGGGCGGGCGGGCCCACCGTCTCGAGCAGATCGCCGAGATAGCGCAGGTGGACGCGCATCGCCCGTTCGGCGAGCACGGGCTTGCGCTGCTCGATCGCGGCGATGATCTCCCGGTGCTGATCGCGCGCGACCGCCTCGACGATCGCCGGCGCGATCAGGTCCTTCAGGCGCGGCTGCAGGACCTCCGAGCACCAGGCGCTCAGCGCCGAGGCGACCCGGTTGCCTGCAGCTTCGGCGATCGTCTGGTGGAAGCGGATGTCGCTCTCGCGCTGAACGAGATCGTCGTCGGGGCGCGCCGTCGCGTCCTCGACCGCGCGCCAGAGCTCGGTGATCTTGCCGGCGCTGGCGTGCTCCGCCGCCAGTCCCGCCAGCGGCACCTCGAGCAGCAGGCGGACCTCGGTCAGCTCCGACAGCGAGGTGGTGCTCGTCGCCAGCATGCCGGCGACGGCGTCGCTGACCGTGCGCGCCAGGCCGCGATCGGGGCTGGCGGCCACGAACACGCCGCCCCCCGGACCGCGCGCGGCGCGCAGGAGGTTGGCGCGGACGAGCAGTCGCACCGCTTCGCGAACCGCCGGGCGGCTCACGTCGAGCTCGCGGGCCAGCTCGGCCTCGGTGCCGACGCGATCACCCGGCACCAGACCGCGCGCGGCGATCGCCTGCTGCAGCAGCTGCGATACGCGGTCGCTGGAGGGTGTCACGGGCACGCTGGTCGGTAAAGATCGATCTTCTGCTCTTGAATCCGGGTATCCTAGCGCGGCGGTCAAGCCACCAGGCAGGGTTCCGATCGTGCCCGCATTCCGTAGCGCCGACAGGGCTGACACGGTAAAAGAGCGCGCTTTTGGTTATGTCTTGACTTGGTCTGGGGGGCGCTCTAGCATGCCGTCCCGGGCGCCTGAGGGGGCGCATCATCCAGAGGCGAGGAGACTTGATGTCTGAGCAGACAACGAAGGATTCCAGCGGGCTGAACCGCGCAGACTTCCTCAAGCGCAGCGGTGCGGCCGTAGGCGGCGTGGTACTCGGTGGCGCCGCCGCCACGCCGGCCTGGGCATCGAAGGGGCGCGTCGCCGGCGCGCATGAGGCGGCATCGACGATCACGATCGGCTTCGTCAGCCCGCTGACCGGTCCGGACGCCGGCTTCGGCGAGGGCGACCCGTACGTGATCGGCCTGGCCAAGGCGGCGTTCGCCAAGGGCCTGAAGGTCGGTGGCAAGACCTACAGCGTGGACATCATCGAGAAGGATGCGCAGTCCGTCCCCGCGACCTCGGCGATGGTGACCCAGCAGCTGATCAGCAGCTCGAACGTCGACCTGCTGCTCGCCACCTCCACCCCCGAGGTCGTCGTTCCCGTCTCGAGCGCCGCCGAGGCCGCCGGCGTCCCGTGCGTCTCGACGGTCGTGCCGTGGGAGGCGTGGTGGCTCTCACTCGGCGGCTCGCTGACCGCGATGGGCGTGCCGAACTCACCCGCGCTCAAGTGGGTCTATCACTTCAGCTTCGGCGTTCCGGACTTCGCCACCTCCTACCTGGACCTCTGGACGCAGGTCCCCAACAACAAGAAGGTCGCGGTCATGTGGCCGAACGACGCGGACGGCAACGCGATCCGCGGCGCGCTCGGACCGGTCCTCCAGTCCCAGGGCTACACGATCGTCGACCCGGGCGCCTACCAGGACGGCACGCTCGACTACACGCCGCAGATCACGCAGTTCAAGTCCGAAGGCTGCGAGATCTTCAACACCTTCCCGATCCCGTCGGACTTCACGGTGTTCTGGCGCCAGGCGGCCCAGCAGGGCCTGACCCAGCAGTTCAAGATCGCGCAGATCGCGAAGACCGGCCTGTTCGCCTCGCAGGTGCAGGCCGTCGGCTCACTCGGCTACAACCTCGCCAGCGGCGAGTACTGGGGACCGACGTGGCCGTACAAGTCCTCGCTGACGGGAATCACCAGCCCGGCGCTCGGCGCCGGCTACACCAAGGCCAAGGGCCGCTACGTCAACCAGCAGCTCGGCGCAAGCCTCGCCCTGTTCGACGTCGCCGCCGCGGCGCTGAAGGCGAGCGGCAACCCGAAGGACAAGGCCGCGGTCGCCAGCGCGATCTCGAAGCTGAAGGTGCAGACGCCGGTCGGAACCGTGGACTGGGGCGCAACCGGGGCGAAGAACCCGTGCCCGAACATCGTCGCGACGCCGATCATCGGCAACCAGTGGCGCAAGGCGCCGAAGGGGAGCCGCTTCAACCTCGAGCTGATCGTCTGCGATCACGCCGACGACACCAAGGTGCCGGTGGCCAGCAAGCTGAATCCCTACGGCTGAACCCGGCAGAATCCTCGAGCATGGGATCGCAGCCGATGCTCGCTGCCGTCGAGCTCCGCAAGCAATTCGGCGCGCTTGCGGCGCTCGACGGCGTGGACTTCACGGTGGGCGCCGGCGAGGCCGTCGGCATCGTCGGCCCCAACGGCGCCGGCAAGACGACGCTGCTCAACGTCCTCGCCGGCACCGTTTCGCCCTCGAGCGGGTCGGTCAGCTTCCAGGGGGCGGTCGTGACGCGCTCCGGGGCGAGCCGGCGCTCGCGGCTCGGTATCGCCCGCGCGCATCAGATTCCGCGGCCGTTCGGCGGCATGACGGTGTTCGAGAACTGCTTTGTCGGCGCCACGACGGGCGGCGGCATGCGCCGGCGGGCCGCCTACGACCGCTGCCTCGAGGTGCTCGATCTGTGCGGGCTGACCGAGCTGGGCAACCGGCGCGCCGAGACGCTCGGCCTGCTCGGGCGCAAGCGGCTCGAGCTCGCGCGCGCGCTGGCGACCAACCCGGTCGTCCTCCTGCTGGACGAGATCGGCGCCGGCCTGACCGACGCCGAGGCCGACGATCTGGTCGCGATGATCAAGGCGCTGCACGCTTCGGGCATCGCGATCGTCTGGATCGAGCACATCGTGCACGTGCTCGTCCAGGTGATCGAGCGGCTCGTCTGCATGGAGACCGGCCGCGTGATCGCGGACGGCGAACCGGCCGCGGTGATGCGCGACGCGCGCGTCGTCGACGCCTACCTGGGGGGCGCCGGCGCGTGAGCCTGCTCGACCTCGAGCAGCTGACCCTGCGCCACGGACTGCTCGAGGCGGTGCGCGACTTCACGCTCTCGGTCGCCGAGGGCGAGACGGTCGCGCTCGTCGGCGCCAACGGCGCCGGCAAGACGACGCTGCTGCGCGCCGTCGCCGGCGCTCATCGGCCGAGCGCGGGCCGGATCGCCTTCGACAGTGCCGACGTGACCCGCGTGCCGGCGTACCGGCGCGTGCAGATGGGCATCGCCCTGGTGCCAGAGGGCCGGCGGCTGTTCCCGGCGCTGACCGTCGAGGAGAACCTGCTCGTCGCCGCACAGCGCCGGCGTCCGGGTCGCTGGAACGTGGACACGGTGATCGAGGCATTTCCGATGCTCGAGCGCCTGCGCGGCCAGCGCGCCGCGACACTGTCGGGCGGTGAGCAGCAGGCCGCGGCGATCGGCCGCGCGCTGATCACCAATCCGCGGCTGCTGCTGCTGGACGAGGTCTCACTCGGCCTTGCCCCACTCGCCGTCGAGGACGTCTACCGCTCGCTCGCGACCGTGATCGCGGAGGGGGCGACGGTCGTCATCGTCGAGCAGGATCTCACCCGCGCCGTCGCGGTCGCCGACCGTGTCGTCTGCATGCTCGAGGGGCGAATCGTGCTCGAGGGCGCCGCCGGCGAGCTCACGCGCGAACAGATCACCGAGGCCTATTTCGGTCTTCGCCGCCCCGGGGAGGTGCAGGCGTGACCTGGGTCAACGACGTGATCCAGGGGATCATGCTCGGCGGGTTCTACGGGATGCTCGCCTGCGGCCTCGCGCTGATGTTCGGCCTGATGCGGATCATCAACCTCGCCCACGGCGACATCGCGGTGCTCGGCGCGTATCTGATCTACGTCGTCCTCGAGCACTGGAACACCTCACCGTTCCTGGCGATCCTGCCGGTTCTGCCGGTGATGCTGCTGCTCGGTTACCTGCTGCAGCGGCTGCTGCTCGAACGCAGCCTGCGATCGGGTCTGCTGGTGCCGCTGCTGACCACCTTCGGGCTCTCGATCGTGATCCAGAACCTGCTCGAGCAGGGATTCTCCCCCGACGTGCGCTCGCTCGGCGCCCAGGCCGGCTCGATCGCCACCTCGAGCTGGCAGATCACGAACCAGCTGTCGATCCCGGCGATCGGAGCGCTCACGCTCGGGGTCGCGATCGTGATCTTCGGCGGCCTGCAGCTGTTCCTCTCACGGACCCAGCCCGGCCGCCAGATGCGGGCCACGGCGCAGGACCCGGACACCGCCGAGCTCGTCGGGATCAACTCGAAAGCCGTGTACGCGCGGGCGACCGCGATCGCCGTGGCGATCGCGGCGATCGGCGGCATGTTCCTCGCGATCCGGTCCGACTTCTACCCCTACTCCGGGCCGACCTACCTGATCTTCGCCTTCGAGGCCGTCGTCATCGGCGGCCTGGGCGGCTCGCTCTGGGCCACGCTGCTCGGCGGGATCGTGCTCGGCGTGGCGCAGACGATCGGCGGCCAGATCAATCCGGAGTACCCGGTGCTCGCCGGCCACATCGTCTTCCTGCTGGTCCTGCTCTCGCCCCGCGGCGGCCTGGTCAACCTGCGCCGGGTGACCGCATGAGCGCGCAGCCGCTCGCCGCTCCCGCGTCCGCCCCGACCACGATTCGCCGCTGGACGCGGCTCTCGGGCGGCTTCACGACCGGCTTCGGCCTGCTGGTGGTGGCGCTGATCTTCGTGCCCGTCGCGCTCGGCGCGAACACCGTCCAGGACCTGACGACGCTGCTGACCTACGTCCTGATGGCGGTCATGTGGAACGCGCTCGCCGGCTACGGCGGGCTCGTCTCGATCGGCCAGCAGGCCTACATCGGCCTCGGCGCTTACGCGACCGTGTGGCTGGCCCAGCACAGCGTCAACCCCTACTTCGGGATGCTGCTGGCGACGGCGTTCTGCGGGGTCGTCGCGATCCCGCTCTCGTTTTTGATGCTGCGCTTCCGCGGCCCACAGTTCGCGATCGGCACCTGGGTCGTGGCCGAGGCCCTCGCGATCTGGGTCTCGCTGGACAACGCGCTGGGGGCCGGCACGGGCACGTCGCTGTCGCAGCTCGATTCCTACGCGCCGACATCGCGGGAGCACTACACCTACTGGCTGACGCTCGCCTTCGCCGCATTTTTCATCGGCGCGCTGTTCATGCTGCTGCGCAGCCGGCTCGGTTCCTCGCTGCAGGCGATCCGCGACGACGAGGATGCCGCCGCGTCGGTCGGCGTCCGCGTCGTCGCGGGCAAGCGGATCCTGTTCCTGCTGGCCGCCGCCGGCGCCGGCGCCGCCGGGGCGATGACGCTCGCCAACACGCTGTTCATCGAGCCGACCTCGATCTTCAGCGTCAACTACACGGCGTTCATGATCTTCATGGTGCTGGTCGGTGGGCTCGGCACCTTCGAGGGCCCGATCATCGGCGCGATCGTGTTCTACGAGCTGCAGAACCTGCTCGGCAACGACGGCGTCTGGTACCTCGTCGTGCTCGGCGGCGCGGCGATGGCGTTCGCCCTGTTCCTGCCGCGCGGGATCTGGGGCACGCTCGAGGAGCGCACCGGGCTGCGCTTCATGCCGGTCGGCTACCGCCTGCGCCGCGGCACGGCGGCGGTGGCGGTGGCGACGTCGAGCGTCGACGAGGAGCCCTGATGGGGATCACCGCAGCCGTCACCGAGAACGCGGGCGGCCCCTTCGTGCTCAGCGAGCTGGAACTCGGCGAGCTGCGCGCCGACGAGGTGCTCGTCGCCATCAGCGCGGCCGGCATCTGTCACACCGACCTGATCTGCCGCGACCAGTGGATCCCCGTGCCGCTGCCGGCGGTGCTCGGACACGAGGGCGCGGGCGTGGTGCGCGCCGTCGGCGCGGGCGTCACCAGGGTGGCCGTCGGGGAGCGGGTCTCGCTGACGTTCGATTCCTGCGGCAGCTGTCCGTCTTGCCTGCGCGCAAAGCCGTCCTACTGCCACTCCTTCTTCGAGCACAACTTCGCCGCCTCCCGCCCGGCCGACGAGACGAGCGCGCTCTCGCGCGGCGAGCAGTTCATCGGCGGCCATTTCTTCGGGCAGTCGAGTTTCGCGACGGCGTCGGTGGCCCGCGAGCGCAACATCGTCGGCGTCGAGAGCCACATACCGCTCGACGTCGTCGCCCCCTTCGGCTGCGGCATCCAGACAGGCGCCGGCGCCGTGCTGAACACGCTCGCGGTGCCGCCGGGTGCGAGCCTCGCGGTCTTCGGCACCGGCGCGGTCGGCCTCGCCGCGGTCCTGGCCGGGGTGATCGCGGGCGCCGCCACGATCATCGGCATCGACCTGCTGGCGCCCCGCCTGGCCCTCGCCGCCGAGCTGGGCGCTACCCACGTGATCGACGCCGCCACCGCCGACCCCGTCGAGGAGATCAGGGCGCTGACCGGCCGCGGCGTCGACTTCGCGCTCGAAACCACCGGCGTGCCCGCGGTGCTGCGGAGCGCCGTCGACTGCCTCGCGCCGCTCGGAACCGCCTGCGTGATCGGCGCGCCGAGGCAGGGGACCGAGGTGACGCTGGACGTCAACACGATCCTGACGGGCGGCCGCAGCGTGCGCGGCGTAGTCGAGGGCGACAGCGTTCCCCAGCTGTTCATCCCGGCGCTGATCAGATACTGGGAGCAGGGCCGCTTCCCGGTCGAGCGGCTGATCACCTTCTACGACTTCGACGCGATCGAGCAGGCCGCCGCCGACGCCCAGGCTGGGCGCGCGATCAAGCCCGTCCTGCGGATGTCCTCGACCGCCACGGTCGCGCGATGAGCGTCGCGCACCCCGACACTCGGACGCCGGCCGCCGAGGACCCGGGCGCGACGTGAGCGCCACGACGCATCGCACGCAGGTCGCGATCGTCGGCGCCGGTCCTGCCGGGCTGACGCTGGCGTGTCTGCTTCACGCCGCGGGCGTCGAGTCCGTCGTGCTCGAGAACCGCAGCCGGCGCTACGTCGAGGAGCGCATCCGCGCCGGCGTGCTGGAGCAGGGGACGGTTGAGGTGCTGGAGGCCGCCGGCGTCGGCGAGCGCATGCACCGCGAGGGCATCGTTCACCATGGCATCTACCTTCAGTTCGCCGGTGAGCGCCACCGGATCCCGCTGAGTGAGCTGGCCGGTGGCCGCCACATCGTGATCTACGGCCAGACGGAGGTCGTGAAGGATCTGATCGAAGCGCGCGTCGACGCGGGACTGGAGCTTCGCTTCGGCGTGGCGGACGTCAGCGTTCACGATCTGGAGACGGACCTGCCGCGCGTGCGCTTCTCCCACGACCACGAGCAGTTCGAGCTCGAATGCGACGCGATCGTGGGCGCCGACGGATTTCACGGCGTCTGCCGCCCGGCGATCGAGCAGCACCTGCGGGTCTTCTCGCGCGAGTATCCGTTCGCCTGGCTGGGGATCCTCGCGGCGGCGCCGCCGTCGAGCGACGAGCTGGTCTACACCCACCACGATCGTGGCTTCGCGCTGCTCAGCCTGCGCTCGCCCGAACGCAGCCGGCTCTATCTCCAATGCGCAGCGGACGAGCGGCTGGACGAGTGGCCCGACACGCGAATCTGGGACGAGCTGCATCGCCGGGTCTCGATCGACGGCTGGACGCTCGTCGAGGGCGAGGTGCTCGAGAAGGGGATCACGCCGATGCGGAGCTTCGTGACAGAGCCGATGCAGCACGGGCGCCTGTTCCTCGCCGGCGACTCCGCCCACATCGTGCCCCCGACCGGCGCCAAGGGCCTCAACCTGGCCGTCTCGGACGTGACCGTGCTCGCCGACGCGCTGATCGACTCCTACAGCAGCGGCAGCCGCACGGGCCTGGCCGAGTATTCACGCGCGTGCCTGCGCCGCGTCTGGCGTGCCGAGCACTTCTCCTACTGGATGACGACGACGCTCCACCGGCTCGGCGACGACTTCGACAACCAGCTGCAGCTCTCGCAGCTGCGCTACCTCGTCTCCTCCGAGGCCGCTGCTCGCACGCTCGCGGAGAACTACGTCGGGCTGCCGCTCGGCTACGGCGCCGTCGCGCCGAGCTAGGCCCGCCGGCGTTCAGCGGCGCCTGGCCTCACTCGGGCGTCCGCGGTGCGTAGCGGTGGTGCAGCATCAGTTCGTTCCCGTCGGGGTCGGCGAAGAACGCCATGTGACAGACCCCGGTGTCGAAGGTCTCGCCGCGGAAGCTCACGCCGCGCACCTCGAGCTTCGCGCGTGACGCCGCGACATCGTCCACATGCAGGGCGATCACGGTGTGGCTGACGTTGTGCGGAAGCCCCATCGCCTCCGCGTTCATCACGCCAAGCGTGAGGTTGCCGGTCTCGAATTCGGCGAAGTTGCGATCGGGGCGGTGAACGGAGCACGGCAGCTCCAGTGTCGTGCCGTAGAACTCGAC
>JBEKNK010000048.1:0-19451 GCA_049522915.1 Solirubrobacteraceae bacterium | reverse complement strand
CTACGACGCTCGCGCCAAGGTCGGCGTGAAGGTGACCGTCCGACTGGTGCGCTCACACAGGTTGCTCCGACGGGCGGCCGTGAGGGTTGGTTTGGGCGATCGCTTCACCTGGAGCACCGGCAGTCTCACCAGCGGCACCTACTCGGTGATCTTCCAGATCAAGGAGAAGGTCGCGGAGGAGACGACGATCAACGTGGCGGTCGCCCCGAAGAGGAGGAAGTCGTCGCGTTAGGGGGCGACCGTCCGGCACAGGGAGGCGCCTGCTCTATCGTGTCGTCGGAGTGAGCAAGCTCGTCCCCGCCACCGGGCAAGCACGCGAGGGGATCGCGGCGACGGGCGGGACGGACGCGGCGCAGGCGGGTATCGCCGATCATCCGGCCGCCTACATCGCCCGTGACCGCCGTCGCGCGCTGGCGAGGGGCTCGACGCTCCCGGCGCGCGCCCGCGGAGCGGCGCTGTTCGCAGACATCTCGGGCTTCACGCCGCTCGTGGAGGCGCTCGCGAACGAGCTTGGCTCCCAGCGCGCATCGGAGGTTCTGACCGGCCACCTCAACCGAGTCTTCGGCGCGGTGATCGAGGAGCTCGACCGCTACGGCGGTGACGTCATCTATTTCAGCGGCGACGCGATCACCTGCTGGCTCGACGGCGACGACGGCTCGCGCGCGGCCGCCAGTGGGGTCAGGATGCTCGGCGCGATCGAGCGCGAAGGCAGGATCACAACGCCGGGGGGATTGGCGGTTCAGCTCGCGCTGAAGGTAGCCGTCGTGGTCGGTGACGTGCGGAGATTCGTCGTCGGCGACCCGGAGATCCAGCTGATCGACGTGCTCGCCGGCAGCCTGCTCGACAGGCTCGCCGAGTCCGAGCATCTCACCGAGAAGGGCGAGGTCGTGCTCCACGAGTCGGCGCTGGCAGCGCTCGAGGGCCGCGTCGCGCTCGGCGAGACGCGAGCCTCGCCGGAAGCCGGTTCGGTCAGCGTGCTCGAGCGCTTGATCGGCGCCGTGCCCGAGCTGATGCCGTCGGCGCCGGACGTGGAGCTGCCCGGCCAGCTGACGCGTTCTTGGCTGCCGCCGACAGTCTACGAGCGCCTGGCCAGCGGCAGCGGCGAGTTCCTCGCCGAACTGCGTCCGGCCTACCCGATGTTCGTGCGCTTCGGCGGCATCGACTACGACCACGACGAGGCCGCGAGCGAGCGCCTCGATGAGTTCATCCGGGCCGCCGAACGCGTCCTGTCGGGCTACGGCGGCAGCGTCGTCGGGCTGACAATCGGCGACAAGGGCGCCTACCTCTACGCGGTGTTCGGCACGCCGATCGCGCACGAGGATGACGCGGCGCGCGCGTGCGCCGCCGGGCTGGACCTGCTCGGTCTCGAAGAGTCGACCGCCGCGCGCGAGATCCAGGTCGGGATCACCCACGGACGTCTGCGCAGCGGTACCTACGGCCACGCCCGCCGGCGGGCGTGGGGCTGTCTGGGGGACGCCGTCAACCTCGCCGCGAGGCTGATGTCGAAGGCGCCCGCCGGTTCGATCTACGTATCCGAACCGGTGCGACGCAGTGCCGGGGACGGCTTTGCCTGGACGGCGCTCGAACCGCTCGTGCTGAAGGGCAAAGCTGCGCCGGTCCCGGCCTACGTGTTGGAGGGCTCAGCCGGGCGCCAGTCGCGACGGGCGAGAGGCGACGCGCTGCCGATGGTGGGTCGCTCCGGCGAGCTGGCCCGACTCGATGCGGCGCTTCACGCGGCACAGGCGAGGCGTGGCAGGATCCTCGGCGTCTCCGCCGAGGCGGGGATGGGCAAGTCCCGCCTTGTCGCAGAGCTCGTCGACGAGGCCCGAGTCCGGGGCGTCACGGTCGCCTCCGGCGAATGCCAGTCGTATGGAACGAGCGCCGCCTATTTCGTCTGGCGCGACGTTTGGCGCACACTGTTCGGGCTGGACCAGGACGCCCCGGCCGTCGAGCAGGTCACCGTGCTCGAGGCTGCGCTGCGGCAGATCGAGCCGTCGCTCGTTCCGCGCGCGCCGCTGCTTGACGCGCTGCTCGGACTGACGATCCCCGACACCGAGCTGACCAGCTCGTTTGACCCAAAGCTCCGCAAGACCTCGCTCGAGAACATGCTCAGCGACTGCCTGCGGGCGATCGCCCGCCGCGAGCCGCTCGTGGTCGTGCTCGAGGACTGCCACTGGCTCGACGCGCTCTCGCGCGACCTGCTCGGCATCCTCGCGGCCACCGTCGCATCGGCGGCCGTGCTGCTGCTTGTCGTCTACCGCCCGGAAGCTGCCCTCCCCCAGGGCCTCGCGCTCGCCCAGCTGCCCGACATCGAGGAGCTCGAGCTGGCTGCGCTCGACGAGGACGCGATGACGGCGATCGTCGAGTCGAAGCTGGCGCGGGTGCTGGGAGACGGCGCCGAGGCCGATGCTTCGCTGCGGGACCTCGTCGTCGGCCGCGCCCAGGGCAACCCGTTCTACGCCGAAGAGCTGATCAACTACGTCCACGACCAGGGCGTCGACGCCTCGGACGAGAGCGCGCTGCGCGCTCTCGCGCTTCCGGAGAGCCTGCACAGCCTGGTGCTCGGCCGAATCGACACGCTGACGGAGGCTCCCCGGCGCACGATCAAGGTCGCCAGCGTGGTCGGCCGCGTGTTTCGGGCGCCGATCCTGCCCGGCGTCTACCCCGAGCTCGGCCAACTGGACGACGTCCGCGGCGATCTCGCAACCCTGCGGCTCGCCGACCTCGTCAGCCCCGACCGCGAGGCGGACGAGTCCTACCTCTTCAAGCACGCCGTCACGCACGAGGTCGCCTACGAGAGCATCCCCTACGCCCTGCGCGCGACGCTGCATCGCTCGGTTGGGCGCTACCTCGAGGGCGAGGGGGACGCGGGCGAGCAGATGCTCGACCTGCTCGCGTACCACTTCTGGCACAGCGACGACGAGCAGGCGAAGAGGATCTACCTGCTCCGAGCCGCTCAGGCGGCGCAGGCGTCATACGCCAATGCGGCGGCGATCGACTATTACGAGCGGCTCGCACCGCTGCTGCCGGATACCGAGCGGATCGACGTCCTGCTCGAGCTGTGCAGCGTGCTCGAGCTGGTCGGCCAATGGGACCGCGCGCGCGCCACGGCGACAGGCGCGCTGGAGCTGGCCGAGGCGATCGGCGACGAGCGTTTGCTGGCATGGTGCGAAGCGGCGATCGCCGAGGTCGCGCGCAAGCAGAACCACTTCGATGAGGCAGCCGAGCGCCTCGGCCGGGCGGCGCTCGCCTTCCAGGCGCTCGGAGAGGACGAGGGGCTCGGCAAGGTGCTGCACCTCGAGGGGACGCTCGCCGCCCAGCGCGGCAACAACGCGGAGGCGCGATCGCGGTACGAGGAGAGCCTCGAGCTCCGCCGCCGAGTCGGGGACCGCAAGATGATGGCGAGCGTGCTCAGCAACCTTGGCATCGTGGCGGAATACGACGGCGACTATGCACTTGCGCGTTCCTTCCACGAGCAGGCGCTGGAGCTGCGAACGGAGCTGGCGGACCGCTGGGCGATCGCCGTATCGATGACCAACCTCGGCATGATCGCGTCACTGCAGGGACGCAACGAGGAGGCCCGTGGCCGCTTCGAGGAGGCGATGCGACTCAACCGGGAGGTCGGCGACAGCTGGATGGTGGCGATCAGCCACAACAACCTCGGCAACGCAAACCGCGGCCTGCACGACTACGCGGCGGCTCGCGAGGACTACGCCGCCAGCCTCCTCGCCCACCGCCGCCACAATGACGGGTGGGCGCTCGCCTTCCTGCTCGAGGATGTCGGCCGCCTGGCTGCCCTGACCGGCGAACCGCAGCTCGCGCTCACACTCCTGGGCGCTGCCGACGCGCTTCGCGAGGAGATCGGCGCGCCGCGCGCCGCCGCACTCGAGCAGGAGATTGCAGCGGACATAGAGCCGGCGGTTGCGGCGCTGGGCCCCGAGTTACGCGCGCAGGCCCGCGCGCGCGGCCGCGGTCTCAGCCGTGTCGAGGCGATCGAGACCGCTCTGCCACCCGAACGGGGGGGCTAGAGGGCACCTTTCGGGGAGCTATTTTCGCGGGGGCGAGTCTGTTAGCGTCCGCCACGCCTCCATGGCTGAGTCCGCTACCGCAAAGTTGCATCGTGGCCGGGCTCAGGATGTCGAACGCCGCGGCCGTCCCCGCGCCACCCGGATCGCCCTGTTCGGCGGGGCCGTTGCGGCACTCCTCTGTGCGGCGCTGGTCCTCCTGTTCGTCGGTGTGGCCGATCACTCCGTCGCCACGCCAAGCACCAGCGCCGGACTGACGCTCGCGCAGGCCCCGGCCAAGCTGCGCGACGCGGTGCGCAGCCCGGTCGCTCGCGGCCTTAGCGCCTCCTACCGCGCCGGGACGGCAACGCTCACCGGAGCGGGCTGGTCGGGGAGGGTCGGCCTGGGGCAGGTCGGGCGCAGCGGCGCCATGACTACGGTCGCCGGAGTGATCGCCCGAAGCGCGGCGGGCGCTCGCTACGGCGGCGACGGTGTCGAGGAGTCCTTCACCGCACTGCCCACGGGCATCGAGCAGTCGTTCACGATCGCGCGCCGCCCCGCCGGCTCGGGCCCATTGGTGATCGACGTTCCCCTGTCGGGGCTTTCGGCCAGCGGGTCGGGCGCGAGCATAGCCCTGCATTCGACGACCGGGCGCACGGTCGGCGCCTACAGCGGGCTGCGCGTCACCGACGCCGGCGGCCGCGTGCTGCACGCCACGATGAACGCCACCGCCGGGGGCCACGGCATCAGGATCTCGATCGACGACGCGAGCGCCCGCTACCCGCTGCATGTGGACCCGGCCTACACGCAGACGATCGAGCTGAACAACCCCGATACCGTCGACTGCAGCGCATTCGGAAACGAGGTTGGGATCTCGGGCGCCACCGCGGTTGTCCGCTGCGCCAACAACCCAGCCTGGGCGTTTGTCTACACGCTCTCGGGCGGCACCTGGATGCAGACGGCGGTCCTGCACAACGCGGGCGGCGTCGGCGTCTACGGCGGGGCGGTCGCGATCTCGGGCACGACGATCGTGCTCGGCGACCCGTCCGACACGGTGGGCGGGAACGCCGATCAGGGTGACGCGTTCGTCTACCAGCTGATCGCCGGCACCTGGACCCAAACCGCTCACCTGACCGCCTCCGACGGCGCCGGTGGCAACGAGTACGGCTTTTCCGTCGCGACGTCGGGGTCGACGGTCGCGATCGGCGCGCCCGACCATCAGGGCAATTTGAACGGAGCGGTCTATGTGTACACGCTCTCGGGCCCGCAGACCTGGATGCAGAGCGCCGAGCTCACTCCTTCGGACGCCGGCCCCTACGACCAGCTGGGCTTCTCCGTCGGGATCAACGAGGCCGGCACGACGATCGTCGGCGGCGCGGTCTCCGGGAGCCTTGACACCGCCTACGTGTTCACGTTCTCCGGCGGCAGCTGGGCGCAGACCACCGAGCTGACCCCGGCCGGCGCAACGCCGAGCGATGCCCTGCCTGGGACGGTCGCGATCTCGGGCTCAACGATCGCGCTTGGCAACCAGTACGCCGGCGGTACGGGTGAGGCCTTCGTCTACCAGCTCGTCGGCCCGACCTGGACGCTCGAGACGACGCTCTCCCCGCCGGGGGCGAGCTTTGCCGGACGGGCCCTGGCGATCTCCGGCAGCACAATCGCCGTCGGCGCGTTCGGAAACAGCGGCAACGAGGGAGCGCTGTACGCCTATACCGGCACGGGGGCGAGCTGGACGCTGGACGGCGGGCTGCCGCTGACCGCCTCCGACGGCGCCGCCAGCGACGAGCTCGGCTTCAGCGTGGGGATCTCCGGCGACAACATCATCGGCGGCGCCGAGGGACACACGGGCGGTGGCGCCGCCTATATCTACTCGGACATCCAGCCCGGGCCGCTGTTCGAGGTGACCAAGACCGCCGATAGCAACGACGGCCAGTGCTACATCTACAACTGCAGCCTGCGTGACGCGATCATCGCGGCCGACGCGTACACCGGGTCGTTTCCCCAGATCGGCTTCAACATAGGCTCGGGGGCGCAGACGATCAGCGTGACCTCGCCGCTGCCGGCGATCACGACGGGCGTCACGATGTCGGCGACCACCCAGCCGGGCTTCGCCGGCACGCCGCTGATCACGCTCGACGGCACGGGCTGCACGCCGAGCCCGTGCGACGGTCTTGACATCGACAACACGATGGGCACGCTGGTTCGTGGTCTGATCATCAGCAACTTCGCCGGCTGGGGGATCGTGCTCAACGGCGGGGCCACGAACCTCGTGGCCGGGGACTGGATCGGCTGGGGCTCCCCGAGCATCCTGGCCGGGAACGGCACCGGCGGGATCGAGGTGCTCAACAGCTCCAACAACACGATCGGCGGCACGACCGCGGCCGACCGGGTGGTTGTCGGCGGCAACGGTGGGCACGTCGGGAACGGCACGGACATCGACATCACCGGCGCCGGCTCCACCACCAACACGGTCGAGGGCGACTGGGTCGCGCTCGGCCCCGACGGGGTCACGGCGGCCGACGACGCGGTCGGCGTGCAGATCGACACAGGCGCCGCCAACAACACGATCGGCGGCTCGCGGACGGCCGGCGACGGCAACCTGATCTTCGGCCTCTACCAGGAGGGCGTCTACCTGGCCGGGGCGGGAACCGGCAACCTGATCGCCGGCAACACGATCGGGGTCAACGCGAGCGGCGTGCTGACCCCCGGAGCCGGGCCGTTCGATCAGGGAATCGGCGTCGAGAACAGCCCGGGCACGACGATCGGCGACAGCGCGGCGCCCGGCACGCAGGCAAACACGGCCAACGGCAACGTGATCGTCAACCAGACCGGTGACGTTGGTGTCTTCATCAACTCGAGCTACGTGAACGTCGCCGGCAACTTCGTCGGCACCAACCCCGCCGGAGCGGCGGGACTCGGCAACGGCGAGGGCATCCGCATCCTGTCGGGTGGCGGCGTAATCGTCGGACCGGGGAACGTGATTGCCAACAACTCTGGAGACGGCGTCGAGGACGACACCGACGCCAACCGGGTGACGGCCAACTCGATCTACGGAAACACCGGCGCCGGCATCACCGCGCCCACCGACGGCCTCGGCGAGGCGGCGCCCGTGCTCGCCGCGACCTCGCCGCAGGTGAGCGGTTCGGGGACGGTCACCGAGATCGCCGGCACGGTCACGGGCCCGGCGGGATCGACGGTCGACGTCGAGTTCTTCGACAGTCCGACTTGCGGCGCCCGTGGCTCCGGGGTCAACTACCTCGGCTCGGTGCCGGTCACGATCCCCGCCGGCATCGGCACCGGTAGCGCGCCGGTCAGCGTCGCCACGTCGCTGCCGGTCATCGGCGTCGGTGATTCGATCACGGCCACGGCGAGCACGATCGTTCTGCCGGCCCCGTTCCCGACCACGTCGGCGTTCTCCGCCTGCTCGAGCGTGATCAACGGGGGCGTCGACAACGACGCCTGGACCCGAGCCGCGACGATCACGCTCAACGGCAGCGGGCAGGGCAACGCGTCAGGGTCGATCGACCTGTCCGGGCAGGCGCGCTGGTACCGCTTCCCGGTCACGCCGGGCGGCACCGTCCAGGTAGATCTGAAGAACCTTCCCGCCAACTACGACCTGACGCTGTTCAGCGACATCGGGCAGGCCGAGCAGACGCTGAGCTCGACGGCGGGCCTGCAGACGCTCGAGGCGGAGACACCCGGCAACGCGTTCAGTCCGTCCGTCTTCTCGCCGTCGGTGTTCTCTCCGTCCGTCTTCTCGCCGTCGGTTTTCTCACCCTCGGTGTTCAGTCCGTCTGTTTTCTCGCCGTCGGTTTTCTCGCCGTCGGTGTTCAGTCCGTCTGTTTTCTCGCCGTCGGTTTTCTCGCCGTCGGTGTTCAGTCCGTCGGTTTTCTCGCCGTCGGTTTTCTCGCCGTCGGTGTCCTCCCCGTCGCTCGATGCAGAGGATTACGAGGGCGCCCAGGAGCAGAGCCTGCTCGCGGTCTCCGACAATCCGGGCACCGCAAACCAGGACATCTTCCAGGACATTTGGAACAACACCGGCTACTTCTACGTTCGCGTGAACGGTCCGAACGGCACCTATGACCCGGGCGCCCAGTTCTCGCTCAGCGTGACCGAGAACACCGGCGCGTGTGGCACCCCCGACCCGATGTCCTCGACGGCGCTGCTGAACTCGACCGTTCCGGGCCCCTCGTACAAGACGCTGATCCTGACGAACCTCTCGCGGATGACGCCGGACAGCGACTACGTGCAGATGCAGAACGACCTGCAGACCTTCGCTGGCCTCAGCTCCGTTGACGGAACGATCGTCGACGTCGGAACGGTCAGCCCGCGTGTCGGGCTGCTCGAGACGCAGGCCGACGACAACCCCGGCTGCCCCTATGACGAGAACCTGGTCGCCGAGGCGATTCGCGACGTGGTGACCGCGGTGCGGGCCCAGAACCCGGGGCTGGAGTACATCGTGCTGATCGGCGATGACCACGTGATCCCGTTCTTCCGCTACCCGGACACGGCCGGGATCGGGCCGGAGTCCGACTACTCGCCGCCGGTGCTGGACACGACGGCCTCCTACGGCAGCCTCGAATCGAATGACTTCCTCTCACAGGACGCCTACGGCGCCAGCAGCGAGCTCAACGTCCAGGGTCTCGAGATTCCGATTCCGGACCTCCCGGTCGGGCGGCTGACCGAGACCCCCACCGAGATCGACGGCATGCTGCAGGCCTACCTCGACCCAGGGACCTACGGCACGGACGGCACCGGCGTCGTGCCGGCGCCGACCTCCTCACTTGTGACCGGCTACGACTTCATGACCACCGGCGCGGACGCGGTGGAAGCCGACTTCCAGGCCGGCCTGGGCTCGGGCGCGACTAACGACACGCTGATCACCAACGACGGTGTCGCGCCGAGCAACACGGGGACACCGCCGACGCAGTCCTGGACTGCCCCGCAGCTCGTCACGGCGCTGACCGGAAGCCGTCACAGCCTGATCTTCCTGGCCGGTCACTTCAGCGCCAACAACACGCTCGCCGCGGACTACTCGACAACGATGAACGCCAACCAGCTCGCCGGCTCGAGTGTCAACCTGGAGAATTCGATCGTCTTCAGCGCGGGCTGCCACTCCGGCTATAACATCCCCGCCGAGGACGCCGTTCCAGGCGTCACACAGACGCTCGACTGGGTCGGCGCCTTCGCGCAGAAGCAGGCGACGCTGATCGCCGGCACCGGGTACCAGTACGGCGACACCGACTTCCTCGCCTACAGCGAGAAGCTCTACGCCGACTTCGCCACGGCCCTGCGCTACGGCTCGGGACCCGTCGCGGTCGGCACCGCGCTGACCGAGGCGAAGAACGCCTACCTCGACAGCACCCAGAACCTGCAGGGAATCGACATCAAGTCGCTGCTCGAAGCGACTCTCTACGGCCTGCCGATGACCAGCGTCAACCTGCCCAGCGGTCGCATCGCGACACCGTCGAGCACGTCCATCATCAGCTCCACCACTCCCTTCACCTCCGGACCTGGCGCCCCCGTCGACGCCGGCGGGCTGGGCCTCAGCTCGACCGACGTCACGCTGACGCCGACGCTGACGACCAACACGCAGCAGCTCGAGAGCACCAGCGGCGGCAGCGCACCGCTCGCCACCTACCTCAGCGGCCCGGCCGGCATTCCGAACGGTATCTCGACGAGCCCCGGCGCGCCGACGCTGCCGCTCGCCGTCAGCGACGTCAGCGTCCCCGGCCAGGTGCTACGGGGAGTCGGCTTCACCGGCGGCACCTACACCGACCAGTCCGGCATCACCCCGCTGACCGGTGCTCCGGCGACCGAGCTCAGCGGGCTCCACTCGACGTTCAGCTCGACCGCGTTCTTCCCGTCTCGCCTGTGGAGCGTCAACTACTTCGGGGGGCTCAGCGACGGGGCGTCGATCGCGAATCTCGGGACGCAGGCCACGAGCGCGGCGTCCGGCACCGGGGTGATCACGTCGCTGTCGGTGACACCGCTGACGGTGTCGATTCCGGCGGGGCTCACGTTCACGATCGCCGGCGACACGAACAGCCCGAACATCGTCTTCACGACGACCGCAGCGGCGGGCGTTGGCTCGACGTCGCTTTCGGTCTCCGCGTCGCAGTCAGCGACGACCACGATCGCCCCCGGCAACCTCGTCCTCGCGACCGACGCGAAGCTGATGCTGACCCCGGCGCAGTATGAGTCCGACACGTCCGGGACGGGCACCGACGTCCAGCGGGCCTACTCGAGCACCAGCCTGCGCCTGTTCTACAGCGCCAACACCGCGACCTACGGCGCGAACACGCCGGCGCTCGCGAATCCGCCGACGATCGAGCGCGTCGACGCGAGCGCCAGCGACGGGACCGTCACCTTCGCGGTCCACGTCGACGGCGACCCCTCCGCCGGCGTCCAGCAGGTCTGGATCACCTACACGAGCGCCGACACGACCGGAAACAGCTCCGGGCAGTGGCTGTCGGTGTTCCTGGCCCAGGACCCGACCGACTCGACGCTCTGGACCGGCAGCGTGGGCGACGGCAGCCTGACCGCGAGCCAGATCGCGAACATGCAGTTCGTCGTGCAGGCCGTCAACGGCGTCGGGCTCGTCAGCCTCGACGACAACCAGGGCAGCTACTACCAGCCGAACCAGATCGCCGCCGCGGTGGCGGGCGGCGCAGCGCCGGTCACACCGACCTCGATCCAGTTCACCACGACGCCGCCGATCGGCGGCCCCTACAACACGACCGTGTCGGTCAGCGCGACCCTGACGACGACGGGCGGCACGGCGCTCGCCGGCGAACCGGTCAGCTTCGCGATCGGCGGCTCGACCGCCCAGGGCACCACGAACGGCTCCGGCGTCGCCACCGCGCAGATCCGCCTCAGCGACCTTCCGGGCGGGAGCTACCAGTTGACCGCTGCCTTCGGCGGCAACACGACGCTCGCCGGGACGTCGGTCTCGACCTCCTCGTTCGCGATCAACCAGCTGCTGACTAGCCTCACCCTGAGCGCACCGTCAAGCCTCGCCTACCAAGCGACGAGCAGCGGGATCAGCGCGTCGCTGCAGAGCGGCGGCACCGGCCTAGCCGGCGACATCGTCGCCTTCGTCTTCACGCCGAGCGGCAGCACGACGGGGCCGGTTGTGACGCAGACCGCGGAGACGATCCTCGGCGGCACCGCCTCGCTCGGCGCGCTGACCCTCCCGCCGGGCACCTACTCGGTGCAGGCCTACTTCGGCCCGGGCGCGGCGGCGATCGCGCTCCCGCCCGATCCGATCTTCCTGCCCTCCAACTCGACCTCCGACATGCTGACGGTCACCGCGACCACGCAGACGATCATGTTCAACACCTCCGCGCCCGCCGCCACGGTCGGCGGCCCCAAGTACACGCCGTCGGCAACCGGCGGCGCGTCGGGCAGTCCGGTGGTGCTGACGATCGACCCCTCGAGCAGCGCGATCTGCACGATCGCCAGCGGCATGGTGTCGTTCACGGCGGTCGGGACGTGCACGATCGACGCCAACCAGGCCGGCGGCGGCATCTACCAGCCCGCCGCCCAGGTCCAGCAGAAGGTCACCGTCGGCAAGGGTGCGCAGACGATCACCTTCAACACCTCCGCGCCCGCCGCCACGGTCGGCGGCCCCAAGTACACGCCGTCGGCGACCGGCGGCGCGTCTGCCAGCCCGGTGGTGCTGACGATCGACCCCTCGAGCAGCGCGATCTGCACGATCGCCAGCGGCGTCGTGTCGTTCGCGGCAGTCGGGACGTGCACGATCGACGCCAACCAGGCCGGCGGCACCAACTACAACGCGGCGGCGCAGGTCCAGCAGAAGGTGACCGTCGGCAAGGGCGTACAGACGATCACATTCACCTCCAAGCCGCCGACGACACCCACGGTCGGGGGCACCTACACGCTCGCCGCGACCGGTGGCAAGTCGGGCAACGCGGTGACGTTCACGATCGATTCCACCAGCGCAGCAGGGGCGTGCTCGATCTCCGGGCTTGTCGTCACCTTCACCGGCGCCGGCAAGTGCCTGCTCGACGCCAACCAGGCCGCCAGCGCAAACTACAACGCGGCGACGCAAGCGCAGCAATCGCTGACCGTGGTCGTCACGGCGTCGGGCGTGTGCACGCTCACCCTGACCTACGTCGAGACCTCCGCGGCCTTCAAGTCGCTGTCCACGGCTGCGCAGAACGCGATCGTCGCCACCACGAACCAGGGCTGCGCCTCGCTGAACCAGATCACCGCGCACCTCACGCAGGCCCAGATCAACCTCCTGATCGCCGCCTTCAAGCTGGTGGTCACCGCGCTGCACAACGGCGGCTACCTGACCGCCGCGCAGGCGACCACGCTCGACAACGCGGCCTCCGAGCTCTGAGTCGGCGGCGGCCCTGACCGCCGCCGCAGGCACGCTTCAGTACGCCTTCGTCTCCGTCTGCTTGGCTGATCCGGCGGTTGCGGTGAGCTGGACGTGGCCGGCGCCCGCGGGGAGGCTCAACGTCACGCGCCGGCAGGCGCGCACCGTCTCGTGCTGAACCTTGTGCGCGTTCCCGTGGGCTGGGCGAATCTGGAAACTGAGCAGGCCGTTACGGCGGGGGACGAAGGTGAGCGAGTGGCCGTGGCGGGTCTTGGCGACGCTCACCGCGCCCAGAACCGGGCCGGAGCTCTGCGCAACGCAGTCCGGCGAGGTGGTCGACGACGACGACGACGTCGTGGTGGACGACACGTTGTTGGTGAAGACGTCCGCGCCAAAGGAGGCGAGCCCGGGCTGCGCGGCGAAACCGAGGTGCGGCAGCCCGAAGAGGTCCTCGACGGTTCGCAACAGGCTGTAGTGGTTGTAGGCGGTCTGGGTCACGGTGCCCGGCTTGATGAACGGCGACAGCAGCACCGCGCCGACCTTGCCCCCGCCGGTGTCGGCGGCGGTCGTGTCGCTCGGGTCGCCCGGGTCGGGAGCGTTCGGCCCGGCCTGCTCACCGCAGCACGATGAGTCGTCGCCGCCGGCGTCGGCCTCGTCGAAGGTGACAATGATCAGGCCATCGGCCTTGTAGGCCGGCGAGGCCTCGATCTCGCTGATCAGGCCGGGCAGGAACGTGTTGACCTGGGCGAGCCCGCCAGGGTCGCCGTTCGCGCAGTTGGTGTTGTGGCCGTCGTTGCAGAGCCCGGGCGTGATGAAGGAGAAGTTCGGCGTGGTCGCGACGCTGCTCAGGTCGCTCGCCAGCACGCTCAGGTTGACGACGTGGCTGTCGCAGTACGCGGGGTCGTCGATGATCGAATGGAAGTACATGAACGGGTCGTGGCGGGTGGCGTACTGGTCGGTCGCCGTCTCGGTCTGGGTGTCGTCTGCGGCGCCGATCGCCGGATGCCCGCAGGTCGCCGACTCGCGCGCCGGATCGGCGCCCATGCTGTCCATGTAGCCCTTCCAGCTCAGCCCGGCCGCGTCGAGCTGGCCGGGGAGGGTCGGAACGGCGGGTGAGGCGCTCGGATAGACGCAGCCGCTGCCGACCGCCTGCCCGTCCGCATCGAGCGAGGGGCTGGTCGCCACGAAGTTCGAGAAGGTCGCGCAGTCGTTCTGCGTCGCGGCGTCCGGCGCCTGGCCGGAGATCATCGCGATGTAGTTGTCCAGCGAGTCGTGGCCGATCGAATAGTAGTTGGGGATGAGCGCCCCTTCGGACACGAGCGTCTTGGCGAGATACGGTGCCGGCGAGGAGGGCCCGAACGTCGTGGCCTCGTCCTCGTTCTCGAGCACGATCAGGAACACGTGCTTGACGGCCGGCAACGACGAGCCGGTCGCGCCCGACTGGGCGACGAACTGCAGGCCGAGGAGGACCGCGCCTGCGATGGCGATGAGAGCGACCAAGCGCGACATCGGCGGCGATGATAGCCGGCTGCGATCGACAACCGCGCGCGTCCCCGTCTCAGTCGCGCTCGCCACTGACCACAAGCAGCGGGATCGTGCTGTCCGCAAGCAGGCGTTCGGTGACGCCGCGCAGCAGCAGCCGCCCGGTGCGCCGGCTGTGGTGGTGTCCGCAGACGATCAGGTCGAAGCCGTGCTCGTCGGCGTAGCCCGCCAGCGCCTGTGCGGCCTCGCCGTCGATGATCTGGTGCTCGACGCTCATCCCGGCCCGTTCCGCACGGTCGCTGACCTCGGCGAAGGTCTCCCGCAGATAACGGCGGGCCGCGTCGGAGGACTCCTCGCGGTCGGCGGCCGTCTCCGCGTGCGCGGGGGAGTAGGCGATCGAGACCGCGAGCAGCTCGGCGTCGTAGCGGCGAGCGAGGTCGATCGCGACGTCGAACGCCCGCAGCGCGAGCTCAGAGCCATCCCAGGCGAGCAGGATTCGCTGGAACATCAGCGCAGGATGGGGACGAGGGAAAGGGCGAGCACCAGGGCCATCAGCATGTAGAGCAGGTAGGACGACAGCCGGCCGGACTGCAGGGCGCGGACGCGGGCGGCGATCCAGAGCGCGAGCGAGGTGGCCGGCGCGTAGAGGAAGCGGTCGACGGCGAGCACGACGCGCGTGTCGAGCGCCAGCCGCCGACCGTCGCCCTCGACGGCGTGAACGGCGCTGACAAACCCGAGCGGGGCCCGCAGGATCACGCGCATCGGGTTGGAGTAGGCCGATGGCCGGTACTGCACGGCGGCAAGCTCGGCGGCGCTGCCGCTGACCCAGACCGGCGCCCGTCGCGCCGGCGCCGCGCGCGCCTCGCGCCCGCGTGTCGCCCACACGACCACGACGGCGAGCAGCGCGTAGGCGGGCAGCACGATGCTCAGCCAGGTCGGCGCGAGCACCGAGAAACCGGTGAAGACGGGCCCGAGCACGAGTGGATGGCTGATCGTGGTCGCCGCGAGGTCGAATCCGAGCAGCGGCCGGAGCCCTGATCCGATCGCGTGAATCTCCCATGGCGCGACCGTGCCGAGGAACAGCGTCACCACGCCGAGCGCCACCAGGCCGAACGGCCAGCGAGAGGGAGCGGGGCGCAGCGCGAGCTTGCCGCGTGCCGCCCCCAGGAAGGTGAAGCTGTAGAACTTGGCGAAGGCGAGCAGGCCCAGGCCGGCGGCAAGGGCGAGTGCGGCGGCGGCCAGCGCGCAGAGCAGCCGCGAGAGCAGTGTTGGCATCCTGAAGGCCTGCAGCAGCGCCTCGAATGTGAACCACTCGCTGACGAAGCCGCCGAGCGGGGGGATCGCCGCGAGCGTGAGCGATGAGATGCCGAGCGCCAGCGCACTGGCCGGCAGGACGCGCGAGAGGCCGCCCAGCGGATCGATCGTCCGCTGCCCAGTCGCCTGCTCGACGCGGTCGACGCCGATCAGGGCGAGCGTCTTGGCGAGGTTGTGCGAACAGACGTGCAGCGTCGCGGCCAGCAGCCCGACAGCGGCGAGCGCCGGGTTGTGGGCGGCGTGGCCGAGCAGCGCGACGCCGAGTGAGACGAGCACCACGCCGGCGTGCTCGACGGTCGAATAGCCGAGGAAACGCCGCATGTTGTCCTGCGTGAGGGCATAGGCGATCCCGGTCAGGGCGCTGATCGCGCCGACGATCAGGAGCGCGTCGCCGCACCACACCGGCAGCGGCCCGAGGACCTGGAACTCGAAGCGCCACAGACCATAGAAGCCGGCGCACAGCGCGACCGACAACGACGCCGCGCCCAGCCGCGGCGCCGAGCCATAGCCGGCCGGCAGGCCACCCTGCAGCGGGACCAGGCCGACCTTCGTCGCGAAGCAGACGAGGAACAGCACGAACAGCACGCCACGCGTCCCCGCACCGAGCGCGGCGTGCGTCCAGACCTCGAAGGAGAAGCTGTGGGTGTGGGCGTAGAGCAGCGCGAACGCGGCGAGCAGCGCCGCGCCGCCGATCTTCGCGAGCCCACCGGTCAGGTAGCCGGCGACCAGCTGATCGCGATCGCGACCGGCGCTCGCGATCAGGTACACGCAGACCGTCACCGCCTCCCACGCCGCGAGGAAGAGGAATGCGTTGTCGGAGCCGATCGCGACGGCGACGAACAGCAGCAGCGCCGCCCCGAGCGCCGTCAGCCAGCGATCCGTCGGCAGCGCTGCGTAGGCGAGCGAGACCGCCGCGCCGGTAACGCCGGTGAGCGCGAGGAAGATTCCGCCGAGCCCGTCGGCGCGCAGCGAGCTATGCCCGAAGCCGAACCAGCCGCCGAGGTCGAGCACCGCTGGAGCGCCGCCGAGCGCGGCGCTCAGGCCGACGATCACGAGCAGCGCGCAGCCGGCGGCGGCGCACAGCGCGGCGAGGCGCCGGGCGCGCAGGGCAAGCAGCGGAGCGAGCGCGAGGGCGCCCATCGCGACCGCGTAGGCGGCGCTCACGCGAGCACCGCCTCGGCTGTGAGCACGCCGGTGGCGAGCAGCAGGCCGTGCATGATCGCGATCGGCGCCGGGGGCGAGCCGGGCACATAGACGTCGACCGCGAGAACCTCGTCCACGCCTCCGGCGGTCAGCGTTCCACCGGCCGACAGGCCGCCCGAGCAGGCGTCGGTGCCGACGGCGACGAGGGCCTTGGGTTCGGGCATGACCTCCCACGTGCGCGCCAGCGGCAGGCGCATCGGGCTGGTCACGGCGCCGGTGACGAGCAGGATGTCGGCGTGGCGGGGAGCGGCGGTGAGGAAGAAGCCGAGGCGCTGAATGTCGTAGTAGGGGTTCCACAGCGCCTGGATCTCCCACTCCTCGGCGCCGTCGGAGCCGCAGTCGATGTGGCGCACGTGAACCGAGCGCCGCAGCGAGTGGGCTCGCTCACCGAGCGCCCGCCGCAACGGCTCCGCGCCGGGCGTGTCCTCGCCGCCCGCGATCAGCGCCGAGCGCGACCGCACTGCGGTCTCAAAGCGTGGCTCGAAAACGAAACGCTCCGGCGCCGCGTCCACGCAGGCGCCGCAGAGGATGCAGCGGCCGCGGTCGAGGGTCAGCCGCCGCTCGTGATCGAGCGCGATCGCCCCGGTCGGGCACACGCCGGGCAGCCAATCCTCGCCGCGCGCGCCGTCCGCCAGCACGACTCGGCCGCGGTAGCCCGCCGGCGGCGTCTCCGCGCTGCGCGGGTAGCGCGTCGTGACCCGGCCGGCCCGCAGGCCGCGGGGGATCCATCCGAGCATCAGCGGTCGGCTCCCGCGACGCTCAGCCCAAAGCTGTGCTCGATGAAGGCGAAGTCGGTCAGCACGTCGGCCGGGAAGGCGTGGTCAAACAGCGCCCAGTTGCGCAGCGACGGGGAGGCGATGTGCACGCGGTGCACCAGCCCCGAGCGGATCTCCACCCAGATCACGAGCTCCCCCTGCGGCGCCTCGGCCCAGCCGAACGCGGCGCCGCTGGCCCCCGCCGGCAGCGCAACCGCCAGCCCGGTGTCGGGCGCGCGCAGGTGATCGATCGACTGGCGCAGGATGCGCAGCGACTCCGACAGCTCGTCGAAGCGGACGTTGACGCGCGCCATCGCGTCGCCCTCGCGGCGGGTGAAGACGCGCAGTCCGAGGCGCCGGTAGTCGCCGTACGGCCGCTCGTGACGGGCGTCCGTGGAGAGCCCGGAGCCGCGCGCCAGCGGCCCGACCGCCCCGTGGTCCTCGACGAGCGCCCGCTCCAGGCGTCCGGCGCCGATCAGGCGGTCCGTCATCGAGGCCGTGCCGAGGAACAGCCGGCGATCGCGGCGCAGCTCGCGCTCGAGGCGATCGAGCGCCGCGAGCAGCTCGTCGGGCGCCAGGGCACCGTCTGCACGCACGCCGCCCGGGGTGATGACGCCGCGGCCGAAGCGGCTGCCGGTCAGCGCCGCGCGCAGGCGCATCACCTGCTCCTTGAGGATGCCGAAGCGCGCCTGACCGACGTAGAGCGCCGTCGTCTCGGCCTCCTTGGCGATCACGTCCAGGTGGCAGGCGATCCGTTCGAGTTCCGCGTAGACGGCCCGCCAGCGCTCGGCGCGCGGCGGCGCCGTGACGCCCACGGCGCGCTCGACGGCCTGGCAGAACGCGCTCGCATAGGCGGCGCTGGCGACGCCCGCGACACGCTCGGCGACGTGCACGGCGGCGCGGGGCTCGAGGCCGGCGAAGCGCGCCTCCATCCCGCGGTGCTTGAAGAACAGGCGCGTCTGTATCCGCGGGACGTCCTCGCCGCCGGTCTCGATCTGAAACTGGATCGCCTCGAACACGCCAGAGCGCACCGGTCCATAGGGGATCAAGAACACGTCGAGGCCCTCGACACGCCGCTCCAGCAGATCGGCGTCCGGCTTTGTCAGGCAGCGCTCGAAGCCCCCGGGCGGACCGTCGCCGCCGGCGCGCTCGACCAGTTCCTGCTCCGCCCAGCGCGCGGCCGGCCACCAACGACCGATCGTGCCGTCCGCGCGCCCGCCCGGTGCGCGCAGGACGACCAGCTCGCCGCCCAGCGCGAACACACCGACCAGCGCCGGCTCGGGCGTGTCGGCCTCGAAGATCGTCACGAAGCGCGCGCGCGCGTCGCGCAGGCCACGCGCCGCCGCGCCAAACTCGCCGGCGCCGAGGCGCAGGCGCAGCTCCCCGGCGGGTGCATCCTCCACCGTTGCGCCCAGGCGCTCGGCGAGCGAGGGTGCGACCACGCCCGCCGCGCCGACGTTGGCGGCGGCGCTCACAGCGGCGCCCTCAGGCTGTGGCTCGCGCTGCCCAGTAGCGCCGAGAGGTCGCCGGGCAGGTGCACGCCGAGCGCGATCACGACGAACAGGCAGCCGAGCATCGCGGCGACCATCCAGGCGCTGCGCTCCCGCGGCGCGGCGGCCCCCGCGATCGGCGCCGCTGCGCGGCTCAACACCATCCGGCCGCTGTGCCAGACGACGCCGAAGAACGCGACGTTGACGAAGACCAACAGCAGCGCGACGCCGACGTACTGCGCCTGCGCGAAGCCGCCGACCACGATCTGGAACTCGCTGCGGAACACGCCCGACAGGGGCAGCCCGCAGAGCGCCAGTGCGGCCGCGAGGAACATCGGCCCGCTCCACGGCATCGCGCGGCCGGCGCCGGTCACGCCGTCGACCTCCTTGGTGTCGTAGCCGCGCAGGAGCGAGCCCGAGCCGAAGAACGCGAGGCCCTTCGCCGAGGCGTGGGTGATCACGTGCAGCAACGCGCCGGCGACCGCCAGCGGCGCGCCGAAGCCGATCCCCAGCGCGATGATCCCCATGTGCTCGATCGAGGAGTAGGCGAGCAGCCGCTTGTAGTTGCTCTGGCGCAGGACGAAGAAGCTCGCCGCGACCAGCGAGATCACGCCGAAGACGATCAGCGCGTGCTGCGCGAACGAACGCTCGCCGGCGGCGACGGCGACCTGGAAGAAACGCAGGATCGCGTAGAACGCCGCCGCCAGCAGCGACCCCGACAGCAGCGCTGAGACCGGCGCCGGCGCCTCGCTGTGGGCGTCGGGCAGCCAGGTGTGGGTCGGCACGAAGCCGACCTTGGTGCCGAAGCCGACGAGCGACAGCATGAAGGCCAGGCGGACGGCGTCCGGCGAAAGCC
>JBEKNK010000047.1:0-21138 GCA_049522915.1 Solirubrobacteraceae bacterium | reverse complement strand
GGGCCCACGGATCGTTACGGCCGGCGGCGAAAGCCGCCGCATAAAAAGCCTGTTGGGCACTCGCAACTCGGGCGGCTCGCGCTATGCTGACACCGTATGCGGTGTTCCCAAGCGGCCGCCCTGCTGCTTCGTGAAGCACGGCAGCGGCACGGTGTCAGCCAGCGGCGCCTTGCCCTGCGCGCCCGAACCAGTCAGGACGCGATCAGCCGCATCGAACGCGGCGCAGAGTCGCCGACGCTCGATCGGCTCGCCCACCTGCTGACCGCGCTCGGCGAGCGCCTCGAGCTGGGCAGCGTGCCGGCCGCGCCGGCGGACGGCGTGGTGGCGCCGTCCAGCGCGCGTGAGCGACTGCGCGAGGCCGCGTCATGGAACCTCGTCGCGACGCAGCTGGAGATCGCCGGCGCGCAGGCCCGCCGGGCCGGCCATCCCGCGACGCGCCACGGGGCCGCTTGAGCGACGCCCCCGAGCGCCCGCTGGACCTGCGCGAGCTGTTCCGCGTGCTTGCCGAACACGACGTCGACTACCTCGTGCTCGGAGGGGCCGCCGCCCAGGTGCACGGGCGCCGGCGAACGACCAAGGACCTCGACCTCACGCCGGCTCCCGACGCCGAGAACTTCGTGCGCCTTGCGGCCGCGCTGCGTGATCTCGACGCCCACCCGGCCGGGCTTGGCGGCGACGCACCGGCGCCGAGCGCGGAGCAGTTGGCGATCGCGCCGATCGTGGTGGCGCTCAGCACTCGCCATGGCGAGGTGCATATCCTGAATGGGGTCGCGGGCGCGGCCGCCTACGCCGAGATGCGTTCGCGTGCGCTGAGCACCGACCTCGACGGGGTCGCCGTCGAGATCGTCGGCGTCGACGACCTGATCGCGATGAAGCAGGCGAGTGGACGGCCGAGTGATCTCGAGGACATCGCGGCGATCACGGCCGTCGCGCGGCGCGACCGCGCGAACTGCGGTGGCAACGACTCCTGATCTAAGAGCTTTGTGAGCACCCGCAACCTGTGGCCGCGCGCCGAGTTGGGTGTGTAGACCACAAACGGAGGCGATTGCATGCGAAGTATTTCTCGGATCAGACCGACGGCGGCGAAGCTGGCGCTCGGGGCGGCGCTGTTCGCGGCGCTCGGCGGCGTTGCCTACGCGGCCACCAACAGCTCGTTCGTCGGCTCAAACGGCGCCATCACCGCCTGTGCGCAGGCGAACGGCGGCGGAGTGCACATCTGGAAGCCGGGGCATCACTGCTCGGGCGGCTGGGTCGGTGTGGCGTTCGCCGCAAGCGGCCAGGTGGGCCCGGTCGGGCCCGCCGGGGCGGCCGGGCCGACCGGTGCGACCGGTGCGGCGGGGCCGTCGAACGCCGCGACCGTCGACGGCGATTCGCTCGGGAACCTCGATCTGAAGGTGCCGACGCCGACCGGCAGCACCGCGACCGAACAGCTCTACAGCGCCGACGGCCTGACGATCCTGGCGAGCTGCGACCCCTCGGGCAACGCCAGTCTCGCGGCCGACGGGCCGGCCAGCGCCGACTCCGAGCTGACGGTCAACGGCTACGCCAACGCCGGCGCCTTCGGCAGCCAGACCAGCACGCTCGGAGCCTCGAGCCTCGCCGTGCTCGGGCCGGCCGGATCCGGTGAGGTCTCGTTCTCCTACGCCGCCAGCGCCGGGACGACCGTGACCGGCACGATCGGCTACCAGAAGTCGACCTCGTTCGGCGGCTACGTCGGCTGCGCGTTCTTTGGCAACGTGATCTCCGGCTGAGGGGCGCGGGCCGGTTGCGGGCGCGCGAGCGGGCCGGTTCGCTCGCGCGCCGTCCGGGGTAGGCTGCGGGCGATGGGACTGCGCAGCGCGCTGAAGAAGGTCGGGCCGCTCGGCACCGCGCTGACGGTTGGTCAGCTGGGGCTCGTGGTTCACCGCCACTGGCAGTCGCTGCCCACCGAGCATCGAGTTCGGCTGCGCGAGCTGGTGGCAAAGTCCAAGGGCAGGCCGGCGAACCTCTCGCACTCCGAGCGCCACGAGCTGCGTGACCTGCTGCGCCGGCTCGAGCTCGCGCGCCTGGCGCGCTCGGGCGCTCGCGGCGCGATCGGGCTGCGACGGCGGATCGGCGGCTGAGCGCGGCGGACCCGATGCGCAGGCTGATCTACTCGATGACCGTGTCGCTGGACGGCTTCATCGCCGGGCGCGACGGCGCGATCGACTGGTCGGTGCCCGACGAGGAGCTGTTCGCCTTTCACACCCAGCGGGTGCAGGAGACCGGCGTGCAGCTCTGCGGACGGCGGCTCTACGAAACGATGCTCTACTGGGAGACTGCGCAGGACAGCCCGCTGCCCGAGCAGCACGTCGCGTTCGCGAAGATCTGGAAGGCTCTGCCGAAGGTCGTTTTCTCCACGACGCTGGAGAGCGTGGTTGGCAACGCGAGGCTGGCCAGGGAGGGTGTCGGCGAGGAGGTCGCAAGGCTCAAGGAGGAGCCCGGAAAGGACATCGCCGTCGGCGGCGCCGGCCTCGCCCGCGCGTGCATGGAATTGGGGTTGATCGACGAGTTGCGGCTGTTCGTCAGCCCGGTCCTACTCGGCGGCGGCACGCCCTATTTCCCGATCCTCGACGAAACGATCCGGCTGGAGTTGATCGAGACGCGGACGTTTGGGGATCGCGTCGTCTACCTTCGCTACCGGCCTGTGTGAAGCCAGCGGTAGGTGATTGTCCCCAGCTGATATTGCCGAGCTCACAGTGCTCGAGCGCAGGCGCAGCGGGCAGCGCCCGCAATGACATGTGCTCCATCAAATACGATGGCGGACCGACGCGGGAGGCTGCGTCATCCGCCAACCGGCACTGGAGAACTGCGATGCGAAGCAATAACCGTAGGCGCATGGCGGGGCGGTACGCTCGGCGAGCGAAGATCTCGGGCGAAGAGGGCGTGACGATCTCGTTCGGGTTCAGTTCGCTGATGGTTGCGGTCATCGCCGGGGTGCTGGAGGAGCTGCCCTATGTGGGATTCGCGCTCGCGCTGTTGTTTTTCCACTTTCACCGGACCGTGCTTGTGACCGATCAACACGTGTATGTGTTTCGCGACCTGCCGTTCCATCGACCGGGCGAGCGACTCGGCGAGTATCCGCTCGGGCCCGGCACCGTCACGCGGGTTCGCGGGAAGCTCACCTTCTCCGACGATTTGGTGGTTTGGCACGCCCCGTTGTTCGCATGGCGAGTGAGGCAGGTGGCGGAGGCGATCGACGCACCGGGCGGCGCTGCCCTGCCGGCCTAGCGTTGCGGCCGAGCACAAACCCGGGCGTCGCCTCCGCCGTGATGGGGCGCCCGCCGGTACTCTGACTGCGCGATGGCTGCCGGGTTGCCGCCGGGGGGTCGGCGGGCTCATGAGAGATAGTCCTACGCTCTCAACGAAAGGAAATGACATGGCGGTAGAGAGACCGGTTGCCGAACTCCATACCGGGTTCAGCAGCCCGGGGGCGACCGCGAGCGATTGGGCGGAGGGCCGCCGGCACATCGACGCGGCGGAGGTGTTCTGGCTCTCGACGGTGCGTCCCGATGGACGCCCGCACGTCACCCCGCTATTGGCCGTGTGGCGCGACGACGCCATGTACTTCTGTACGGGTCCGGATGAGCGCAAGGCAAAGAACCTCCGCCAGAACCAGCACTGCATTCTCACCACGGGCCAGAACGGACTCGACGGTCTCGATGTTGTGGTCGAGGGGGACGCCGTCGAGGTCAGTGATGGAGCGGAGCTCGCCCTGGTCGCCAACACCTACGAGTCGAAATACGGGGCGCACTTCACGGCACCCGAGGGCACGTGGTACGGGCTCGGTGACGCGATGCGGGCGGGCAAGGTGCTCGTCTATCGGGTCGCACCAGCGACCATCCTCGGCTTCGCCAAGGGCGAGCAGTTCAGCCAGACGCGATGGAGGTTCGGTTGATCGGAGCTGCTGCAAATCCTCGCCGCCGGACTCCAGCCATCACGCCCGGGCGTCGTCGTAGACGGTCGTCGTGCAGCGGAGCGAGCGGCGCGCGCCTCAGCGTGTCCTTGCCGCACGGCTTATGCGTGCATTCGCAGTGCTTGGGCGTACCACTCCCATGCGTCTGCTCTGCCCGCGTTCGCTGCGCGGCGTGCGTCGGACCAGCCGTTGATGATGCCAACGAGCTCCCAGTAGCGAAACACGCGGCGGTCGGTGAACGCCTCGATGCGTTCGGCTAGCGCGAGTCGGTCCCCGGCGTCCGCCATTGATGCCTCGACGCGTGCGACCGTGGCGAGCGCCTCTTTGGAGGCAGGATCGATGCCCGCACGCACGGCAGCGCCCGCCTGCTCGCTGAGCACCTCAACCGGCAGAGGGAGGCCGTCGGGCTCATCAGTCTCGATCCGTCCGGGTCCGACCATTCGGCGGCTCGCCTCGATGTAGTGAGGGTCACGCAGCAGCTCGACGAGCTCAACCCAGGCCGCAACCTGCTCGGCGCTTGGATCATCAGGCAGCTCCGGCGCTCCCAAACGCAGCCGGTCAGCGACCGGGTTTGGTTGTCCGTCGAAGACGGCATCGAGGTAGTCGTCGAGAATGCGGCGGCGCTCCTCTACGGTCAGCTTGGTCAGGCGGGTCATCAGCTCGAGCTCCTTCGGTTCGGTGGATCGGGCGACCGCGCGCAGCACCGCTCGCTGCAGGCGCAGCGTGCGGATCTGAGCGTCGATCGCGCTCGCATGTGCCGTGGCAACTTCGGCAAGTGAGACCTCCGCTGCGAGTACTCGTTTGACGTCTTCCAGCCCAACGCCGAGCTCGCGCAGCGTCCGCACGAGCCGTGCCTGCGCCACCGCGTCAGCAGCGAACAATCTGTACCCCGCTTCGCTGCGCCCCGCTTCCGGCAGCACTCCCGCGTCCGCATAGAAGCGCAGGGTCCGCACAGACAACCCGGTACGCGCTGCGAGCTGGCCGATCGTCATAGCACTCATCATCAGCCCTCCACCGACTGGAGAGTCAAGCCCGATCGCTTCACCACCAGAGCATGCACCACGACCGGCGTACGCAAATCCGATCCGAGTGTTCGAGCTCGACGAAGGGCTCACGATGATCATCGGCGCCAACCAGGCCGCGATCATCTACGAGATCGGCGTCGTGGACGGTGTCCTGGCCCTGTCGTCGTGCATGCGATGAAGGCGCGCGGCAAGTTCCTGAGGTGATGCACATGCCACGAACAGTTCAAGACATCCTCGATCACGCCGACGAGCTCGCCAGCCGTTTCGAGGACTACACCCCGAGCGAGCGCGACGAGCGCGATTCCGAGGCCTTCGCTGCGCTCCGCGATGCCGCACTGTCGCGCGCCAACGCAGAACGCTCGATCAAGACTGCGGTCGGCAACGCGCGGGCACACGGATACTCCTGGGCGCTGATCGGATCGCTAGTCGGGACCTCCGGCGAGGCAGCTCGTCAACGCTACTCGGCCAAACAACGGGCGTAGCAACCGCGGCTCGGACGCGCGACTCCCCATCGCGCATTGCGGCGCTGTCTGGCTTGTCCTTGACGACCAGTATGGTGATAGCTATGGTGGCGTCATGCTGGTGCCGGTTTCGCCTCGCGACGCGACGGTCGATCTAGTCGGTGCTGATCCTGAGGCGCTGATCGAGGAGGCACGTCGTCGTCGCCGGCGACGCTGGCTGCGAGGCTTGCTGGTAGGGGCCGTGCTGCTCGGCGGCGCTGCGGCCGTCGCGGCGCTGACGATCTCCGGCAATCGCTCACCGGCCGGCGGCGCGGCCGGCACCGCCGGAGTCCTGCCGAACGGGCCGCTGGCCACACTTCACGTGGCGGGGCCGCTCGCCGTCGCCCCGGACGGCGCGCTCTACGTGGCCGATGATCCGAGCTACGCCAACCCATGGGACGACCGCGTGCTGGTGCGCCTGCCCGACGGGCGCTTCCGCGTGGTTGCGGGCACGGGAAACAGGGGCTTCTCCGGCGATGGCGGTCCGGCGGTGCGGGCCGAGCTGTCCGACATAACCGATCTCGCGGTTGCACCTGACGGCACGCTGTACATCGCCGACGGCGCACGGGTGCGCATGATCGGCCGCAACGGCGTGATCCGCACGGTCGCAGGCGACGGCCAGCCAGCGAGGACAATTGCCAACGGCACCCCGGCGCTATCAGCGCCGCTCGGCTTGACGGGGTCGATCGCGCGCAGGGGCGGCCCGCCGCTGTTGATCGCGCTCAGCCCGGCCGGCCAGCTCTACATCTCCACCGGCTCGCAGATCCTGCGACTAACCGCTGGGGGCACGCTCGACCCGATTCGCGCGATCGTCACATCAGCGACCGGCGGCAATCTCCTGGATCGCGCGGCGCGCGGCAGACAGCTCAGCGACTTTGACAACATCGCGGTCGACGCTCAGGGGAACATCGATGTCGCAGGCGGCCCAGGCGGCTGGGCGGTCTGGCAGGTCACACCCGACGGCACCGCGCACCTGGCCTCCGTGGACCAGGGCGCGCACGGCAACGGCGGCGCGGACCCAATCCTCGAGCGCGGACCGGGAGGCGCCATCTACGCAGCCGCGGGTTCGCCCGGCATCTTCCGAGTCGAGCCCCACAAGCTCGCCCCGGTCGCGGCCTTCAACGGGCCGCTCTCACAGCCGCAGCATGGCTTGACAGTCCTACCCCTCTACTTCGCCTTCAGTCCCAACGGCACGCTCTACGCCGACGACAACGGCACGATCGGATACGAGCTCAAACCAGGCTATGCCGCCGCCTTCCTCCAACAACTGGTGTCCATCAGCAACGGCCACACGAGCCTCCTGTGGCAGGAGAACTACACCACACCGAAGTAAGCGCGACCCGCCAACGCCACGCTGCCCGTATCGCGTGGATCCAGCCTCGCCGGAGTGCTGGATCTCGCGCGCGTTGGGCCAGCGACGGGGGGACTGGAAGCCCGCGAGCCCGGGCCTATGGGTAGCTGATCTTGAGGTTCGTGTGGACGAACGCCACCCGCGCGTGAGCGAAGCCGGCGGCACGCGCGCGCCGCTCGGCCGCGTTCGTCGCAGCGTAGGCGAGCACACCGCTGAACACGATCCACGGTCGGGAGCCGGTACCGGCTCGTATGTAGCCCGCCTGCGGAAGACCGTCGTATCGCGCGGTCCGTGCCGCGAGTGAGGCCCCGTCTTCGGAGCCGCGCGTAGTCAGAACGATTGTCCAGGCCGCGACACCAGGAGGCCAATCAAAGACGCGTGAACTTGCCAAGCCCGCCAGATTTGGCGCGCGTCCAGCCGCCAGGGCGGACTCTTCTGTAGCGAAGCCGAGTCCGAGCGCCACCAGTATCACGGCGATCGCGCGCACACATTCACGCTACCGCTCGCGCGTGAAATCCGCCGCACCCGAAGTGTCGGTTGTCGCGCGCAAACCAGCAGTGTGTTCTTTGGTCTGGTCCGGGGCGGCGCCTGGGCCCTTCAGGGTTCGATCGGTCTCAGCTCCAGGATCCCGAAGCTGGCCCCCGGGTTTTTGGAGGCCACCTCGAGGGCCTCATCGAGGTCGGCGCATTCGAGGATGTTGAAACCCGCGATCTGAAGCGTCTGCTCGGACACCGGCCCGTCTCCGACCGTCGTCTCGCCCGCTTGAATCTGGATCGTCCGCGTCTCCGAGAGCGGGCCGAGCACGTGTCCCTGGAGGCGTACGCCACGGGCATCCATTTCTTCACACCAGGCCCCCACCGCAGCCGGGACGGTCGCCCTCTGCTCGGGGTCAAGCTGCACGCTCGGGTCGCGGTACGTAAAGAGCATGAACTTCATCGCCCCTCCTGGTTCGTGGCCTCTAGGCATAGACGATCCATCAACCCTGAACCTATCGGTTGGAGGCGCGAGGACCAGCACTCAGCGGTGTTGGATCTCGCGCGCGGACCGACACGCATGCGTGCGGCGCTTGCGGTCAGGCTGCGAGGGTCCGGTCGGGCCACGCTCCGGTACGGATCCGCCCGTAGAGCGTGTCCGGTGCCAGGTCGGCGCCGCCCGGCCAGACCACCGTACCGGCCTCGGCGTCGATCGTCGCCTTGGCAAAGTCCGCCGGCGTGCGCGCTTCGTCGAAGACAGGCCCGCGCATACGTTCGAGCACGGCGACCTCGCCCGTCACGCCGTCCTGGAACGTGAGGTGCAGCACGCCGTGGTCAACCACGACGACAGAAGCAATGTCAGGAGTAAGGCCGATCATCGGAGAGGTTCTATCTGCCGAAGTGTCTCCGTTATTGCGTTGGGCGCGGGTCGGCGCCGTCGAGCAGCCAGTGGCGGACGACGCGGCAGCGTCGTTGGCCGTCGTCCTCGCGGGTCAGGATGAAGCGGCTGATCGTCCGCTGACCGCCCTCATGGTCGCCGTAGAGCAGGTCGACCGTGAGCATTTCGCCCGTGCTGAACCCGTCGTCCAGGCCCTCACGGAACGGGTCGTCCGGGCGGCGTACCGCTCCCTGCCAGTAGCCGGTGTCACCGGCGGGGACATACAGATCAAGCGTCTGTGGGCGGAACTCCTCCGGTGGCGCGTGTTCGGGCTGCTCTCGTGGCGAGAGCGCCATGACATGCCACGCGTGCAACACAGCGAGGCCGGTGCCGACGTTGCGCAGCGGGATCACGAAGTAATAGGTGTCTCGATCGCGTTCGACCGCGGCCATGCCGCCGCTAACGCTCACCATCCGCCCCTCGACGAAGCGGACCAATTCCGGCGGGTCACTCGCACGCGAGGGCACGAGCACCGGCCGCAAGCCCATCAGCAGCGCTCGCTCAGCGATCTGGGTTGAACGCTCCGCGATCCGCGTCGAACGCTGCCCGGAACGCACGGACGAGAATGTCGCGACGGCGAGCACGAGCGTGCCCCCCGCCGTCGCCAGCGACGCGACTGTCGGCCAATCCACGACGCGCGACGATACCGACCACGCGCACCGCGTCGCGAAAACGACGCTGTCGGTCGTCGCGGGCAGCGGCATGGCGGACGCCGCGGCGCCTGGTTTCAAGTCTGTATCGCCCGTCCAATGGTCAGAACGCGGCGTAGAGTTGGAACGACGATGGGAAGACAGGCGGGCGTCGTGCTTTACGTGGCCGCGCTGATAGCCGTGGTGGTCGGTGTGGATGTCCTGTTCTTCAGGCACCACTTCTTGGAGCGCCTGATCGTCAACGTCGGAATTGTCCTGGTGTTCGCGGCGTTCGGTTTGAGGTTCCTGAAGCGTCCGTGAGCGTCGCTCGCGTTGAGCGCTCATCTGACTGGGCATCGACGGCGAGGGCTGGGTCTACGCGCACGTTCCAGAGCTCCCAGAGGTCCAGACCCAAGGCGCGGGCCTCGACGAGGCCCGCGTAATGGTCAAGGACGCGATCGCCCTCGTGCTCGAGCAGCGGCGCGCGCGCCGCGAAACCATCCCGCAGACAGGATGGGCGCTCCTCGAGGCTGTCGAGATCGCTGCGTGAAGAAGCGCGACCTCGAGCGGCATCTCACCGCTCATGGTTGCTCGTTGGTCCGTCAAGCCGGCGCGCACGAGCTCGGGGAGAACGCCGCTTCTGGAAAGCGCACGACGGTGCCGCGCCACCGTGAGATCAAGACGCCGACAGCGCGCGGGATCTGTAGACAGCTCGGCATCGCCGAGCCCAGCGGGCCACGGTAAGCAGCCCGGCTCCTCAGCTGCTCCGTTTCGCGTCACAGGAGCGGCGGGGTTTGGCGAGACATAGACTGAGCGCCCGTGGCCGACATTCAGCCTGAGCTGTGGGTCGAGCGAGCGGCTGCGGCGGTTGAGTTCTACGAGGCCGCTTTCGGTGCGACGGTCCTGCATCGCGTGGGAGAGGACGACGACATTGTCGTGCAGCTGGCCGTCGGTGACGCCGCGTTCTGGCTAACGGCCGCCTCGCCGGACGCGGGACGCTTCAGTCCCGAGTCGATAGATGGCGCGACTGGCCGGGTTCTCTTGGTCGTCGATGACCCAAGCGCAGCGTTAGCGCGAGCAGTGAGCCAGGGCGCCCGGGAGCTCGCAGCCGTCACCGACCAACACGGCTGGCGACTGGGTCGGATCGTCGATCCGTTCGGGCACGAGTGGGAGATAGGGCGGCCACTCGGGGATTGGCCGCCCGCGTAATATTCGCCAGAGACGTTGGGCTTGCGACGCGCGGCGGTTTCACGAGGCTCGAACGCTTGCAGCCACCTCTGCGTCGACAGACGGGAGGATCCCGCTGTTGCCGTTCGCGTATTGCGGCGGCGTGGATGATGATCAGGCGGCGGCTCGCGGGTAGCGGTCAGGTTCCTCCGCGTACGTGTACAGGCTGGCCGGCTTGAACAACAGGTAGACGCCAGTGCCGTGCCATTCGCGCGGGCTTTGGGCGTGCTCGGCCTGCGTGGAGTCGATCTCGGCAAAATCGGCGTGGTCGGCGCCGATGATCACAGCGGACCCGTGAGCAATCACGGCGAGACTGGTCGCTTCGTAATAGGCGAGACTCGCGCTCGGGCGCCGCGACAGATGTTTGGCCCGCGCTGCCTCAGCGACCGTAGGAAGGTAGAACTGGCCGCGTAAGAAGATGGCGTTGATCGGGGCTACGCGCGGTTCGCCTCGAGCGGTGACGGTCGCAAGCGAGACCACCAGAGCGCCCTGCAGGTGTGCCGCGAGCTGAGCAGCCGCCAACGAATGCGTCGGCATCCCAAACGAGCTGCGCAAGAACGCGCTCGCACCCTCGATGCTGGTGTCGATCAGCGTCTGCAGCCGCTCAAGATCCGCACCGGTCTCGCGCACCGCGCGCAGGATGGCAGGTTCCCACCCCACCCACCGCGAGCAGGCCGTTTCGTGTGAAAGCTCGACCGCCGCGGCCGCAGAGCGGGACGGCGGTGCGTCAGGCCGTGGACGTCGGATCACTCGGCCAGAAGCCGCTGCCACAACGCGGCGAGCGCCGCGACGGCGTCCTGACGGTTCTCCGGCGAGTCGTCGCCGCCGCCGAATTTGTCGAGCAGGTAGGCACGGTGGGTAGCCATCAGTAGAAGGGAGAACTCACGCGAGTCGGCTGGCGGGTGCGGGGCCTCGACGACGAGCCCTTCGAGTAGCCGACGTGGGCTGACGAGGGCGCGGTCCAGCTCAGCAGCCACCTCCGGATCCAAAGCGGCGGCCGCATCGATTGCTCGGAGCATTCGGCCGTGTTCGGCGTACAGCTGGACGAGGCCTGTGATCATCGCCTCGATCAGTTCGTCCGGCGAGCCGCGTAGCACTTGGTCGACCAGTGGGTCCTCAGCATCGGGGAGCAGCTCGGGTGCCATCTGGGCGAGCGTGTCGAAGTGGCGATAAAAGACCGTGCGGGTCAAGTCGGCGCGCGCCATTACCTCACCCACGGTCAGCTCGGCGAACGGCCGATCGAGCAGCAACTCCCGTGCGGCATCGAGGATCCGACGCCGGGCCTTATCTGACGGAACCCTTTGCGACACCATGTCGCAGGATATGAAAAACTATGCGACATGCTGTCGCAAATCGAGCCGGACACCAAGGTCGCGCTTCCTGACGGGCGCTCCCTGTCCTACCTCCTCGCGGGCGCCGACAGCGGGCCTGTCGTTACCGTGCTGGACGGTCCGTGTAGCCGCGGTCTCGGGCGGGCGCTGAGCACGACCGCGCGCGAACTCGGGATCCGACTCGTGATCCCGGACCGTCCGGGTTCTCACGGCAGCAGCCCAAAAGCCGGTCGCACCGTGACGGATTGGCCCGCCGATCATCTCGCGCTGATGGACGAGCTTGGCATCGAGAAGTTCGGGATCGTGACGCAGTCCGGCGGGACCCCGTACGGGATCGCCGTTGCCGGAGCGGCGCCCGAGCGAGTCACCGCTCACTCGCTGCTCGCAGCCATCGCGCCGCTCGCGGAGAGGGCCCAGTGGCGCGCGGCGGGCAAGGACATGAAGATGGCGGCGACCCTCTCCCGCCGTGCGCCGTTCCTGCTGCGCGCGGGCTTCAAGCAGCAGTACAAGAGGCTGCCGGACTCTGCGCTCGGGCTGTTCAAGGGGCCTGACGCAGAGGTCGTCAAGATCCCGTGGGTCAAAGAACTGTTCGTGCCGACCACCGCGGAGCTCTTCGCGAACCCTGACGGGTTCATCGAGGAGGTCCGGATCCTCTGCAAACCGTGGGACATCACGCCCGGAGCGGTCCGTGCCTCGCTCTGGACCGGTGAGTTCGACCGTATGCACCCCCCGTCGCACGCCCGTCGCGTCGCAGAAATCCTCGGCGGAAACCCACGCGTGACCGTCGTACCGGGGGTCGAGCAGATAGGACTGCTCGTGATCTTCGAGGAAGCTCTGCGATTCGCGACATGCACGGCTCCGTGAAATACCCGCAGGTCGCCACGCTGAGAGATGCGGGGGGCCAAACGAGACGCATGATTATCGGCGTCAGTGACGACACAACTCCCCCGCGTTGGCCGAGCGGCTCCGTGCGTGAGTTCGTCGGCTCCCTCGCTGAGGGCCGCGCACGAGCTGCCGAGCGTCGAGCGTCGAGCGGGAGTCGCGCGACACGCTCGGGGACGTGCTCGCGCGCTTCGCCGCGAGTAGCCGCGCGGGCGAGTCCCGGGGCATCGCGGCCGGGTGACCGCTCGCTCGCACCACGGAAGCGCTCGGTCGCTGGCACCCTCGGAGGACTTCGTACTTCCAGCCGCGTGAAGCTAAGCCTCGACTGCGAGCTCGGGGTCACCGATCGGCAGCGCCTTATCGTTCCCCTCGCGTGCGTGCCTGGGAAGGAGCGTTGTCAGCGCGAGTAACACGGGTGTGGTGGCGAGCGTGACGAGCAGGCAGCGGTTGATCGCTGCGACGAAGCCTGCGTGGCTGAGCTCGGCGAAGAAGATCGTCCCGATGACTGCGACGCCGAGCGCGCCGGCGAGTTGCTGTACGGCGTTCAGCACGCCCGACGCTGATCCTGCCTCGTGTTCGTCTACGCCGGCGAGGATGAAGTCAAACAGCGGCGAGACCATCATGCCGAGGCCGACGCCGAGGAGCAGCTCGGCAGGTAGCAGGTCGAGGGTGCTGGTGTGCAGGGCGTCGGCAGCGATCACCTGGTGAAGCCAGAAAAAGCCGCCGGCGAGCGGCAGCGTTGCGAACTGAAGCACGAGGCGCCCGAAACGCGGCGCGAGCAGGCCGGCACCGAGTGCTGCGCCGATCGTCGTGCCGATCGCGAACGGCGCTGTCGTCAGTCCGGAGTGGATTGCGGAGAAGTGCTCGCCGAACTGGAGGAAGAGTGTCAGCACGAGCAGCATTCCGATCATTCCTGCGAAGAAGACGACGATCGTGGCAAGGCCTGCGCTGTAGGCGCGTCTGGCGAAGATGCCGGGCTCGACGAGCGGATCGCGGTTGCGGCGCGGCGCGCTTCGCATCCACAGCACGATCAGCGCGAAGCACACAGCGCTGGCTGCGAGCATCGCAAAGGTCCAAGCCGGCCAGCCCGCAGCGCGGCCCTCGATCAGCGGGTAGATGAGCAGTCCCATCGCGGCGGCGACGAGGGCGTTGCCGACGAGGTCGAGCCTCGGTGGCTTGGGCGCCCGCGATTCGGGCATCAGGCGCGCAGCACCGACGGCCGCGATCAGGCCGAGCGGAACGTTGACGAAGAACACGAGCCGCCAGCCGCTACCGAACGCATTGGCCGCGACGAGCGAACCGCCGATGATCGGCCCGAAGACTGCGGAGAGGCCGATCACCGGACCGAAGATCGCGAATGCCTTGCCCTGTTCCTCTGCGGGGAACACACTCTTGACGATCCCGAACCCTTGCGGGATCAGGATCGCCGCGGCCAGGCCCTGCGCGAGCCGGCAGGCGATCAGCATCCCGGGGGAAACGGCGAGCCCACATGCTGCCGATGCAGCGACGAACCCGAGCGCGCCGACCAGGAACATCCGTCGCCGGCCGTGGATGTCGCCGAGCCGGGCGCCGGTGATCAGGGCGACCGCGAACGCCAGCGCGTAGCCGCCGATCACCCATTGCAGTGCTGAGGCGCTCGCGTGCAGGTCGCGGCGGATCGTCGGGGCGGCGACGTTGACGATCGTGCCGTCGAGCAGATCCATGCACTCGGCGACCAGCACGAGTGCGAGGATCGTCCACCGACGAGGGTTGGCTGCGGGGCTCTGGTTCGTCACGGCATCCTCCTCGACGATCGACATATTCCGCGAACGCTGTTCGCTCAGCGAGCGTTGTACCTTATACGCATCGTGACGTCAAGTCCCGACCCAGCGCCACTGCCACCGCTGCCGATCCCCCACCGGCGGCGCCGGCCGACGCGCCGTACCGCGCACACGCGAGAGGCGATCGTCGCCGCCGCGATCGACGTTCTCGACGAAGCGGGGACGAGCGGGATCTCGATGCGGCGTGTCGCTGAGCGCCTGGGCACAGGCGCTGCGTCGCTGTACGCGCACGTCTCAGGCAAAGAGGAGCTGCTCGAGTTGGTCTTCGACGAACTCGCCGGACAGGTGCGGCTGCCCACCCCCGATCGGCTCCGCTGGCGCGAACAGATCCACGAGATCTTCAGCGACTGGCGGGCCATACTCGTTGCGCACCGCGACGTCGCGCTCGTCGGCCTCGCGTGGATACCAACAACTCCCAACATGCTGCAAGCCAGCGAGACAGTCGTAGCGATCCTTCGCGCTGGCGGCCTGACCGACCGCATCGTCTCCCTCGCCGCCGACCAGCTGGCAATGTACGTAGCAGCCGACGCCTTCGAGGAAGGCCTGCTCGAGGTACGCGGCCTGTCACCAGACGGCGCTGCCCGCTACTACGAGGACGCACACGACTTCTACCGCGCGCTACCCGCCGATCTCTACCCCACGCTCGCCGCGCTGACCGACGACATCATCCGACCCGACGGCGAAGAACGCTTCAGCTTCGGCCTAGACGCGCTCATCGCCGGATTCGAGGCCCTCACCGCACGAGAACGGGCAGGCTAGCCAGGCCGAGATCGGCCGGATCGCCGCCGAGCACGACATGACCGCGCGCGAGTAACGAGTGGCGCACCGGGCCACTGCTATATCGATGACAACCCGGCCGACCAGCGAACTGTGCGCTGACGCTCGCAATTTGTGAGAGGAGCGCGAGCGCAGGGCGTGCCGTTCATGACGCACGTTCACTCATGCTTCCCTGGATCTGAGGGATCACCACACGCAGCGAGAAGCGGTTAGTGTTTGATTGCGTTCATCCACGACGGCGCACAGCTCTCGCTGTGGGAAGAAAAGGCACGATGGCCACTTACCTTGCGTTCCACGAGGTTGACGACGTCGAGCATTGGCTGAGCTCACCCAAGCGCGAGGAGGTGTTCGGGCCCCTCGGAATCACCATTCGCACGTTCACGGACCCCCAGGGTTCCAAGCGCGTTGGGATGATCGTCGAGATCCCCGACCTTGCCGCGTTTCAGGAGTTCATGCAGACCGAGCCGGCGGCCGAAGCGATGAGACACGACGGTGTCCACCCCGAGACCCTCGTGATTCTCGCCGCCGCCTAGGTTCTCGCGCCCGCAGTGCTCCGATCCGAGACCCGGCGATGACGGATACGACGTGCCACATGTCGATCTCGCTCGATGGCTTCGTCGCCGGGCCCGACCAGAGCCGGGAGAATCCGCTTGGCAAGCGCGGCGGGGAAGTTCATGGCTGGCACCTCGGTGACGAGCGCGCCAATGCCGCCGATGAGACGGCGACCGGCTGGCTGATGCGCCCGCGCGGCGCCTACGTGATGGGGCGCAACATGTTCGGGCCGGTTCGAGGCGGTTGGGAGGAGGACTGGCGCGGCTGGTGGGGCCCCGAGCCGCCCTACCACGCGCCGGTATTCGTGCTCACCCACCACCCCCACGACCCGATCGAGATGGAGGGCGGGACAACCTTCCACTTCGTCGAGGGCTTCGACGCCGCCTACGCTCAGGCGTGCGCAACGGCCGGCGAGGCCGGCGTCGACATCGCGGGTGGCGCATCGACGGTCCGCCAGGCCCTCGCGGCGGGCGTGATAGACGAGCTCACCCTCGACGTCGTTCCCGTCCTGCTTGGGTCGGGCGAGCGGATCTTCGACGGCGTCGAGTCCTTCGGCTTCGAGCCCGTCGAGGTGCTGCACTCGCCGCTCGCGACGCATATCCGCTACCGCCGCTCGGGATGAGCCCGTGCCCGGCAGGCCCAGCCGTGCCGCAAGCGGACCGGTTCCCGGACACCCGCTTCGCCGGCGTGACCTGCCTCAAGGAGTCGTCCCGCCTGTCCTCGTCGGCGCGGAACACAGAGCGCTGACCGCTCAATCCCGCGCGACGGCGGGCGGAGTCCAGATCAGGCGTGCGCCATGACCTCGCCTACTTCGACGCGGTCCGTCGTAACGGCCATGGTGGCCGGTCCGCTCTGAGCCATTTGCGCGAGCGCCTGGGCCGCCTCCTCGGACTCGAACACGACGACCGACGTGCCCTTCGTCTGCGACAGCGCGATCCAGTAGCCGGCGACGAAGCCGGGCGCGGCGGAGACCTGGGGCACGATTCCACCGAGCTCAGCCTGAGCGGCGGCTACATCGTCCTTGAAAGTGACGTCGATGACGACCGCGTACATGATGCTGCCTTTCGCTCGGGGGATACCGCGGGCGAGCGTACTCGGTCAAGACTGCCTGCGCCACTCCCAGGAAGGCATCCCGCGCCGTCGCTTGTCGCCGAGCGAAGCACGGGGCCGTCGTGGTGACCGGCCCCGCGTTCGCGTCTGTGTTTTCAGCCTCCGCTGAAGGTCGCGGTTACGGCGTAGTCGCCGCTCAGCGACGAGTCCTCGCACACCGCGTAGTAGTAGATCCCGCTATCGGAGCCGGCGAACGGACTTGCGGACTGGGACGCCGCGCCGGGACAGGTGTAGTTGAAGGCAACGCCGCCGCCGTCCCCGGTGTCACCGCTCGTTAGCTGCACCTCCGCAATATGCCCGCCAGGCATCAGGACGGACGCCGACGTGCTGACGTTGTCGAACTCGTTGTTGCGCATCAGCGTCTGGTCGCGGAGGTTCACGTTGGTCATCGTCCCGCCGGAGATCGTGGCGCTGACCGCATAGACGGGCGTGCAGGTCAGGCTGACCGCCCCTGTCGTCGAGTCGACGCTCACGTTCACGCTGGACGGCTTGCCGTTGAACGTGCAGGCTGAGCCTTGCAGCGCAGCCAGGGTCGATGGTCCGGGCGCGCCGGTGGCGCCCGTCGCGCCCGTCGCGCCCGTCGCGCCGGTCGCGCCCTGGCTGCCGGGAGAGCCCGGCTGCCCGACCGCGCCGGCCGGCCCGGTGGCGCCCGCCGGCCCGGACGCGCCCGCCGGCCCGGGCGGCCCGGTCTGATTCCAGGTGATCTGCTGCTCAAGCGACGTGCAATGGCTCTCAAAGTCACGGCTCGACAGCGAGGGGTCGATCAGGCGCATCGTCCCCACGCCCTTCAGCACGCATGCCGTGTAGACGCCGCCACTACTCGGGATTGTCGCGTACGCCACACCTGTGGCCGCTAGGACGACGAGCGCGGCAGCCGCGACCAGCGCGGGCCGCCTGCCCTTCAGATGAGACCTCACAGTCTCTCCCTTCGTTTGGATGAGCGAGGTTCACGGGCGCAGGCCCGACAGCCACCTCCCGGCCCTCGTCTGGCAACGCCAGCGTAGCCAGCCGGCTGTGCGGCTACCTGGGGAAAAAACCGCGTGATCGGGACCCCGACCCAGGACGCCAAAAGTGTCGCTCGGGCGTGATCCGTAGATCCTACGAGGTCGCGGGCGGCCTGGATCCCAAGCGCCGCGCAACCTCGTCGAGGCAGGACCGCGCGAGCGCGTGAGCCGTTACTGTCGATGATCCCGCGGATCGCCGATCGCATGATCCCGGCGCTGCTGCTCGTCGCGTTGGGACAGCGGGCGTGGTTCACGGAGGCGTAAGCTGGGCGCCGTGGATGGGCGCGACGTCATCAGGGTGCCGGTTGCGGGGGGAACGCTTGGTGGCTGGGTGGTTGGCCAGGGAGCCCCGGTCCTGCTCTTGCACGGCGGGCCGGGTCTGAGCTACGAGTATCTCGACGGGCTCGCAGTTGAGTTGGGGTTGGAGTATCGGATTGCGGCTTACCAGCAGCGTGGGCTTGAGCCCTCAACCCTGGAGGGACCGTTCACGATCGCTCAGGCGATCACCGACGCTTTGGCGGTGCTTGATGCGTTGGAATGGTCGAGGGCACTGATCGTCGGACACTCGTGGGGCGGGCACCTGGCGCTGCGGTTCGCCGCTGCACATCCGGGCCGGCTGCTGGGCGCTCTAGCCGTCGATCCGCTTGGGATTGCTGGTGACGGCGGCATGGCCGGCTTTGAGGCGGAGATGTCTGCGCGCACGCCGAAGGAAGGCCGCGAGCGTGCTCGCGAGCTCGACGAGCGCGCGATGGCGGGCGAGGGGACGGCCGCGGACGGTCTCGAGGCGCTGCGGATCATGTGGCCCGCGTACTTCGCCGATCCGGAGACGGCGCCGGCGATGCCGCCGATCCGAATGTCAGTCGAGGCGTATTCGGGCATCATCGCCGAAGTGACGACGGGCACAGACGAGGTCGCCGCGAAGCTCGCCACGGGCGGAGTGCCGTATGGCGTGGTCGCTGGCGCGGGAAGTCCGATGCCGTGGGGTCAGGCCGCGCGCGCGACCGCCGAACTCGCACCTCAGGCATTCCTGGCGGTCGTCCCTGCGGCGGGCCACTTCCCATGGCTCGATGTTCCTGGGAGCGTCCGTAGCGCACTGAAGCGCCTGCCCGACGGTTAGCCCAACGGCACGTGCAGTGTCCTCCATCCGCGTGTCGCTGCGGCGCGCCCGAGTTGCTGCCTCGCGCGCGAAGCGCGACTCGACGCCGGGCCTATGGGAGTTCGGGCGGGCGCGTCTTGGGGCCGTCCGGGTACATCCACTGACGGTCATCGTTCGTAAGCTGCTCCTGAGGAGCGCCGACAATCAGCCAGAGCTGATCCTCCTCGGTGTCGTTGAAGATCTGCCGCACGGTGTGCGGCTCAACCAGCACCGCGGAATGCGGCTGGAGGGTGAGGACGTCGCCATCGGCCCGCATGCGGCCCTGTCCCTCGAGTAGCACGTACAACTCCCGCTGCTCGCGATGCCGGTGCTTGGTGTTCGCCTGTCCCGGACTGAGACGCCACAGCCGCGCTGCGAGAACTTCGACCTCGAGCTGCGTCGCCAGGTCTGTGTTCATAACCCCCAGCAGATTCGACGGGCGCCAGACGGCGTCCTCAGCATGCAGCACGCGGTAGGCCACCGACGCACGATAGCTCGCGAAAAGGCTGCTTCCGCCCCCGGTCTCTCGCTTGCCCAAGTGTCGCGTCCCATTTCCTGCTACCTGACGCGCCATTTGTGGAACGCCTGCCCGAGCCAAACCCTTCGTGCGACAGCCTCGCGTGAAAGGAGTCGTCTCGTCACCCGCGTCTCGGGCGCTGTGTCAGCGCGTGACGCGGTAGTGCATATGGGTGACACCGTTCTCGCCTTCGAGGATTCGGGTGCGCTGTAGCTCGATGTGCTCGGTACCGAGCTGCTCGAACTGGCGGCGCCCCTCGCCGAGTAGCACCGGGACGAGATGGATCTCGAGCTCGTCCAGGAGGCCGGCGGCAAGCGCAAGCTGCGCCGTTGCCGCGCCGTGGACCAGCACGTTCTTGTCGCCCGCCGCCCGCTTGGCCTCGGTCAACGCGATCCTGACATCGCTCACATAGGTGACGAGCGGCCAGTTGCTGACATCGATGCCCGGCGCACGACGACTGAGCACCCAGATCGGCACACCGTCGTGGTGATCGCCACCCCAGCCGCCCGCCGGCTCGAAGGTGCCCCGGCCCGCGACTACTGCACCGGTGGCCATGAACTCGGCGAAGAGCTGGCCGTTGATGCCTGCCGGACGGCCGGGGATTCCCGAGTCCGGATCGGCGTCGCTCAAGTGCATCCACTCATGCAGACGTTCCCCGCCGTCGCCGAGCCCAATGCCCATTCCCGCATTCGGACCGGCGATGAATCCGTCGAGGGACATCGACATGTAGAGGACCGTCGCGGACACTGGCTCTCCTACGCCGCGGCGCTCTGCACGCCCGCCGGCTCGAACACGATCGCGCCCTCGCGCGCGTCGATGCGGACGCTGTCGCCGTCGCGGATGCTGCCGTCGAGCAGGCCGGTCGCGAGGCGGTCGACGAGCTGCTTTGACACCACGCGCTTGAGCGGGCGCGCGCCGTAGACGGGGTCGTAGCCGAGGTCGCCGAGCAGCGTGCGCGCGTCGGGCGTGACCTCGATCGTGACGCCGCGGGCGGCTAGGCGCTCGATCACGCGGCGCAGCTGCAGCGTGACGATCTCGCCGAGCTGCTCGCGCGTGAGCGGCTCGAACTCGACGATGTCGTCCAAGCGGTTGATGAACTCGGGCTTGAAATGCTCGAGCAGCGCCTCGCGCAGCTCGCCCGGCTCGGGGCGGATATTCGAGGTCATGATCAGCACCGTGTTCTTGAAGTCGACGGTGCGCCCCTGGCCGTCGGTCAGGCGCCCGTCATCGAGCACCGCGAGCAGCGCGTTGAAGACGTCGGCGTGCGCCTTCTCGATCTCGTCGAGCAGCACCACGCAGTAGGGGCGCCGCCGCACCGCCTCGGTCAGCTGGCCGCCCTCGTCGTAGCCGATGTAGCCGGGCGGCGCACCGACCAGCCGCGAAACGCTGTGGCGCTCCATGTACTCGGACATGTCGATCCGCACGATCGCGTCCTGGGTATCGAACAGGAACTCCGCGAGCGCCCGCGCCAGCTCGGTCTTCCCCACGCCGGTCGGCCCGAGGAAGAGGAAGCTGCCGATCGGGCGATCGGGGTCCGATAGGCCGGCGCGCGAGCGCCGGATCGCGGTAGATACCGCCTCGACGGCCTCGGCCTGGCCGACGACCCGCTCGTGTAGGCGCGCTTCCATGTTGACGAGTTTCGCGACCTCGCCCTCCAGCAGGCGCGTGACCGGGATCCCCGTCCAGGTCGCGACGACCGCCGCGATGTCGTCGGCGTCGACCTCCTCCTTGAGGAACACGGTCTCGCCGGGCTTGGCCACGGCCTCCTCGAGCGCCGCGAGCTGCTTCTCGAGCGCCGGGATGATTCCGTAGCGAAGCTCCGCGGCACGCTGCAGGTCGGCGGCGCGCTCGGCGCGCTCGACCTCGCCGCGCGCGGCCTCGAGTTGTTTCTTGCAGTCCGATATCGCGGCGATCGCATCCTTCTCGGACTGCCA
>JBEKNK010000046.1:0-21284 GCA_049522915.1 Solirubrobacteraceae bacterium | reverse complement strand
CTAGTGGGCCTTCTCGGAACGTTCCACCGGTTACGGCGGCGTCTGGACGCCGTCTGGCGTCGTCCTCAGTCGCGGCAATGGCCCCGCCATTGCTCGCTCCCTGCGTCCTCGCCAGCCGACCCCAGCCACTCGCCGCTTCCCGTTCAACGTTCCGAGAAGACCCACTAGCAGGCCGTCGCGCGAGCAGCCGCACCCGGCGAGCGGCGAGGTCACGGTCGCCCGGTCAGCCGCCGCGTCAGAGCCGCCAGGCACCCGGCCAAACACGAACCCCGGCGCCTTCAACCCTGCTCGTGCTCGCCGCCAGAATCTTCCTCTGATGGCTCGGCTTCGCCGAGCGACGGGACTTCGCCTTCTCCGGCGGACTCGTCGTGATGGTCCGCGCCCGCGCCGGGCGGATCACCGTCGTCGCCGTGGCGCTCGCCGTACAGGCGCTCGAGCACCTGGAGGTCCGCAAGCTTCTGCTCGAGGCGCTCGATCCGCCGGCGCACGTCGTCGATTGGCATCTCGTCAAGCCAGGGCTTGTAGGACTCGTGCGTCATGGCGGCGTCTCCTCTGCTGGGAATTGCTTTCGCTGGGCACGGTAACTATCGCCGCCGCAGGTACCGGCGCGGTTAGCACCGCGTTACCACGGCGCGGCGATGCTCGCGCAGGGCGCTTTGGCACAATCGATGCCGGGTGACGCGATCACGAACAGCGCCGGCGGGCCCCTGATGGCGAGCGGATGAGCGGGACCGAGCTGGGCCTCGCGGCGTCGGTCTTTCTCGCCTGCGCGGTCGAGGCGGTCGAGGCCCTCACGATCGTCCTCGCCGTCGGCACGACGCGCAGCTGGTCCTCAGCGCTGGCGGGAACCGGGGGCGCCGCCGCCCTGCTGGCGGTGCTCGTCGCCGCGCTCGGCCCGGCGCTCACCTCGCTCCCGATCGACGTCCTGCGAGTCGGCGTCGGCGGCCTGTTGCTCGTGTTCGGCCTGCAGTGGCTGCGCAACGCGATCCTCCGCGCCGCCGGCCTGAAGGCGCGGCACGACGAGAGGGCCGCGTACGAGCGGGAGTCTGAGGCGGCACGCGCCGCCGCCCGCCCGCCCGGCTTCGACCCCTACGCCTTCACGGTCGCCTTCAAGGGCGTCCTGCTCGAGGGGCTCGAGGTCGCCTTCATCGTCCTCACCTTCGGCGCCAACCAGCACCGCATCGCGCTCGCCGCGCTCGCCGCGGTGCTCGCGATCACGCTCGTCGTCCTCGCCGGGCTCGCGCTTCGGGCGCCGCTCGCGCGCGTACCGGAGAACACGATGAAGTTCGCTGTCGGCGTGATGCTCACCTCGTTCGGCACCTTCTGGGGCGCCGAGGGCGCCGGCGCGTCGTGGCCGGGCAACGACGCCGCTCTGCTCGTGATCGTCCCGGCGCTGATCGCGATCGCCTCCGCCCTCGTCGTGCTGACGCGCCGCGGCTCGCGGGTCCCGGCGACCACGGCGGCCCCGGCGGCGGTGAGCGGCTCGTGAGCGCGCTGAGGAGCGTCCTGCAGGGCGTCCTGCAGTTCGTCGTCGGTGACGACTGGCGGATCGCGCTCGGCATCGTCATCGCGCTCGCCGTCACGGCGCTTGTCGCGACCAGCGCACTCGCCGCGTGGTGGGTGCTGCCGCTCGCGGTCCTTGCAGTGCTCGGCGACTCGCTCCGGCGCGCCGCGCGCAGCGCGAGGCGCTAGAAGCTAGCGGCCGAGCGTCCGCTCCAGCCGGCGAGCGCGTTCTCCCACCTCGCCGAGCAGCACGCGCACCTCCTCCAGGCCGGCCCGCAGCTGCGCGTCGCCGACCTCGATCGGGAGCATCGAGTCCTGCAGGCCGCCGAGCCCGCCGTCCGCTCGCGCGACCGCCTCGACGGCGCCGTCGATCAGGCCTCGCGCGTCGTGGGCGCGCACGTGCGGCTGCTGGGTTTCGAAGCTGCGCGACGGCAGGTCGTGGCGGGCCGCAAAGTCGCCATACACACGTCGTGTGCGTCCGTAGGCCAGCTGCACCGGCCGAAACAGCTGCTCCTCGAGCCGCTGCGCGGCGTATTCGTCGAGCTGCTCGTAGGCCTCGCCGAGATAGGCGACCGCGATGCCGATCTGGTCGGCGGCGGCGGCAACCGCGTCGAGCACCTGCCGGCGCCCGTCGGCGGTGGTGTAGGACATTAGTGGGCCTCGATGTCGTGCCCTGCCCGCTCGCTGAGCTCGGCCAGTTCCTCGTCGCTGAACTCGGGGACCTCGAGCACCTCCAGCGCGCGGGCGGAGAGGGCCTCCTCGACGTAGACCTCCCGGCTGCCGCCGACACCGAACTGCGGGTTGTCGGTCCCGAGTCCCCGCTTGCTGACCGCCGGTATCCCGGCCTCCGCCAGCCGCGCGCATATCATCTGTGCCTCTGGTTCGCTCTGAGCGCTCGCTACGAAGACCAGCATCGGACCATCGTAGTCCGTGTGGCGGGCCATATCACGAGGGAGGGACGCGATGCCTCGCACCCGACAGGCGATCGAAACGCTCGAAGCCCAGGTTGCCGAGCTGCGCAGAAGCCTCGCCCGGCTTGAGGCCGAGCTGAAGCAGGCTCACGCCACCCACCAGGAGGCGAACGCGGCCGTGCCCGCGCGCTCGCTGCGCCGTGCGAGCGCACGGCGCGCGAGCCGCCGTCGCGCCGAGGCCCGAACGCTCAAGGCCGACACCCGGGAGAGCATCCTCGAATTCCTCGCCAAGCATCCCGGCAGCACCGCCGGCGAGGTGGCAAAAGGCCTCGACCTCAACCGCTCGAGCGTGTCGGGCCGCCTCACGCAGCTGGCGAAGCTCGGCCACATCCGCAAGGCCGACCGCGGTTACGCGGCGAAGTAGAGGTGTGCGGCGCTCGCCGCACACCCGGGCCGTGGTGGCGTGCCGCCGGCGCCGCCGACGCCCGGCTCCGCGCGCTAGCTGCTCGGAGCTAGCACGAGCAGCAGGTCGCCTCGTTCGACGCGAGTGCCGCTGGCGATCGCCACGCGCTCGACGCGCCCGCTGATCGGCGCGGTGATCGTCGACTCCATCTTCATCGCCTCGATCACCGCGATGGGTTCGCCGGCCTTGACCTCGGCGCCCGCGCTCACCTGGATGATCACCGCGCCGATCACCGGCGCCGCGACGTGGCCCGGGTTGGACGGATCGGCACGCTCGATCTCGGCGGCCGCGCGCTCGATCGAGCGATCGCGAACGTCGATCGGGCGCAGCTGGCCGTTGACGCGCGCCATCACGTTGCGCATGCCGGACTCGTCGGCCTCGCCGATCGCCTCGAGTTCGAAGATCACGCGCACGCCGGGCGCCAGGTCGACCGGCAGCGCCTCGTTCTCGCGCAGGCCATAGAAGAAGGCGCTGGTCGGCAGCAGCGAGACGTCGCCGTGGCGCTCGCGCGCCGCCAGATAGTCCCGCAGCGGTCCCGGGAACATCAGCTCGGCCAGCGCGAGCTGCCGATCGCGCCCCGGCCGCTGCAGCGCGGCAAGCGTCTCCGGCGCCGCCGGCGCGGGCGGGGGCGGCTTGGGGCGGCCGCTGAGCGCGCGCTCGGTGAACGGCTGGGGGAAGCCGGCCGGCGGACGGCCGAGTGCGCCGCGAAGGAAGTCGAGCACCGATTCCGGCAGATCGAAGCGCTCGGGCTCGCGTTCCAGCTCGTCCAGGTCGATGCCCGCGGACACGGCGAAGATCGCGAGGTCGCCGACGACCTTGCTGGTCGGCGTCACCTTGATGATGTGCCCGAGCAGCGCGTTCGCGCGTTCATAGGCCGCCTCGACCTCCTCGAAGCGGTCGCCAACGCCGATCGCGCCGGCCTGGTGGCGCAGGTTCGACAGCTGGCCTCCCGGAATCTCGTGGTGGTACACGCGCCCGGTCGGGGCGGGCAGCCCCGCCTCGTAGGGGGCATAGAGGGTTCGCACTGCCTCCCAGTAGGGCTCGAGCGCCAGCGCCGCCTCCAGCGACACCGCCGGCGCCCGAACGGTGCCTGCGAGCGCCGCGATGATCGCTGCCAGCGACGGCTGGCTCGTCATCCCCGCCATCGGGGCGGCGGCGCCGTCAACGGCGTCCACGCCGGCCTCGGCCGCTGCGAGGATCGTCGCAAGCGAGCCCCCGGTCGTGTCGTGGGTGTGCAGATGAACGGGGGCGTCGAAGCGCTCACGCAGCGCGGCGACGAGCGTTTGCGCGGCGGGTGCGCGCAGCAGGCCGGCCATGTCCTTGATCGCGAGCACGTGCACGCCGGCGGACACGAGCGCGTCGGCGAGGCGCAGGTAGTGGTCGAGCGTGTAAACCCGCTCGTCGGGGTTGTGCAGATCGCCGGTGTAGCAGAGCGCCCCCTCGATCAGCGCCTCGGTCTCGAGTGTCGCGGCGATCGCCGGCAGCATGCCCTCGATGTCGTTCAGCGCGTCAAAGATGCGGATCACGTCGACGCCGCTGCGCACGGCCTCGGCGACGAAGGCCTCCACGACGGCCGGCGGGAAGCGCGAGTACGCCAGCAGGTTGCTGCCGCGCAGCAGCATCTGCAGGCAGATGTTCGGCACCGCCTCGCGCAGTCGGGTCAGGCGGTCCCAGGGGTCCTCGTGCAGGAAGCGCAGGGCCACGTCGAACGTGGCGCCGCCCCAGCACTCGAGCGAGAAGAGCCCGGGCATCTCGCGGGCGAGGTGCCCCGCCACGGCGAGCATGTCGAAGGTGCGCATCCGCGTGGCGAACAGCGACTGGTGGGCGTCGCGCAGCGTCGTGTCGGTGACGGCGACGGCCGGCTGCGCACGCAGCGCCGCGGCGAACGCGGCGGGACCCAGCTCGAGCAGGCGCTGGCGTCCGGCGTCCGGCGGCGGCGTCGCGTCCGCCGCCGGCAGCTTCTGGCGCGGGTCGATCAGCTCGCCGGGCGGCTCGCGCTCGCGGTTGATCGTGACATCCGTCAACCGGTCCAGCAGTCGCGAGGCACGGTCGGCGCCAGGGTCGGCCGAGATCAGCTCCGGGTGCTCGTCGACGAAGGTCGTATGGACGGCTCCCGCGAGGAAGTCGGGGTGACGCAGCAGCGCTCGAAGGAAGCTCTGGTTGGTGCTCACCCCGCGCACGCGCAGCTCGGCGACGGCGCGACCCGCCCGCGCGGCTGCGCTGCGCAGGTCTGGCCCGCGCGCGGTGACCTTGACCAGCAGCGGGTCGAAGAACGGCGAGACCTCGGCGCCGACGAACGCCGAGCCCTCGTCCAGGCGGATGCCGGCGCCGCCGGGTGAGCGGTAGGCCGTGATCCGGCCGGCGTCGGGACGGAAGCCATTCGCAGGGTTCTCCGTCGTCACGCGGCATTGCAGGGCCACGCCGCGCTGTCGGATCCGCTCCTGGGAGAGTCCGAGATCCTCGAGCGTCGCGCCGCCCGCGATCAGGATCTGCGAGCGCACGAGGTCGACGTCGGTGGTCTCCTCGGTGACGGTGTGCTCGACCTGGATCCGCGGGTTCATCTCGATGAACGCGAAGCGTCCGTCCGCATCGAGCAGGAACTCGACCGTGCCGGCGTTCACATAGCCGATCTCGCGCGCCACCGCCACACCGGCCTGACAGATCTGCTCGCGCAGCGCGGGGTCCAGGCCGGGCGCCGGTGTCACCTCGATCACCTTCTGGTGGCGGCGCTGCAGGGAGCAGTCGCGCTCGAACAGATGCACGATGCTGCCGGCCGCGTCAGCCAGGATCTGCACCTCGATGTGGCGCGCCCGCAGCATCGCCTGCTCGAGGTAGACCGTGTCGTCGCCAAACGCCGCGAGCGCCTCGCGCATCGCGCCGTCCAGGGCGCGCGGCAGCTCCTCCGGCGAGGAGACGAGCCGCATCCCGCGGCCGCCGCCGCCGAGTGCCGCCTTCACGAACAGCGGAAAGCCGAGCGCCTGCGCAACCGCGCTCGCCGCGTCGGCGTCGCGAACCGGGTCGGAGGCGTCCAGCACCGGCACCCCGGCGCGCCGCGCGATCTCCCGCGCCCGCGTCTTGTCGCCGGCCAGTCCGAGCACCTCGGCGGGCGGGCCCACGAAAAGCACGCCGGCCGCCTGCGCGCAGCGCGCGAGGACGGGGTTCTCCGCCATGAAGCCGTAGCCCGGGTAGATCGCGTCGGCGCCGACGGAGACGGCGAGATCGACGATCAGCTCGGCGTCGAGGTAGTTGGAGACCGGGTGGCCGGGCAGGCCGATCTCATAGCTCTCGTCCGCCTTCAGGCGGTGTACCGAGTCGCGGTCCTCGGGGACGTAGATCGCGATGCTGCGCACGCCCAGCTCGTTGGCCGCACGGAAGGCGCGAACGGCGATCTCGCCGCGATTCGCGACGAGCAGCGCCTCGATCATCCGCACGTCCGCCGGCACACGCAGGCCATCCTAAGGCTCGCACGCGCGGCGGGGTGCACACGCCTGCGGGCCGCGGGTGCAGGGCGCGCCGGCGCAAGCGCCCGACCGGCACTACGCGGCGTGATCCAGGTCCTCGCCGGCGTCGGGGAGCCAGCGGCGCAACGTCTCGGCGAGAACGTCGAAGCGCACCGGTTTGCTGACGTGGTCGTCCATCCCGACCGCCAGGCAGCGCTCGACATCGCCCTTCATCGCGCTTGCCGTCATCGCGATCACGGGCGTGTGACGGCCCTCGCCTCGGGCGCGCTCGCGCCGCCGGAGTTCCTCGGTTGCGCTGAAGCCGTCCATGCCGGGCATCTGGCAATCCATCAGGACCGCGTCGAACTGGCCGCCGGCGAGCGCCGCCAGCGCCGCTGCCCCGTCGCCGACGACCTGCACAGCGCAGCCAAGGCGCTGCAGCGTCGCCACCGCCACGACCTGGTTGACCCGGTTGTCCTCGGCGACCAGCACCAGTGGCGGCCGGGAGCCCGCCGGCGCAATCTCCGCCGGGAGCGCCACGGCGCGCAGCACTGGCGCGGCGGCGGCGCCCAACTCCAGCTCGAACCAGAAGGTGCTGCCGACGCCCGGCTCGCTTGCGGCGCCGATCGTGCCGCCCATACGCTCGGTGAGCTCGCGGGCGATCGCCAGGCCCAGGCCCGTGCCGCCGTAGTTGCGCGTCGTCGACGCGTCGGCCTGCTCGAACGGCTGAAACAGCCGCTCCAGGGTCTGCGGGTCGATCCCGATGCCGGTGTCGATGACCTGCACGCGCAGCGCAACGGCGCCGTCGGGCCGGCCCACGCAGTCGCCACGCACGACGATCGATCCCTGCGCGGTGAACTTGACGGCGTTGGCGACGAGGTTCCCCAGCACCTGACGGATCCGCGTGCTGTCACCGCGTGCCCGCGCCGGAACATCCGTGCCGAGCGCCAGCTGGATCGCAAGGCCCTTGGCGATCGCCTGCGGGCGCGCGGCGGCGCAGGTCAGCTCGATCGTTTCCCGCAGGTCGAAGTCGGTGATGTCCAGTTCGAAGCGGCCGGCCTCGATCTTCGAGAGGTCGAGGATGTCGTTGATGACCATCATCATCTGCTCGCCTGAGCGGGCGACCTGTTCGGCGTAGGTGCGCTGCTGCACGTCGAGCGCGGTGTCCAGCAGCAGCTCGTTCATGCCGATCACGCCGTTCATCGGCGTGCGGATCTCGTGGCTGACGTTGGCCAGGAACGCCGACTTCACCTTCGACGCCTCGACCGCCTGGTCACGCGCGCCCGCCAGCTCGGCGATCGCAGCGTTGCGCTCGGTGACGTCCTGGCTGAGCACGATGCGGCAGGCGCGGCCGTCGAGCTCGCAGTCGTCGCTGGTGATCTCGGCGTCGATGATCGTGCCGTCCTTGTAGCGGTGGCGCCACGGACGGCTCACGAGCCCGCGTCGCGCTCCCTTGCCCGCCGTCGCGACGTAGGCGTCGAGCTCGTCGAGGTCCTCCGGCGGTGCGAGGTCGCGGATCGTCATCGTGAGGAGCTCCTCACGCGTGTAGCCGTATCGGGCGACCATCGCGTTGCTGACGGCGACGATCGCAAGCGTGTCGCGCGCGTACGCCAGCATCGGTTGCGGGTTGTGCTCGAACAGCAGCCGGTACTGCAGCTCGGCGGCGAGCATCTGCTCCGCCTGGTGTGCGTTGAGGGCACGCTGTCGGTGCAGCCGCAGCCTCACGGAGGTCGTGAGCGCAAGCAGCGCCAGGTAGAGCGCCGTGAGGCCGATCGCCAGGCCCAGGTACAGGTGATCGGGCCGTTGCGCGGACAGAATCGCCCCCAGCGCGAGCACGGGGACGAGGCTTGTGACCGCGTACTTCGCGAATAGGCGGGCGGTCTCTCGTTTGATCGCGCGTCGTTTTTCTTCGCTGGCGGTCGACTTCCGTCGGTCCGCGTGATCCATCTCCCTAGCTATCGGTTTATGTCGAGCGCCGCTTGAGAAGCATCCATGCGCTCGAGGCGGTGAATGACCGGTGCTCGACGCTCCGGCGCCGGGCCTGCGGGCCGAGCGACGCCCGAGCGCGAGAGGCTCGCTAAGCTCGGACGATGAATCCGCCACCGCCTGCGAGCGTGCGGCGGCGCGGGCTGGCGGCGGCAATCGCCCTGGCCTGCGGGCTGATCGCGGTGCTCGCGAGCGGCCGCGACGCGCTGGCGTCGACCGCTGCGACAGGCCAGATCGTCTGGACTGCGAGCAACGGGATCTGGGCGATGGACGACAACGGCGCCGACCCGCACGAGCTGATCTCGGCGGCGTCGCCGCCGCTCGCGGCGCTGCTGCCGACGGGGACGGTGAGCTCGCCCGACGTCTTCCAAAACGACGGCACGGTGGTGCTGTTCACCGGCCTGACGAGCGCCTACGCGACCCCCAGCCTGCCGGCTGCGTGCGGCGCCGACTGCTCCGCCACCTTCGAGCTCCACAACGGGGCGCTCAGCGAGTTCGGTCCGCCGGCCGCGGCGGCGACCGGCGCCGCCTACTACGAGTCCCAGCCGCGCATCACCGCCGATGGCCAGGAGCTGTTCGATTCCTCGCTCACGACGGGCATCCTGCCGACCTCCCCGGGGACCCCCGCGACCGCGCTCGTGGAGCGTCCGCTCGCCCCGAACGCCGTCGTCACGCAGTGGTCGAACACCAACGCCGAGAGCGAGCCCGCCGCCGGGTTCGACGGCGCGCCCGACCCGGCGGACGCGACGCAGGCCGCGTGGGTTCAGTCGCAGGGCTGCGCGTACCAGTACCCGAACGCCCAGGGCGTCGAGCAGAGCTCGTGCCAGTACGCCGTGCATTTCGGCACCGCCTCCGAGAACTCCGCTCCCGTGGTGATCTACGACAACGAGTTCGTCAGCGACGACGGCAGCGGCCCGACGTCGCTGTCGCTCTCCACCGACGGCAGCACGCTGCTGCTGGTCGACCCCTCCGCGCCGAACACGGGCATCTACACGACGCCGGTGGCGGGCGTTCCGGGCCTCAAGCCGGTCACCGAGGTGCTCGCCCAGCCCGCCGGCTGGACCTTCGGCCAGGCGCGGTTCGCCGGCTCGAAGATCGTCTTCGACGCCCACCAGGTTTCGGGGGCCAAGCCCACCGGCGACATCTACACGATCCCGGCCAGCTGCGCCGTCGCCAGCGGCTGCACCTTCCCCGCCAGCGCGACCGACCTGACCAACGACCCGTCGGCCGACAACTCCGACCCGGCGTGGACGTCGGCGACGGCGCCGCTGTCGTCGCTGCGCGTGGCCGTGCTGGCGCGCATCACGGGCGCGAGTGCGCCCTCCGCGCCGGTGCTCCGGGGCCGGAGCTTCGCACTCGCGGTCACGCTCTCGGCGTCGGCCACGATCGTCGTGCGGATCGCCCGCCGCAGCGGCACGCCGCCGAAGTACAGGACGGTCGGCTCGCTCACGCTCGCCGGCCGCAGGGGCATCAACCGCGTGTCGATCAGGCTCGTGGCCGGCCGCACGCTGGCGGTCGGCAGCTACATTGCGACCCTGACGCTGCGGGGCTCTGCGAGCACGGTGAGCAGGACACTCCACTTCAGCGTGCGGTCCTGAGCGGCGCCGGCGCCCCGTCGCCGCGCTCAGCCCTGCTGCCGGCGCCAGCCCGCGATGACCGCGAAGTGCCAGCGCTTGTAGAAGCAGTCCACATCGGCGTATCCAAGCTCGCGCAGCCAGCGCAGCTGCGTTTCGGTGTCGGTCGAGCGGTCGGCGGCCATCCGCGCCAGCGCCCCCTCCAGCTCGTGCTCGCTCGCGCCCTCCTTGCGGCAGGCCGCCACCCACGCCTCGCGCTGTCGCTCCGCCAGCCAGGCCGTCGGCGCGCGAACCTGCTCAGCGTTGACGAACACACCGCCCGGCCGCAGCAGCTCGAGCACTCGCGCGCAGAGGTCGCGCTTGGCTTCGTCGTCGAGGTGGTGGATCGCGAGCGCCGAGACGACGGCGTCGAAGGGCCCCGCTGGGAGCGGGTCACGCAGGTCGGCGAGCACGAGCGTGACCTCCCTCGGGGCGAGCAGGCGCTCCGCCTGCGCCAGCATCGGCTCGGCCCCGTCGAGCAGCACGAGCGCGACGTCGGGGTGCGCTCGCGCGACGTGGGCGCTGAGGATGCCGGTTCCCGCGCCGAGGTCGAGCACGCGCTCGACCGCTCCGCCGCGCAACGCGAGCAGGTCCGTCGCGCTCTCGTAGAGCGCATCGAGTCCCGGGACCAGCCGCCGCCGTAGTGCGTGGTACTCCGGGGCGTGCTCGGCGAAGATCCGGACCGCGTCGCTCATCCGGACCAGTATCGCGGACGCCGCGGCTGGCCCAGCCCCAGCGCCGTGCCAAGCGCGGCTGCCGCGACACCCGCCGCGCCGGAAGACCCACTAGTACACACGCCGAGAGCGCCTGCAGCGCCTGCGAGGATGCACGTTGATGCCGTTCCGCCGTATCTCGATCGCCGCGGCCGCGGTGCTGCTCGCACTCGCCGCCGCCGCCGCCGTGACGCTCGCCGCGGCGGGCTACCCGCTGGGCACCGGGACCGGCGGCTGCGAGGTCTTCCCCGCAAACAACGCCTGGCACGAGAACATCTCCAAGCTGCCGGTCAGCCCGCTCTCGAGCGCCTACATCGCGTCGATCGGCGCGAACATCGACCTGCACCCCGACTTCGGCTCGAACCTGACCTACGGGATCCCATACGCCGTGGTGCCCGCCGACCAGCCAAAGGTCGCGATCCACTTCACCGCTTACGGCGCCCAGTCCGACAAGGGCCCCTACCCGATCCCGCCCGGAGCGCCGGTCGAGGGCGGCGCGAGCTCGACCGGCGACCGTCACGTGCTGGTCGTGCAGTCCGGCGTCTGCAAGCTCTACGAGCTCTACTCCGCCTACCCGCGCGCCGACGGCTCCTGGAACGCGGCCTCCGGTGCGGTATTCGACCTGCGTTCGAACCGCCTGCGTCCGAATGGCTGGACCTCGGCCGACGCGGCGGGCCTGCCGATCTTCGCCGGCCTGATCCGTTACGACGAGATCCAGCGCGGCTACATCAACCACGCGATCCGCTTCACGGCGCCCACCACTCAGGCCGGCTTCATCCATCCGGCGACGCATTTCGCCTCGAGCTCCACCAACCCCGACCTGCCGCCAATGGGGCTGCGCCTGCGGCTGAAGGCGAGCTTCGACATCGCCGGCTTCCCCCGCGTCGCGCGGATCATCCTGCGGGCGATGAAGACCTACGGGCTGATCCTCGCCGACAACGGCAGCCCGTGGTATTTCCAGGGGGCGACGGACCCGCGCTGGAACGACGCCGCGCTCGACAGCCTGAAGTCGGTTCCCGGCAGCGCCTTCCAGGTCGTGGCGACCGGGCCGATCCTCCGCAACGACTGAGGGCCGATCCCGGTAGGGCCTCGCACGCCCGGACGCGGCCATGGCGACCTCGCGGATCCGTCGTCCTCGCGCCCGCCGCGATGCAGGAATCAGCGTCGCCGAGCCAGAAACTGGTTCGACGCTGCTGCTTTTCCCAATCCTCCGCCGGCTGCTGATGCTCGCGGCGTTCCTCGCGATCCCGCTCGTCGCCGGGGAGCTGGTTGCACGCAAGCTGATCGGCGACGCCGTCGCCCACGCGGTCCAGGCCCGCATCGGCGTCGCCCCGAAGGTCGGCTTCGGCTCGACGCCCGTGCTCTGGCAGATCGTGCACGGCCGTCTGGACTCGGTCAGCATCAGCGCCACCGGCGCGCACATCGACGGCCTGCCGCCGCTGGCTCTGCGCGCCACGCTGCGCGACGTTCACCTGCGCAGCCTGACCGGCCTGGAGGGAGCGATCGGCTCCCTGACGATCGAGGCAACGCTGCCGCCGGCCGGGGTGCTCGACCTGCTCGCCACGCGCGCATGCATCGACGCGCTGCCACGCAGCGCGCTCGAGGGGCTGACCCGCAACCCGCGCGTCGATCTCTTCCCCGGCCGGATCGACCTGCTGGGGCCGCGCGGTCGCTCCTTCGAGGTCCGCCTGGCGCCCGACGTGTCCGGCATCGACCTGCGTTTCGAGATCATCGCGCTGATCCAGGGCGGCGTGAGCGCGTCCGGCGCGCAGCTCGCCGCGGCGCGCGAGCGCACGACCTGCTCACGCTCGCTGGGTGCGCTCCCGTTCGGCGTCACGCTCGCGTCGGCGAGCGTCGGCGCAGGCGATCTCGAGCTGGCATTCGCAGGCAGCGACGCCTCGTTCTCCGCGCTCGGCTGAGGATCTGATGCCTTCTTGGGGTGGCGTGCCCGGCGCACCCGCGTCAATCACGAGAGCGACGCCTCGCCTGGCGTGGAGCGGCGAGGTGCTGTGGAGTAGCCTCGTTTGATGGACTCGAGGCTGCCCAAGCGCGTGCGCCCGCACGTCACGCGCGGGCCGGCTCGCGCCCGCCCGCTGCCGCCACTGCGCGACCGCCGGCACGAGCCGCCGCGGCCGGCCGCCAAGCCGGCGCCGACGCCGCTGCTGCTGCGCTTCACCCGTCACGGCATTCCCGCGCTCGCGGTGCTCGCCGGGGTGGTCGCGATGTGCTTCGGCAGCGAAACCTCACTGGTGGGAGGAGCGGGGCTGATCGGCGCCGGTCTCGCCAGCTGGCTGATCGCCTGGCTCTACCGCGTCGGAGTCGACGGCGACCGCGCGCGCGACGCGGAGGAGCGGGCGAGGAACTACTTCGAGCGCAACGGCCGCTGGCCGTCCTAGAGGTCCCAGCTCGCGTAGGCGCCCTGCGCGACGACCGTGGTCGGCGTACCGCCCGACCATGGGATCGTCTCGATCGACAGCGGCGCCAGGTTGTCGGCGACGCCCTTGGTCACGAGGATCGTCTTGCCATCGGCGGATATCGCGTCGCCGATGTTTCCGTTGCCCTGCCCGGTCACGTCGCGCGGGGCGGTCGCCTTGCCCCCGTTGAGGGCGACCGCGTAGGCCTCGGCCTGGTCTGAGCCCGCCGGTCCGACGAGGTTCGCGAGGAGATGCTCGCCGTTTGAGGAGAACGCGATCGGTGCAAGCCCCTCCTGCGACGCCTGGACGGTGGTCGTGGTCAGCTCGTGCGCGCCCGATCCGGTCGAGCTCATGAACCACAGTTGCAGCGCGGGGTAGGGGTTCTTGGGCCGCGGGGTCTCGTGCGAGTAGACGATGCCGTGCGGCCCCCACAGCGGATATTCGCTCAGCCCGTCGTGCGTCAGTGCTCGCGTGCCGGCGCCGGTCGCCGAGGCGGTGTAGATGTTCACGCGGGCGGTGTTCACGGCGGCCCGCGCGTAGACGACCTGGTCGGAGCTGTCGGGGGCGAAGCTGGCCCCGTCGATGACGCCGGTGGCGAGCGTGTGGCTCGCGTCGGTCCCCGTGTCGATCACGCGCAACTGCGCCGGGCTCGCGCCCACGGTCACGAGGAGGTATTTCGAGTCGTGCGACCACGCGAGCACCTGCGTGAACTGCTGCGTGTCGAGGATCGTCACCGGCGTGCCGCCGCTGGTCGTGTACAGCGACAGCGTCGATGTCCTCGAGGTGGCGCCCTTCTGGATGCTGATCGCCGCGACGTCGATTCCGCTGGGGCTGATCAGTGCGCTGCTCGCCGGCCCGAGGTCCACGGCGGCGCTGCCGTCGATGCCCGAGACCCAGACCTGCGGGACGGGCTTGTCGAGGCCCGTGATGTAGGTCATCAGCGGCGCCGGCGTGGTCGCGGCGAGCGCGCCGGCGCACAGCCACATCGCCGCGACCATGGCGACGAGCGATGCGCACGCCACTCTCCGTACCCGGATACTCCCCACTGCCTCAAATCGTACGCGGTGAGTCCGCACGCGGTCGCACTTCGCGCCGGCCCGCTCGCCTCGCCGGCAGGCGGGCGGGGCCGGCGCTCGACCAACTACGGTGTGCCGGTGAGCGCCGCCGCACGCATCGCGATCATCGGCGCCGGGTTCTCGGGGCTGGGCGCCGCCATCCGCCTCAGGGCGGCGGGGATCGAGGACTTCGTCGTCCTCGAACGCGCGTCGGAGGTGGGCGGCACGTGGCGCGCGAACAGCTATCCCGGCGCTCAGTGCGATGTCCCGTCGCACCTGTATTCGTTCTCCTTCGCGCCGAATCCCGATTGGTCGCGCACGTTCTCGTTCCAGCGTGAGATCTGGGACTACCTGCGCGCCTGCGTCGAGCGTTTCGATCTCGGTCCGCACCTGCGGCTCGGCGTGACGGTGCACGAATGCCGCTGGGAGGACGAGGGCGGGCGCTGGTTGCTTGAGACGTCGTCCGGGATGCTCGGTGCCGCCGTCTTGGTGGCTGCGATGGGCGCTCTCTCGGAGCCGGCGCTGCCGGCGCTCCCCGGCATCGAGCGTTTCGAGGGTCCGCTCTTCCATTCCGCGGCCTGGCGCCACGACGTCGATTTGCGCGGTGCGCGCGTCGCGCTCCTGGGGACCGGCGCGTCGGCGATCCAGATCGTCCCCGAGCTCGCCCCCCTCGCCGGCGAGCTGGCGGTCTATCAGCGCACGCCACCGTGGATCCTGCCGCATCCCGACCGAGCGATTCGCGCGAGCGAGCAGGCGCTGTTCCGCGCCGTCCCGTTCGCCCAGCGGGCGGTTCGCGACGCCATCGCCTCCACGCGAGACGCGCTCGTGCTCGGCTTTCGCCATCCGCAGCTGAACCGCCCGCTCGAGGCGCTCGCGCGCCGCCATCTGGAGCGCCAGGTGGCCGACCCTCTGCTGCGCGAGCGGCTGCGGCCCGACTATCGCCTCGGCTGCAAGCGGATCCTGGTCTCCAATCGCTACTACCCTGCGCTGGCGAAGCCCAACGTGACGCTGGTTCCGCACGCCGTGACCGAGATCCGCGCCAATTCCGTGCTGGCGGCCGACGGTGTCGAGCGGGCGGCGGATGCGATCGTCGCCGCGACCGGCTTCAGCGTCACCGACCCGCCGGCCTCACACCACATCCGCGGGCGTGACGGCCGCACGCTCGCCGAGCACTGGGCCGGGCGCCCGCAGGCATACAAGGGCACGACGATCGCCGGCTTTCCGAACCTCTTCATGATGCTCGGCCCCCACACCGGTCTCGGACACACCTCGGTGCTGCTGATGATCGAGAACCAGATCGGCTACCTGCTCGACGCGCTGCGTGTGATGGACGAGCGCGCGATCGCGGCGATCGAGCCGCGCGCCGACGCGCAGGCGGCGTTCGTCGGCGCCGTGCGCCGGCGCGCCCGTGGGACCGTCTGGGAGGACGGCGGTTGCGCCAGTTGGTACCTCGACGCCGGCGGCCACTCGATCCTGTGGCCCGACTCGCAGCGGCGCTTTCGCCGCGAGCTGCGGCGGTTCGACCTCACGAGCTACCTCGCGCGTCCCTACAGTTCGGACTCGCGATGAACGGCGAGGAGCAGACAGTCGAGGCCCCCCGCACGCGGATCTGCCACAACTGCTCGGTCGAGATCAACGCCGGGAGCCACAGCTGTCCCTACTGCGGTGCCCGTCAGTTCCGCTACCGGCCGATCCTCAGCTGGCACGGCCTGCTGATCTGTTTGGCCGCGGTCGCGGTCGCGGTGCTCGTGACGCGCATCGTCGTCGACGCTTCCAACAGCGGCCTTCGCTACGTGTCCTACCGCAGCTCGGATCTCGTGGCGCTGCTGCCCTCCGGTTACACCGACGAGTTGCTGGCCGGGCCGCACGGCGCCGCCGTGGCGGGCTTCGTGAATCCGTCACAGGCGGACGACTCGGAGCTGATCCAGGCCACCACGCCGACCGGCGGAACGCCACACTCGCGAATTCTGGCGCTGGCCACCAAGCTGAGCAACACGCCGGGCGTCGCACTGGGCTCGGCCTACGCGGTTGCGCTGCCCGGCTCGCTCGCCGGCTCGGAGTGGGAGCTCCTGTACACACTCGAGGGGGCCGACTACGCGGTGTTCGAGTTCGACGCGTGCAACCGGACGATCGGCGTTGCGGTCACGCTGTCGGCCAACAACGTGACCCTGCTCGACGATCTCGAGCTGGTGCTGCCGCAGGCCGCCGAGCCGATCTGCGACGGCCCGGACTTCAGCAACCGCGATCGCGCCGACACAGCCGTGCCGTTGCGGCCCTCGACCTGATCTGGTGGGCCCTACGACGACGCGAAGCGCAGCAGCAGCCTGTTGAAGCGAACCGGACGCTCGAGCATCGACAGATGACCGGTGTCCTCGAAGATCTCGAGCCTCGCGTTGGGCAGCTGCTCGGCGAGCCAGACCGAATCGGCGACGGGGACGAGCATGTCGTCGCGGCCGTGAACGACCAGCGCGGGCGTCGCGATCGACGGGAAGGCGCCGCGCAGGTCGTTTGCGATCATCGCCATCGTGGCGCCCGTGAGCCCGGGCGCCCCGCGTCCCCCGACGAGCTCGAAGAGGGTGTCGGTGGCGATCAGCGTGGGATGTCTGAGCAGCGTCGCGAATGCGAGGTGACGAGCGCGCCGACGTCCGATCGTCGCGCGCATCCCGGCCGGGCTGCCGAGCGGAGTGCGGTTGATCGCGGACATCAGCGCAGCGGCCGGCGCCGGGTTGAAGTCCCTGATCGAAATCGCCGCCGGCGAGACCAGCACGAGCCGCTTTACGCGGGCGGGGTAACGCAGCGCCGTCTCGGCGGCGATCGCTCCTCCCATCGAGTTGCCGACCAGCACGACCGATTCGAGCTCGAGCAGGTCGCACAGTCGGTCGAGCGCCGCGGCGTAGCCGGTGATCGAGATCGGCTCCCTCGGGAGCTGCGAGCGGCCGAAGCCGGGCAGGTCGAACGCCACCACGCGCCGCTCGCCGGCGACGTGCGGGATGTTCTCGATCCAGTTCTGCCAGCGACCGCCGAGCCCGTGCACGAAGACGATCGGGGGCGCCACCCCCGAGCCGATGTCGACGAGGTGGATGCGGCGGCCGTCGACGGTGACGGCGCGCAGGTGGTTGCGCCAGGCCACCGTGCGCCAGTCCGGCTGGTCGCTGACACCGTAGTCGGCTCCCGCGCGGGCGGCGGAGGCCAGGGACGCCGGACGGGCCGGCGAGGGAAGGATGCGCTTGCGCGATGCCATGCTTCTGCGACGAGTCTATTTGTGACAAACCCTCGGACCCCGCGCGCGGGGCAGCCGTGACCCTGCCTCCCGCGGCGTGGTGGGAGGTGCGTCCGGCGGCGAACCGCAAGCCGGCGACGTACCGCTGCCCGATCTGCGGGCGTCACCTGCCTGCGCTCTCGGAGCACATGCTGCTCTTCCCCGAGGGCGACCACAGCCGGCGCCGCCACGCCCACACGGCGTGCGTGATGCGCGCCCGCACGGCGGGCAGACTGCCGCTGAAGGAGGACTGGCAGGCCAAGCAGCCCCGCAGGCCCGGCCTGTGGGCGCGGCTGCGGCGACGCCTGTGAGGTCCGGCCCGCGTCGCGGAGCCCGCTGAGAGCAATGTTTCAGCCGCGCGCTACGCTCTTGAGGTCACTCGCGGCGGGGCCGTTAAGCAACTGGAGGGAAGCACCACCACCGCGACGTCGCCGGCTCTGGCGTGTTCAGCTCATCTGGGGGGCCCTCGCAGGGCATCGTCTGATGACTTCTTCCACGCAGATATCCCGGACCCTCGCGCTCGCTGCGCTCGCGCTCGCGCTGTGTGCGTCCTCGGCGCAGGCCGACCCCCCGACCGGCGCCGTGACCGCGCCGGTCTCCACCCCGGCCTCGACCACCCCGGCCGCCGCGGCACCGGCCACGGCGACACTCGCCAGGACGACGCCGAACAGGGCGGTGACCGTTCGGCGGGCCGCGAGGCATGAGCCTGCGACGCCGGTCATCACGTCGGCGCGTTGCTACAAGGTGCGAGCGACGGTCTGCGCGAAGAATCCCCAGATCGTTCAGATCACCGGCGAGCTCGTCCTGCGGGGGCACAACCTCCGGCAGGGCTTCATCGTGTTCTTCCCCCTCGCCCACGCGAGCGCCGGCCACACCCACCCGCTCGGCGCGGTGCTGCGCCCGACCAATCACGGGCTTGCCGTGACGATTCCCGCCGGCGCCTCCAGCGGGCGCATCTGGGTCGCCGCGTCCTCGAGCGTGAAGTCGAAGCTCTACGGACCGATCGCGGTTCGCCCGGCGCCTCCGCGGCCGGCGCCCCCGCCGGCCGGCGGCACCGTGGACACCGCCGCACCGACCAGCGCGGCGCTCGACGCCCCGGGCATGTGGATCTGGTACCTGAACCAGTCCGACGGCGGCAACCTCGCGGCGATCGCCGCCCAGGCGCAGGCGGCCGGGATCAAGACCCTCTTCGTCAAGAGCTCGGACGGCGGTTCGAACTACTGGTCGCAGTTCAGTCCCGCGCTGGTCGCTGCCGTCCACGCTCTCGGTCTGGACATCTGCGCCTGGCAGTACGTCTACGGCAACCGTCCGGCGCAGGAGGCTGCGCTGGGAATCCGCGCGGTCGAGGCTGGCGCCGACTGCCTCGTGATCGACGCCGAGGTCGAATACGACGGCAAGTACGCGGCGGCGCAGACCTACATGCAGGACCTGCGCGCAGGCGTCGGGGAGAGCTATCCGATCGGCCTGGCCTCGTTCCCCTACGTCGACTATCACGAGTCGGTGCCCTACTCGGTCTTCCTCGGCCCGGGCGGCGCGCAGTACGACCTGCCGCAGCTCTACTGGCACACGATCGGCCAGGACCCGGACGCGGCCTACGCCCACACCTTCGTCCAGAATCGCATCTACGGCCGCCCGATTCTGCCGCTCGGGCAGCTCTACGGCGGGGTGCCAGCGGCGCAGATCGAACGCTTCCGCCAGGTCGCGGCGGCCTACGGCGCGCCGGGCCTCTCGTGGTGGGACTGGCAGTCGGCGACCGCGACGATGTGGGGCGCGCTGAGCGCGCCGCTGACCGACACCGCGCCCGTGAGCGTCGATCAGTCGTGGCCGGTGCTCGCCCTGCATTCGCGCGGCGACCAGGTCGTCTGGTTGCAGGAGCACCTCGCGGCGGCTGAGCCCCAGACACCCACGAGCGGGATCTTCGACGCCACCACTCAGTCCGCGCTCGAGGACTTCCAGCTCTCGCGCGGCCTTCCGCCGACCGGCATCGCGGACGCCGCGACCTGGCCGGCGCTGCTCGCGCTCACGCCGATCCCCGTCCAGTGGGCGACCTCGCCCGGTGGCGGCACCGGAGTCACGGGACCGACCGGACCGACCGGCGCCACCGGCGCGACCGGCGCCACGGGGGCCACCGGCGCCACGGGGACGACCGGCACGACCGGCGGCAGCGTCGGTCCCTAGCGGCGCGCCGTCACGCTCGGGAGCGGGTCCAGCGCGCTCAGCTGGCCCATGTCGAGCGCGAAGTGAACGAGCCGTGTGGAGCTCGGGCTGCTCGCGCCGGGGCGGTAGATCCCGTAGGCGAGCGTCGCCTCCGTGTCGTTCTGGCCGGCGAGGGTGATCTGCCCGCTCGGCGTGCTCGAGTCGGTGCCGAGGTAGATCGTCTGGTCGAAGAAGAACGCACGCTCATCGGCCGTCCCCGACCGGCGGCCGATGAGCACCCGCAGCGTGTCGCCGGCGTCGTAGGTCGCAGTGCCAAGCGGCGTGTAGCCGTGGCGCGCGAGCACCGCGATCGCTGCGGCCAGGTCGTGACCGACCGCGGTGGCGCTCGTCGGGTTGGTTCCGACGAAGGCCGGCGCGGTCTCGGTGCGCGTCGTCACCGTCGAACTGCTCGAACTGCTCGAGCTCGACGAGCTGGGGGTCGTGGTCGAGCTCGCGGTCGACGAGGCGCTCGTCGAAGAGGCGGTGGAGGAGGCGGTGCTCGAGGAGGTGGAGGAGGAGCCCCGACTCTGCGCCTTCGGGCGGGAGGTCGTGCTCGCGGTCGTGCTCGTGCCGGCCGCGACCTTCGTCGGCGTGCTCGAGCCGCAGGCGGCGAGCGTCGCCGCGAGGCCGAGCGCGAGGGCGGTGTTGGGAAGTCTCATCAGACGCTGTGCGGTTGGGGTTCGCAATCGCGGTCGCCAGCGGTTATCGTCCGCCAGGACGGGAGCGAGAGCGATGGCCCGTAGAGCAGCGCCGGCGCAACGGCGCTGCTCTACGCATCGTCGCAGGTCTTCGCCGGCGCCCCGCGAGCTGCTCAGGCGCTCGAGCGCTCGTCGTAGCGGTACACGTTGGTCTCGCGGCGGCGGAAGCCGAGCTTTGCGTACAGCCGGTTGGCCTCCTCGCGGCTCGGTCGCGACGTCAGCTCGACGGTGCGGGCGCCGGCGTCGGCCGCCAGCCGCAGCGCCTCCAGCGTGAGCTGCGCCCCGATCCCGCGCCCGCGCGCGTCCCGGTCGACCACGACGTCCTCGATCCAGGCGCGAACACCGGTCGGGACTCTGAACACGGCGAGCGTCAGCATGCCGACGATGCGTCCTTCGCGCTCGCGCGCGAGCAGCAGCGCCGTCGCATCGGAGGCGACGAGCGCTTCGATCTGCGTCGCGCTCGGGGCGGGCGCCGAGGAGGAGAGCTGGCCGACCAGGCTGGCGAGGGCCGCGAGGATCTCCGGAGAGGAGGATGTCGCCTCCTCGATCGTCACAGGGGAGTCCTCGGGCGCCATGCGCGCACTCTCCCACGCGCGGGCCGCGGGCGCATGGCGATCGGCGCCATGGGCCCACGCGCGTCCACATATGCTGGTCGTGTCCTTGGCGAGGAGCGTGGCTGTGGCTTGGCGCGAATCTGATCGTCGCAACCGTCGGGCGGCGGGAGGGTCGCCGGCGTGACCGACGGCCCGGCGCTCGCGGTCGCGCTCGTCGTGCTCGCGGTGACGCTCGCGGCCGCGGTGGCCCACTCGCGGCGCCTGCCGCAGGCGCTGGCGGCCGGCGGCGGGGCTGCGCTTCTCGTGGCGGTCGGTGCGATCGGCTTCACGTCGGCGCTTGACGCGTTGCGCGCGCTCGCCCCGACGGTCGGCTTCCTGGCGGCGCTGCTGGCGATCGCGGAGGGCGCGCGACGCGAAGGACTGTTCGACGCACTGGGTGCGCTGATGGCGCGCGGCTCGCGCGGGAGCCCGCGGCGCCT
>JBEKNK010000045.1:0-21945 GCA_049522915.1 Solirubrobacteraceae bacterium | reverse complement strand
GCCCCGACGGTCGGCTTCCTGGCGGCGCTGCTGGCGATCGCGGAGGGCGCGCGACGCGAAGGACTGTTCGACGCACTGGGTGCGCTGATGGCGCGCGGCTCGCGCGGGAGCCCGCGGCGCCTGCTCGCTCTGGTGGTCGTGATCGCCTCGGCAGTCACCGCCGTGCTGAGTCTCGATGCCACCGTCGTACTGCTGACCCCGATCGTGTTCGTGACCGCGACGCGGCTGCGGACGCGGTCGCGTCCGCATGTATACGCCTGCGCGCACCTGGCGAACTCCGCGTCGCTGCTGCTGCCGGTGTCCAACCTGACGAACCTGCTTGCCTTCCACGCGAGCAGGTTGTCCTTCACCCGCTTCGCGGCGTTGATGGCCCTGCCGACGCTGGGGGTGGTGCTGGTTGAATGGCTCGTCCTGCGGCGCTTCTTCGCCGCCGACCTCGGTCGTTCGCGTCACTTCGCCGGCCAGACGCTGCCCCCGCCGAGGCTGCCGCGGTTCGCCGCGGCCGTGCTCGCCCTGACGCTGGCCGGCTTTGCGCTCAGCTCGCTCGCCGGGATCGCCCCCGTCTGGGTCGCGCTCGCGGGCGCGACCGCGATCAGCCTGCCGGCGCTCGCCTCACGCACGAGCAGCCCGCTGGCGCTCGCGCGCACGCTCGAGCCCGGCTTCCTCGTGTTCGTGCTCGGGCTCGGTGTGATCGTCGCGACCGCGAGTGCCGCCGGCCTGGACTCCGCGGTCCGTGCGGTGCTTCCGATCGGGACGACCTTCCCCGACCTGCTGGCGATCGCGGCGCTGAGCGCGGTCCTCGCGAACCTGGTCAACAATCTGCCCGCGACGCTGATGCTGATCCCGGTGGCCGTCGCCGGAGGACCGGGTGGCGTGCTCGCGATGCTGATCGGCGTGAACATCGGGCCCAACGTGACCTACGTCGGCTCGCTCGCCACGCTGCTGTGGCGGCGCGTAATGCACGCGCAGGAAGCCGACGTCGAGCTCGGCGTGTTCGTTCGCCTCGGTGCGCTGACGGTGCCCGCGGCGATGCTCACCGCCACCGTCCGTCTATGGTTGGGCCTGAAGGTGTGAGGAGACATGCGCGCGCTCGGCTGGATCACCGAAGACAGTTGGCAGGCCACCGTCGCCGAGGCCGGCGCCACGCTGCCCGCCGACGCCGACGTGACGCTCCTGCACGTCGACGACGACGAGGCTCAGGGCGTGGTGCGCGCGGCACGCGACGCCCTGCTCGGGCGCCAGCACGCCGTGCCGGCGGCGCCGGCCGACGCGCTGGAGGCGATCTCGACGCAGGCCGCGCAGGAGCTGCTCGCACAGGCCGCCGCCGCGCTCGGACGCCCGGCGAGAACCGCGATGCGCCGCGGGCGTGTGGAGCGCGAGGTGGTGGCGGCCGCCGGGGGGATGGATCTGCTGATCCTCGCCCGCGACGGGGAGCTCGAGCGGCTGGGACCGCGCAGCCTCGGCCGGGCGGCCCGCTTCGTCATCGACCACGCCCCCTGCCGCGTGCTGCTGATCTGGCCGAGCGGGGCGCCCGCGCTGACCACGATCCCGCCGCCGCCGGAGCGTCCGCCGCCGTTCAGGCGCGCGAGCCGCTGAAGCCCGACTTGGGGAACATGCCCGCCTTGACCGTGCCCGAGATCGAGTCGCCGTCGACCGTCGCGGTGAAGGTGACCGAGAGCGCCATCGGGCGCGTGATATCGACCTTCCAGGTCGCCGTGTCGCCGTCGACGCTGCCGGCGTAGATCGGGCTGGCTCCCTCGTTGCCGCTCTGGGTGCCGGTGAGCGCGCTGCCGTCGCTGACCAGCTCGACGGTCGACTCCTGGGGGCCCATCGGCGTCTGCACAACGATCTTCCAAGTCCCGTCGACGCTCATCTGCTGCTCCTCGCTTCGCTCGTTGTGGTGAGGGGTGATCGAGCACAGCCTATCCGGCCGCTCGCGGCCGGCGCCCGCCGCGAGCGCGCGCTGCCCGGCTGGACGCGCGAAGTCCCGCCGACGCGCGAAGCGCGTCCCTTGACAGATTCTTAGCGGCTGCTAAGATGCTGCATAGTTAGCACTCACTAAGAAAGGGTCGGCAGCGATGACGCAGGCGACGGAACATCACCGCAGGGGTTGGACGCTCGGGCTCGTTTCGGTGGCGCTGTTCATGGTGGTCCTGGACAACCTCGTCGTCAGCATCGCGCTGCCCAGCATCCACCGCGATCTGGGAGCCTCGATCCAGACGCTCGAATGGACCGTCAACGCCTACGTGCTGGCCTACGCGGTCCTGCTGCTGACCGGCGCCGCGCTCGGCGACCGCTTCGGGCGCAAGCGGATGTTCATCGCCGGGCTGACGCTGTTCACCGTGTCCTCGGCCGCGGCTGCGATTGCGCCGACGATCGGGCTGCTGATCGCGGCCCGCGCGACGCAGGGTGTCGGCGCGGCGATCGTCACGCCGCTCACGCTCACGCTGCTCGCGGACGCGTTCCCGCCCGAGCGTCGCGGGATCGCACTCGGCGTCTGGTCGGGGATCAGCGGGATCGCCGTCGCGCTCGGGCCGCTCGTCGGCGGCGGTGTGATCCAGCTCGGCTCGTGGCACTGGATCTTCTGGATCAACGTGCCGATCGGTCTCGCCGTCGTGCCGCTCGCGGCGTCGCGCCTGGTCGAGAGCCGGGGCTCCGAGGGCCGGCTCGACCTGCGCGGGCTGGTGCTCAGCGGCGTCGGGCTGTTCGCGATCGTCTACGCGCTCGTGCGCGTCCAGTCGCTGGGCTGGACCAACCCCGAGATCATCGCCTCGCTAGTGCTGGGCGCGCTGCTCCTGGCGGCCTTCGTGCGCTACGAGCTGGCGACCGCTGAGCCGATGCTGCCGCTCAACTTCTTCTCGAGCCGTGGCTTCACGATCACCAACATCGTGTCGTTCGCGATGTATTTCGGGATGTTCGGCTCGATCTTCTTCCTCAGCCAGTTCCTCCAGAACGTCCTGCACAACACGCCCTTCCAGGCCGGGCTGAAGCTGCTCGTCTGGACCGGGGCGACGATGATCGTCTCGCCGCTGGCCGGGTTCTTCTCGGAGCGCTGGGGCAGCCGGCCGTTCATGATCGCCGGGCTCGCGCTGCAGGCGATCGCGCTCGGTTGGCTGGCGGCGCTGGCCGGGATCCACGAGACCTACGCCAGCGCGATCGGACCGTTCATCCTCGCCGGCACCGGCATGGCGCTCGTCTTCGCGCCGGCGGCCAACGCGGTGCTCGCCTCAGTGCGCACCGACCAGGCCGGGCAGGCGTCAGGAGCGACCAACGCGATCCGTGAGCTGGGCGGCGTGCTCGGCGTGGCCGTGCTCGCGACGGTGTTCTCAAGCCACGGCGGGTACGCGAGCTCGCAGGCCTTCGTCAACGGACTGGTTCCCGCACTGTGGGTCGGCGTCGGCGTGCTCGGCGCGGGCTCGCTGATCGCCGCGGCATTCCCGTTCAGCACGCGCGCGACCGCCGCCGCTCACGGCGCGGCCGAAGCCACCGCGGCGGGACCGCCGGCGCGCGCCCCCGAGCGCTCTGCGGGACCGCCTGAGCTTCGCGTAGCATCGGATCTGCGCCGATGAACCCAACCGCGACCACACCTGCGCGCGCCCCTGGGCGCCCGCGCGTGCCCGCGGCGCAGCGACGCGACGCGCTGATCGACGCGGCGGTGCACGAGTTCGCGATCGGCGGGCTGCACGGAACTCCGGTCGAGCGCATCGCGCGTCGCGTCGGCGTCGCCCAGCCCTACGTGTTCAGCCTCTTCGCGAGCAAGCAGGAGCTGTTCCTTGCCGCTGTCGAGCGGGCGTTCGAGTTGGTCACCGACACCTTCGCCGGCGCGGCCGCCGGGTTCGAGCGCGAGAGCGCCGCGCCCGGGGTGGACGTGCTGAAGGTGATGGGGCTCGCCTACATCGAGCTGCTGCACACCCACCGCGACTACCTGCTGCTCCAGCACCAGGCCTACGCCGCCTGCGCGCAGCCGGAGATCCGCGAGGCTGTGCGTACGCGCTACGCCCAGCTCGTCCTTCACGTCCAGCAGCGCTCCGGCGCCGAGCCCGAGGCCGTCGACGAGTTCTTCCGCCACGGAATGTGGCTCAATGTCGCCGCCGCGCTGGGCGTCGAAGACCTCTCGGCCGGCTGCGCCTGGGTGCGTCGGGAGCAGCCGGAGTCCTAGCAGCCGGCCGTCTCGGCCGGCTGCGCCTGGGTGCGGCGGGAGCAGCCGGAGTCCTCGCAGCCGGCGCCGCCGGCGCCGCGGGGCAGGGCGGACGGCCGCCAGGGTTGCCGTTGGGGTGGCAACATCACCCATCCGGGTAGGCAATTAACCCATCGGTCGGGCCGACTACCCCAGGTACGGTGAGCTTCATGCCGACCCGAGCCGCTCAGCCGATCCCGTCCTGACGGACCACGACAGTGCGATTCACTCCAGCGGGCGGAACCGCGGGCCGGGCCGCTGAGCCGCCTGCGGTCTATGCCGAAGCTGAGCTTGCCTCGCCCGCGGCGCTCTTGCGGAGGATCACGGCGAACTCGGGGCCGTTGACCTGGGCGAGCTCGAGCCTGCAGGGCAGCTCGACGGCCGCGAGCAGGGCGAGAAAGCCCTCGAGCTCCCAGACGTGGAAGTGGTGGCGGGCGTCCTCGCGCGCGAACTGTGCGACACGCTCGGCGAGGCGCTCAGCGGGCGTTCCGTCGACGATTGCAGCCCATTCCTCGTAGTGCTCATGGCGTGAGTGCTGCGGGCCGTCGCGGTGGTCGCGCAGAACGTGCTCCACGGTTGTGCGCGGCCGCGGGGCGTCGTAGGTGTGGCGGGCGTCGGGCAGCGTCAGGAACAGGATCCCCCCGGCGGCGATCACGCGCAGCATGTGGCCGAGCGCGTCGATCGGATCCTCCATGTGCTCGAGCACGTGGTTGGCGACGACGAAGTCCACCGAGCCGTCGGCGAAGGTGGCGAGCGTTCCGGCGTCGTCGACGATGTCGACGCGCGTGATCGCCTCGGGGTCGATGTTGGCGACCGCGAGCGTCGCGGCGTTGACGCGGAGGAGATCCTCGCGCGGCAGGTGGTCGACGTAGCGCACGCTCACCCCGGGCGGCACTCGCAGCGGCAGGGCCAGCGCGCCGATCTCGATGCCCGCGCCGGTGAGGTAGCGACGCGCGAGGTCCTCCCTGACGACGAACACCTCGCGGCGGGCGAGCCGCTCGCGCCCCGCGAACGCATCGGGTCGGGTGTCTCTCAGCGCGAGGTCGCGAAAGCGCCGCCGCAGGCCGCTGGTGGCGAGGTAGCGCAGCCGCCGCCGGGGCTTGCTCAGCATCGCCGGGGCAGGCGCCGGCTCGCGGTCAACGTCTTCGAGCACGGCCGCGCGAGCGCAGGACGGGTGGGCTGGCCGCTCGCCGATCCGGTCACGACCCGCGCGGGCATGCACTCATCCTAAGCCCCACCGTCCGAGGCCCGCCTGCAGCAGGGACCGCCGTAACGCTTGGATGGCTGGATAGACGGATGAGGTGGAACTATGATCGTGCGCACATGAGCACGCAATTGACGCAACCGCCTGCGTGGATCGATGCGTCAAACAGCGCGCATGCACGGCGGCCGGCGCGAGTTCTCGTGCTGGTCGAGTCGAGTAAAAGCGGCGTCGCGGCGCTCCGCGAGGCTGCCGGCCTGGGCGACGCCGGCAGCCAGCTGACGGTCGTGTCGCTCGCGCCCCAGGCCGTTCCCGCACCCTGCTGCCGGCGCGGTCCGGGCGTCGAGGTCGTCAACTGCGTGGTCCGCGAGGAGGCCGAGCAGGAGCTGCGCGAAGCGCGCACGATCCTCGGCCCGGCGGCCGAGCGGGCTACCTTCAGGACCCTCGTCGGTACGCGCGATCCAACGCTCACCGCATGGGCGGCGGCGCAATCGTTCGATTTGATCGTTCTCCCCAGGCGCCGCCTCTCGTTCGGCGGTCATCCGTTCGCGCGCAGGTTGAGGCGGGCGACGACCGCCGAGCTTCTGCTCGTCGGCTAGCCGCAGAGTTCCGCCGAAGCTGAGCGCCGCGCTGCGCGCGGGAGCGAGCCCGGATCGCCAACGCCTGCGACGGTCTCGCTCGAGCGCAGCCGTCTGAAAACCGCCTCAGCGAAGGTCGTACCTGCTCGTCCCTGCTCATACAAACGTCCGGATTCTGCAACGTTCGTCGCAGAGTTCAAGGTCCGCCCCGATCTTGAATGCATGAACCCATTTCGAACGGCAGTCACGACAACCGCAGCACTCGCCCTCGTCGGCGCTTCTCTCTTCGCAGCGGCGACGCTCTTTCCGGCCAACGCAGTCGCCGCGCCGGTGGGCAGGACTGACGCCAGCACATCGGTGCTTCACCACCGTGTTCGATCGACTGGTCGCTACGACGTCCTGGTGGTCATCACGACGCACGCGCACAACCGCATCGAGGTGTCGCGCAGCGTTCGCGTCGATGTCGGCGGGGTGTCGCGTCGCGTCAAGACGAACGCGCGTGGCCGTGCGATCGTGGGTGTGAAACTGCAGGTCAAGAAGGGCACGCTGACGATCCGCGCGACCTCGCAGCACGCGAAGGCGACGATCGCGATGACGATGTCGAAGATTGCACGGCGCAAGGCACCGTCAACCAAGGCGGCCGGCTCCACCGGCGCCACTGGTTCGCCGGCCCCCGCGGCCCCCGCGCCCCCGGCCGTTGCCGCGCCGCTCGTCGCCGCGTTCGCCCCGGACGGTGCTCCGATTCTGGCTCTTCCGGCGGGCTTCGCGCCGATCACGAACTACACGACTCTGGTCAAGGACTATGAGTTCACCGGCTCGACCCTTCCGGCGGACTGGACGGCGAGCGCCGACAACTCGCACGGCATGGGCACGATGTTCCAGCCCTCGCAGGTCACGATGACCGGCTCCTCGGTCGCGCTGACCGCGACCGACCAGCCGAGCGACGGCTACCCGACCACCTCCGGCTGGATCTCGACCGAGGGCCAGTATTCATTGACGTACGGCCTGATCGACTTCAGCGCAAAGATGCCGGCGGGCCAGGGATTGTGGTCAGGTCTGTGGCTTGACCAGCCCGACGGCAGCAATCCCTGGGGCGAGATCGACGTTGCGGAGATGCTGCTCAACAACACGACCACGCTCTACGGCAGCGCGCACGCCTGGGCTCCGTCGGATTGGGGCGAGACGCAGAGCACGACGATGTCGACAGACGCCTCGGCGGGCTATAACGACTATCAGGTCGCCTGGCAGCCCGGACTGATCACGTGGGCCGTCAACGGCATCGCCTACGCGCAGTACACACAGGCCGAGGCAGCCGCAGCAGGCTACCCGTGGGTGTTCGACGACGGCTCGGGCTTCTATCTGATCGCTGATCTGGCGGTCGGTACCTCGAGCGAGTGGGGCGGCGCCCCGAGTGCCTCGACCGTCTTCCCCGCCTCGGTGCTGGTGCACTCCGTCAAGGTCTGGCAGTAGCTCGGCCTGGCGTCGCTCGGTTCGGTTCGCGTCGGCGAGAGCGTCTCGTTAGCATGCGCCAGACCCGATCGGGCCAATGCGCACGCCAGGACAAGCTGACCAACCAAGTGTTCGCCTCGATTAGCAACGCAGGTAGCGTCGACCACCGGGCCCGCAGGCTGCGATGCGTGCCGCTCACGATCGTGGTGGCGGCTGTGGTGGCAGCGCTATGAACCACCTGCTTCGCTCGAGCGCGCCGATCAGCGACGCTGGCTGGGAGCTGCTTGACCGCGAGGCACGGGAGCGTTTGGTTCCGGCGCTGGCGGCCCGCCGGCTCGTCGATTTCACTGGGCCGCTCGGCTGGGAGCATTCGGCGACGAGTCTCGGCCGTACGAGCCCGCTGGCCGCGGCGCCGTGCGAGGGTGTTGCCGGGCTGCAGCGTCGTGTTCTGCCGCTGGTCGAGGCGCGAGCGGACTTCGCGCTCTCCCGCGCCGAGCTGCGCGACGCCGATCGCGGCGCCGATGACACCGACCTCGGGGCTCTTGACAAAGCCGCGCACCAGATCGCGGTCGCCGAGAACGTCGCCGTCTTTCACGGTTGGCCTGGCGCGATCAGCGGGATCAGCGAAGCCTCACCGCATGAGCAGATGACGCTCGGCGACTCGCCCGAGGAGTATCCGGCTCGGATCGCGGTGGCGGTCGAGCGCCTGCTTTGCAGCGGGATCGCCGGGCCCTATGGCTTGGCTCTGGGACGCGAGCAGTATCGGCTCGTGGTCGAGACAGCCGAGCACGGCGGCTACCCACTGCTGGAGCACCTACGGAAGATCCTCGACGGGCCGATCGTATGGGCGCCGGGCGTCGACGGCGCTGTCGTGTTGAGCCTCAGGGGTGGGGACTTCGTCTTCGAGTCTGGCCAGGACCACTCGATTGGCTACGACTCACACGACGGCGAGGTTGTGAGGCTGTATCTGGAGCAGAGCTTCAGCTTCCATGTCGCGACGCCCGAGGCCGCGGTGGCGCTGAAGCCGTAGACGGGCGATGGCGCAACCCGAGCCGCAAGCTGTGCTGACGCCGCTCACCGAGGCCGCGATCTTCCTCGTGCTGACGGTCCACCCGGGTGGCGAAGACGGCGTGCGCGAACTCCTGGCGGACGTCAGTGGCCTGAAGCGATCGGTCGGCTTTCGAATCCCCGAGGGCGAGTTGACCTGCGTCGTCGGCATTGGATCCGGTCTGTGGGGTCGCCTGTTCGGCGCGCCCCGCCCGGCCGGGCTGCACCCGTTTGTCGAGCTGGCCGGCGCGAGGCACACCGCGGTGGCGACGCCGGGGGATCTGCTGTTTCACATCCGCGCCCACCGTCTCGATATGTGCTTCGAGCTCGCACAACGGCTGAGCACCCGGCTGGCGCGCTACGCGCAGGTCGTCGACGAGGTTCACGGATTCAGGTCGTTCGATGAGCGCGACCTGCTCGGCTTCGTCGACGGCACCGAGAACCCGGACGGCGGAGCCGCACTCGCCGCGGTCGCGATCGGCGCGGAGGACCCCGAGTTCGCCGGCGGCAGCTACGTCGTCGTACAGAAGTACCTGCACAACCTCGACGGCTGGGATGCGCTCGCGGTCGAGGAGCAGGAGCGCGCGGTCGGTCGCACAAAGCTCAGCGACATCGAGCTGCCCGACGACGTCAAACCCGCCAACTCGCACGTCGCGCTGAACACGATCATCGACGACGACGGTGAGCAACAGCAGATCATGCGCTTCAACATGCCGTTCGGCCGCGTCGGCGCGGGCGAGTTCGGCACCTACTTCATCGGCTACGCCCGCAGCCCCGACGTGATCGAGCAGATGCTGAGCAACATGTTCATCGGCAAGCCAGCCGGCAACCACGACAGGCTCCTCGACTTCTCAACTGCCCTCACCGGAAACCTGTTCTTCGTGCCCACCGTCGACTTCCTCGACGACCCGCCGACCGCGCGGGCAGCACCCGCAGAAGCAGCCAAAATCCCGGACGTACCCGACGACGCGTCGCTTCGCATTGGCAGCCTCAAGCACGCGTCGCACTAGCGATCTGCCCGATCGCGCGGTTTGCCGGCGAATCGGTGAACCGCCGAATCGCTGCCCTGTGTTTGTGGGAGCGACGGTGTCGAGACCGGGTTGGTTGGAAACGCCCGGTCGCAGCCACGGTTCGGCATAGTGCCGGCAAAAGCGCCTGTTGGCGATCTCGCCGAGCGTGCTCGGCATCCCCGAGCGAAAGGACACGAATGCCACTCGCAGCTTCCACCTACACCTTCGGAGACGCGCTGCTCACGGTCCTCGAGCTCGCCTTCCTCTTCCTTTGGATCTGGATCGCGATCGGCGTGGTCTTCGACATCTTCCGAAGCCACGACCTCTCCAATTGGGCCAAGGCCCTGTGGATGCTCTTCATCTTCGTCCTGCCGCTGTTCGGCGTGCTGGGCTACCTGATCGTGCGTGGGCACACGCTGCACGAACACCAGGCGCAGGACCGCGCGCAGTACGAAGCGTTCCGCCAGTTCGCGCGAGGCTCGAACTCAGGTGGCACCGCCGACGACCTCCACAAGCTCGCGGACCTGCGCGACCGCGGAGTGCTGACCGACGAGGAGTTCGAACGCGCGAAGGCGAAGGTTCTCGGGTAGAGGTTCAGACAACTGCGCCCCAGCGTCACCAGGACGATACGGCTCCATGCGCTGCGACGACGGACGATCGACTGTTCATGGTCTCGCATGAGCAGCCGATCGTCGATGGTGCGCTCTAGCGTCGGCGGCGAACCACGAGGTAAAGCGTCCCGCCGCTGAGCAGGAGGAGGAGAAGTCCGATGCCGATCGCACTCAACCCGATTGCGAGCAGGTGCGGGAACGTTGCGGCGATGCTCAGTTGGCTCGCTACGCCGCGCGTGCCGTTCGCGTTCATCACGACGACGCGCCAGTCGCCGCTACGGACCTTCCAGGTCAGCGTTTGCTCGCCAGAGCCGCTGGTATGGGCGACCCAGAAGCGCTGGGCGGCGGGAAGCGTGCTCGGCGCGCCGCCCGGCTGGACGCGGAAGTCTGAGTCTTGCGCGCCGAGGTCTGCGGCCTGAGCGTGGGCTACATGCGCCAGGTAGTTGTTGGCGGCGTCGGCGGGTGCGATCCCAACGAAGACGCGGCCGCTGGCGAGCGATTGGATCCGAATGCTGCCGAGCAGTTCGCGCGCGACCCACCATTCCGCAGCGCTTCCGAAGTGATAGCCGTCGGACTCCAGGGCGAAGGTGGCGGTCGAGTAGGGCTCGCCCGAGCTCGTGATGTATCCGCTCGCGTCGCGCCCGGTTTGGTCGAACACGGTCGCGGCGGCGCCGGCGGCGAGCACGACGACCGCGAGCAGGGCGGTGATGCTCGCCAGCGCGGCCCCGGCGATGCGCCGCGTGCTCCAGTTGGCCGGTGGGGTGTCTGCCGCCGTCCCCGCGGCGGGCATGGCGATTGCTCCGGCGAGGTCGCTTTCGCCGCTGTCGACGCGGAATGGGGGGTATTCGGTCGTCATCAGTGCGGCGTAGGCGATCACGCGCAGGACCCAGCGGTTGAGTCCGAGCACGAGGTCGAAGATGGATTGCGGGTAGGTGCCGCGAACCAGGAGCACCACTGCGCCGATGAGCACGAGCAGGCCGATCAAGCCGATCCAGCTGACGCCGCCCCAGAAGCCGAGCGCTCCGCCGCCGACGAACAGCGCGGCGATCAGGTATTGCGGCAGTCCCGCGAGCCACCAGCCGATCAGCGGGAGACCGCGCAGCTGATGCTCGGGGTAGGAGACTTGAAGGCGCGCCGGGTAGTCGGGCACGTCGGCGAGCGTGAACGGCGGGTAGCGGTCGGTGCCGTTCGCGCCGTAGGCATAGAAGACAACGCGCCAGGACCAGCGCATCACTCCGAGGTTGAAGTCAAACAGCCCACGCGGGTAGCGGCCCGTTGTCGCAACCGCGACGAATGAGGCGGCCGAGCTGAGCGCAAACGCCAGCCAAAGGCCGGCGAGCACAACGAAGTGGGGCAGCGCGAGCAGCCATTTGACCAGCCACGACCAGCGTGAGGTCTGCTCCATGCGCCCCTCGACGCGGATCGGATAGGGCGCGAGCGCTGCGGTATTGGTGGCTTGCATGTGTGGGCTCCGATCAGGTTGACCTGCGTTTCGTGTCACTGTACAGCTGTACATGTACATCTGTCAAGGGATCGTGCTATCTTTCTCGAGATGGCCGACGTGACCAGAACACGGAACCCGCGCGGACAGGGTGAGCGCCTGCGAGCGGCGTTGATGGACGCCGCCCGAGAGTTGCTGCTCGAGCTGGGTGACCAGGACAAGCTGTCGGTGCGCGCCGTGACAGCGAGAGCCGGCGTGAGTCCCAACGCGCTCTATCTGCACTTCGCCGATCGCGAGGCCCTGCTGAGCGCAGTGATGATCGCCAGCTACAAGGAGCTGCGCGCCTTTCTCCAGGCGGCGGTCGCGCCCGACGGGGATCCGATCGAGCAGCTCCGCGCCTACGCTGAGGCATACCTCCGCTTCGCCGAGCAACGCCCCGGCATCTACCGCGTGCTCTTCATGACCAAGGTCCGCGAGGGCGTCCCCATCCCGGCAGCCGGCGCCCCGTCAGGCCAGGACGAGGGCGTCGACGCCTTCAACGACCTTCTCGGGATCGTCACCCGCGCTCTCGCAGGTGGACGCGACCCCTTTACGCAAACCGCCTACCTCTGGGCGGGACTGCACGGCTACGTCGCGCTGCGCCAGGTGATACCGGCGTTCCCGTGGCCGCCCGAGCGCGAATACGTCGACCGGATGATCGACGCGCACGTCCAGGCCGACACCGGCCGACCAAGTGCCGAGCGCGAGCCGTAGACCTGCAATTGGATGGCTGGGCGGGGCACGGCGATCACGCCGGCACGGGGCTTCGTGGGTTCGCTGGGACAGCCCGCCGCTGCGCCAGCCGGGCACCCGTCTGAGGATCGTGGGCGACCAGGTAGACGGTCGGCGTGTCTGCGGCGTATGCGCGGATCCGTGCGTGCGTGAGCAGGGCCGCGCTGTCGCTCGGGGAGACCCCGTCGACGATTCCGTGGAGCATCGCCTCTTCGTGGTAGGAGCTGTCGCCGGCGAGCAGCACGGCGTGGTCGCCGTTCTCGACGATCACACCGATCTGCCCCGGCGTGTGGCCGGCGAGTGGCACGATCGTCACATCGCCGGCGGCGGTGAGCGGGAGACTTTCCGGGAATGGTCCGTATGAAGCCGGGCGCAGGTCGACGACGGTCGGGTCGTACCAGTCGGGAAGGTGGTTGTTCAGGTATCCGCGCACGCGGCCGAGCCGCCCGCTCGAGAGGCTGAGCTCCTTGCGTGAGACGAGGATCTCGCTTTTGGGGAAGTGGTGCAGGCCGCCGGCGTGGTCGGTGTGCATGTGCGTCATCACGACCCAGCGCACGTCGGCCGGGGGGATCCCGAGCTGCTCCATCTGAGGTCCGATCTCCTGCTCGGGTGCGACCCATTCGCGGACGCCGAGGCGGAAGTAGGGATGCCATCTGGGGATGTAGCCGGGCTCAGATGTGCGCGCGGTCTCACCGGTGTCAACGACGATAACGCCCTCGCGGTGCTCGATCGCAAACGCGTAGATCGGGAGCGGCTCAGTCCACTCGCGGTCGGTAAGCGTGCCGGCTCGGCGCCGGAGACCGTGGCCGACTCCGTTGACCTGCCGGCTCTTTACGGCGACGGTTCCGGTCTGAATCGCGTGGATCTTCATCTTGTTTCCTTTGCGCTGGAAGCTCAGGCGTGCGCTACGACTTCGCGCACCTCGACGTCGACGAGCGTCATCGCGGCAGGAACCACCGACCTTGCCTGCTCGCTCATGCCGTTGGCGGCGTCCTCGGAGTCGAACACCAGCATCGTCAGCGCGGTGTCGTCCTTGAACGTCCAGTAGCCGGCCACAAACCCCGGCGCCTGCGACACCCGCGGTACGAGCTGCTCGTGAAGCGCGCTCTCTGCAGCCTCGAGATCGTTGATCGTGACCCTGACGACAACTGCATGCATGCTGTCCCTCCTGGTGTTGGTTGAGTGCTAAGCGGCCCTGAGAGGCAACCGCCATGCGGTGGCTCGTTCCCGCTGCAGCAAGCGCGGCGCGTGCCCAGCGACCGGGACCGTCGTAAGGCTGCGCTAGATGGCAACCTCCGTGGCGGCCGCGGTGATCGAGTTGGCAAGCCGCGCGGCCGAGTCGGGGTCGTGCGAGGGCAGGTAGATCGTCGGGTGCGCGGAGCAGTGGGTAAGGATCGTCTTCATCGTCGCCAGATGGACCTTTGGGTCGGGCGCGACGGCATCCACCCGCAGCGAGTGGAGTTGCTCGAGCGAATCCGTCGTGTCGCCGGCGAGCATCACGTGGCGGCCTTGGTCATCGATGCAGATCACCGACACGTGCCCCGGGGTGTGCCCTGGGGTGTCGACGGCGACGATCCGTCCGTCGTCGCTGATCGCGCGGCTTGCGGGAAATGCCCCGAACGGGCCGCCGTCGAGCACGAACGGCTCGGGTGAGAACCCTGCCGGCAGCGGCTGGCGTAGAACGCGGCGCATCACCCGCGAGAAGGGGGCTGCGACATAGCGCGCCTCCACCTCGTTGATCAGCACGCGCGCGCGCACATGCACGGTGCCGTCGATGTGGTCGCCGTGGGCGTGGGTGATCACCACCTCCGATACATCGCCGAGCTGAAGACCCGCCGCCGCAACGGCGGCCGGAAGCTCGAGCTCTCGGCTCACCTGCATGCGCGCAAACGCCACGTCCTTCGCCTCGGCGGTCTCGCCGGCGTCGACGAGCCGCAGGACTCCTGCGTGCTCGATCGCCCAGCAGTGGATCGGCAGCGGCGCTGAGAAGGCTCCTGGCAGGAACAGATTGAGCTGTCGGCGCGGGCCCGTGCCGGGGTAGAGGAAGCTGTGTTTGACGCTCACGGTTCCCGTCGTGAGGGCGTGAATCTTCATGGCGTGGGCTCCGATCGTTGGCTCTGCGTGCTGTCCCAGCGGGCGTAATAGGGGCGTACGCCAAAGATCCTTGCCAGCGCCCACATCGGCGGCAGCACGACGTTCTGCAACCAGATTGGCGGCGACGTCGCGCGGCTCTCATGGCGAAAATGCCAGAAGGTCGCGCCGAGCTGGAGCGGGTTCTTGGGTGCGCCGCGGGAGGTGGTTGCGCCGTCGGCGACAAGGCCGGCGAACGCCTCGTGCATCTGTTTGGAGTGAAGCGCCGGGCGCAGCTCGACCACACCTTCGATCTCGACTGATCCGGCGTTTCGCTCGGAGTGGCGGACCCCGCGCGGCACGACGAGCGTTTGACCCGCTGCGAGCACCCGTTCCGCGCCGTCGAGGGTGAAGTGGGCCTCGCCCGCGGTGATCGTGAAGCGCTCCTCCTGGTGAGGATGGAGATGCTCGGTGATCGCGCCGCCCGGCAGGCTGCGCCAGTTGAAGCGGACCACGTCTTTGCCGCCCTGCGCGGGAGTCGCCGTGAACTCGATCCACTCGCCGGTGGCCGCATTGAAGAACTCTCGAAAGCCGGCAGTGGCGGCGCCCGAGGAGCCGTCCGCAGGCTGGGCCGTGTCGGCGGCGGGGATTTCCGGGCCGTTCATGGGACCGGTGTTCCCTGTGGCCGGCCGGGCGCGTTCGCGGCGCCGCGGTACCAGGCCACGGTCTCGCCAACGGCGATGCGCAGCGGCGTGCCGGCGGTGCCGAAGGTCGATTGGTACTTGGTGGTGTCGAGCACGAAGTCCGCTTCGAACTCGTAGGACATCTCGACGAGGCCTCGCATCAGCGGGTTGACGAGCCCGAGGGCACGCAGCGCCAGTTTCGGGACCGAGCGGACGCCAACCGGGTGTCCGAGCTCGCTGGCGACGAGATCCAGGAGTTGGCGGGTGGTCGCGGTCTCCGGGCCCGGCAGGTGCCACACACCTCCAACCGCGCGCTCGTCGGTACCCAGCGTCGCCAGCGCCGCCGCGATGTCCGGGACGTAGCTGTAGGTGTGGAGCAGATCGGGGTTGCCGAGGAAGTCGGCGCGCTTGCCGGCCACCGCGTTGCCGAAGACCCGCTCGCCGAGTGTCGTCTCGGTCACCCCCGGGCCGAAGAAGTCCGACGCGCGGCCGATCGCGATCCGGACGCGGCCGGTCCGGGCGGCCGCCAGCAGCTCCTCGGACATACGCGCGCGCGTCCGACCCTTGACCGTTGTCGCCGCGAGCGGCAGCTCCTCGGTCATCGGTCTGCCTGCGGTCGGGCCGTACGCGTAGATGTTCTCGAGTGTGACCATCAGCGCCCCGGTGCGTTCGGCTGCGCTCAGCACCCCGCGCTGAAGCGGCGGGAAGCGCTTCGGCCAATCCGTATAGGGCGCGCCCAGGCATTGGTAGACGACGTCTGCGCCGCTTGCCGCGTCGGCCGCGGCAGCGGGATCGCTCGCGTCAACCGACCTCCACTGCACCCCGTCGGCCAGCCCCGCGGGCCGCTGCCGCGACAGCACCCGCACACCCAGACCGAGCGCCGCCAGGCGGGCCGCCAGGGCACGACCGACCTGGCCGGCTCCGAATACCACGTGGAGACGATCGTCACTCACGAACTGCGCTCCTACGGGCAGCGAGCCGGTCAGCCATCGCTGCGACACCGGGCCGTTCGAACCCGACGGAGACCGGTCGCCGGGCCGCGGGCGAAAGTCCCCGGCGTCGCCGACTGGGAGACGACTGCGCTGCACGCGCCGAGCGCTCGCTCAGCTCGGCGCGCAACGGGGCCCGCGATGAAAGCAACGCCATCCGGTGCCCGCCGCTACGCCTCCGTTGGCGTCGGCTGGGGCCCGGGCTGCGCGAGCACGAGCTCTGGCTCCTCCGGCAGCGAACGGGCTGTGCTGCCCTCGATGTTGATGTGGGGCAGCCGGGCGTCGAGCCACCGTGGCAGCCGCCAGGTCACCGGACCGAGCAGTTCGAGAACGGCCGGCAGCAGCATGCAGCGCACGATCAGTGCGTCGAGGAACACGGCCACCGCGAGGCCGAAGCCGAATTCCTTGAGCGTGCGCTCGTCGCCGAGCGTGAACGAGAGGAACACGCAGACCATGATCGCTGCGGCCGCCGTGATCACCCGTCCGGTCAGCGCGATGCCGTCGCCCACGGCGGCGGACGCATCGCGGCGGACGATCCAGCGCTCGCGCACGCGCGAGATGAGAAACACCTCGTAGTCCATCGACAGCCCGAACACGACGGCGAACATGATCACCGGCACCCAGGCCTCGATCGGCCCTTTCTGCACTCCGAGCACGCCGGCTGCCACGCCGTTCTGGAACACGGCGACGGTCACGCCGAGCGCGGCGCCGATCGTGAAGAGGTTCATGATCGCGGCCTGGATCGGGATCACGATCGAGCGGAAGATGACGAACAGAAGCAGCGCCGAGAGCAGGATCACGATCGCGAAGAACAGCGGCAGCTTGCCGCCCAACACATGCGAAAAGTCGATCGAGCCGGCGGTGAACCCGCCGACAAGCACCGCAACACCGGTCCGCCGGGCAAACGCGGGCAGCACATCGTCGCGGAAGCGGTTGACCAGGTTGGTGGTGGCGACCGCCTGCGGCGCCGTGTCCGGATAAACCTCGAGCACGGCGACCGTCCCGGCTGGCGCGATCCGCGGCTCCGTCACCGCAACGACGCCGGGTGTCGAGCTGGCGAGCGCGCGCAGCGAGGGCAGCGCCGCTGTGCCGCCGCGGCTGGGCAACTCGGCCACGAGCAGAAGCGGGCCGTTGAACCCGGGTCCAAAGCCCTGCGCAAGCAGGTCGAACGCATGGCGTGAGCTCGTACTGGACGGATCGTTCCCGGCGTCGCTTGAGTCCAGGCGCATCCCGAAGACCGGTATCAGCAACACCACGATGATCGCCAGCGACCCGATCGTCAGTGGCCAGGGGTGGGCCTGGACTACCGCGCTCCAGCGCCGCCACTGCGAGCGCCGCGGCGCCGTCGCGGCAGTGGCGGTTGTGGCGGCGGCGCTTGCGCGGCGGCGTCCAAATGAGCGTGTGCCGGCGCCGCGGGCCCGCACGAGCCGGGGACCAAACCGTGACAGGAGCGCCGGCAGCAGCGTCAGCGACGCCACGAGCGTGAGCAGCACCGCGATCACGGCCGCGATCGCCAGGCCATACATGAACGCGACACCGGTCGCGAACATGCCAAGCAGTGCGATCACAACGGTCGCGCCGGCCAGCAGGATCGCCCGTCCAGACGTATCCATCGCCTCAACAAGTGAGAGCTCGAGGTCCCCGCTCGCCAGGTAGTCCTCGCGAAAGCGCGTAACGATGAACAGCGAATAGTCGATCCCGACGCCGAGCCCGATCATCAGAGCGAGGTCGGGGCCGACGTTGGAGATGCTCGTGACGCGCGTCCCGAGTCCGATCACCGCGACGCCGGTGATCAGGCCCAAGCCGGCGGTGATCAGCGGCATCCCGGCCGCCGCCAACGAGCCGAATGTGACCAGCAGGATCAAGAGCGCCGCGATCACGCCGACCTCGGTGGCCGGGCCGACACTGAACCCCTCCGCGGCTTCCACCACCTGGCCGCCGGCGGCGACCTGCAGGCCCGGCACGTGCACCGCCTTGACCAGCGCGAGCAGCGGCTTGCCGGCGTCGGTCGGCAACTGATTTGCGGCCTTGTCGTAGTTGACGGTCGCAAACGCCGTCATCCGGTTGCGCGAAACCTGGACGGCTCCCGCAGCGCTGTAGGGACTGACCACTCCCGCGACATGCGCGAGCCCGCTCACGCGCGCCAGTAGCGGCGTGATCGCGCCGCGCACTGCCGATGAGTCAATCGTGCCCTGCGACACGTGAAAGACGATCGCGTCAGCGTCGCCGCTCTGAGCCGCGAAGTCCTTCGTGAGGAGGTCGTGGGCGCGCTGGGAGTCGGTCCCCGGAAGACTGAAGACCGAGTTGTAGTCGGGCCCGACGGCGTGGGCCACGACCGTCGCGACGACCGCCACGACAATCCACGTTACGACGACGACGCGACGGTGGGCGATGCACCAGCGAGCGAGACCCAGCACCGGTCCCAGCCTTCTCTAAGCCGACGGACAACGCACCAGCACGCGAGCCTGGACAACCCTAGCCGAAATGTCGCCGAGTCGAGGTCGCGTCCCCCGGGTCGGCGGTACGCCGCCGGTGCGGTCGGGGAGTGTCGGGCTCAGGGATCGCCGGCGATCACGTGGCGGCGAGAGCGTCGGCAGGCTTTCGTGCGGCGGGCTGCGCGACCTCGGTCACCGGCGTGGTCAGCGGCAGGAAGGCCACGGTGAGCACGACGCCGAGCAGCGCGATGGCACCCGACACGAGCAGCGCGAGGTCCATGCCGCCGATGAACGCGTGCCGGGCTGAGGCGAGCAGTGCCGGCGAGTGGGCCTGGTGCGCGACGGCGACAGCGCCGAAGATGCTCTGGCGGGCGGCCGTCGCCGCGGCGGCGGGAAGTCCGGTGACGGCGAGACGGGCGAGGTAGGTCGCGCTCAGCACGCTCCCGAGGATCGCGGTGCCGAGCGGCCCCCCCAGCTTGTTGATCGCCTGGAGTGCCGCCGCTCCCACGCCCGCCCGCTCGGCCGACATCTTCGAGAGCGCGGCCGACATCGAACTGGCCAGCGCGAGGCCCATCCCGAAGCCGACCGCCGCCATCCAGGCGGCGATGAACAGCGCGCCGGAGCCGACGCCCGTGCGTGTCCCGACCAGCAGTCCGGCGCCGAGCACCGCGAACCCGAGCGCGACCGCCACCTTGGCGCCGACCAAGCTCACGATGCGATCGGCGGGCACGGCCGCGAGCACGAGCCCGCCGATCATCGGCAGGAGCCGCAGACCGGACCCCATCGGGCTTGTGCCGAGCACCCCCTGGAAGTACTGGGGCACCGTGAAGAGCACTCCGAACATCGCAAAGATCGCGATCGAGGAGAGGATCACCCCCCAGGTGTAGGAGCGCGAACGAAACAGTGCAAGGTCGAGCAGCGGCTGTCCGCCAGGCTTGTGACTGAGCCGACGCTCCCAGCGAAAGAAGCCGACGAGCACCGCGACACCGCCGGCCATTTCCGCCACCGCGCCGGCGTTGCCCCACCCGTGCTCGCCGGCCTGAATCAGACCGTAGATCAGAGCGACCAGGCCGACGATCGACAGGCCGACCCCGAATGGGTCAAGCCCGGGTCGCTGCTTCGCTCGCGAGGGAGGCACGAGCGCGAAGGTGGCGATCAGCCCGACGATCGCCACGGGAACGTTGATCAGGAACACCCAACCCCACCAGGCGTGCGTCAACAGCCAGCCGCCGAGGATCGGACCGAGCGGCAGCGACACGAACGTCGCCGCCGCCATGATCCCGACCGCCCGCGGGCGCTCGTCCTCGCCGAACAGCACCGGCAAGGTCGCGAATCCCATCACGACCAGCCCGGCCCCGGCGAGGCCGAGCACCAGCCGCGCGGCGATGAACGCGCCGGCCGACGGCGACGCCGCACACGCCGCCGAGCCGACCGCGAACAGGCCGAGTGAGGCCAGCAGCACCTGCTTGCGGCCAAAACGGTCGCCCAACAGGCCGAGCGGCAGCATCGCGGCCGCCAATACCAGCAGGTACCCGGAGGAGAACCACTGCAGATCCGACTCCGAGGCGTGCAGGGTTCGGGCGAGCGTCGGCAACGCGACGCTCAGGACCGTCGCGTCCAGACCCACCGCCAAGAAAGCGAGCACCAACGCGACAAGCGCCCACCAGCGCCGAGCACCAGCACCCCGGGGATCGTCCGCGGCATTCGCCCCGCTTCTGGGTTTGGCTGCTGAGCCTGGCATTGGTCCCCGTCGCTCTACTCAGTGAGCAGCGAGGGCGGCGGCATGCTGCTTTTCGGCTTTGGGTCTCTCGCTCCCTTCGAGCACGACCTTGAGCGCGCCGGTGTTGGCAGCGTCGGCGAAGGTGTCGTACGCGGTCATCGTCTCGTCGAGCGGGTAGTGATGGGTTGCGAACAGCGAGGGGTCCAGACGCCCCTCCGCGATAAGCCGCAGGAGTCGCGGGATGCTGAAGGTGTCAACAAGCCCGGTCGTGATCGTTACGTCGCGGACCCAGAGCTTCTCTAGATGCAGCGCGGCGGGCTTGCCGTGCACGCCGATGTTCGCCACCCGCCCACCGGGACGGATCAGCTCGGTGGCAAGCTCGAACGTCTGCGGCACCCCAACCGCCTCGAGCGCCACGTCGGCGCCGAGACCATCTGTGAGTTCCATCACGATGGCCAGCGCGTCCTCGCGGCCGTTGTTGATCGTGATATCGGCACCGAACCGCAGCGCGCTCGCCAAGCGCGAGTCGGCGAGATCGATCGCGACGATACGGCCGGGCGTATAGAGCGTCGCGGTGAGGATCGCCGAAAGGCCGACCGGCCCGGCGCCGACGATTGCGACGACATCCCCGGGCGAGACGGCCCCGTTGAGGACGCCGACCTCGAACGCTGTTGGCAGTATGTCGGCGAGGAACAGCACCTGTTCGTCGTCGAGTCCCTCGGGGAACTTGTAGACGGAGTTGTCGGCGAACGGGACGCGAGCGAACTCGGCCTGAACGCCGTTGATCGTGTGTCCAAAGATCCAGCCACCGCCCCCCAGGCACTGGCCGTAGCGTGCCTCCTTGCAGTAGCGGCAGCGCCCGCAGGAGCTCACGCACGACAGCAGCACACGGTCGCCGGGAGCCACGCCGCCAACGCCCGCGCCGATCTCGAGCACGGTCCCGACCGCCTCGTGGCCGAGGATCGTCCCCGACGGCGTCTCGGGCACATCCCCCTTGAGGATGTGCAGGTCGCTGCCGCAGATCGTGGACGTATCGATACGGACGATCGCGTCAGTCGGATCGATGATCTTCGGGTCATCCACCGTGTCCCAGCCACGCTGGCCGGGACCGTGGTAAACGAGGGCCTTCATTTGGTACTCCTCTCACTAGCTGGAAGGGTCACTTGGTCGGCGCCGCGTGCGGTTTGCCTCGCCCGAGACCCGACGGCCCGGAGCGAGGCACCGCATCAGCCACCGCTCAGCCCTGATCGTCGGCCTCACCTGCGAGCCGGCCCATCGGCCGAGACGGCGAAACTGCCCGTCAGGAGCAGGCTCTGAGTCGAACCCGGGCAGCGATCGGTACGGGCATCGCGCGACCTCCGAAATAGGAAAAAGACACGCTCGGAAAGTCAGGTGGTGCTGCCCGCCGACTCACGTGGCGAACCTCACGTAATGCCCTTCGCGTCCAACTGTACTCCGAACGTCAACCCTTGGCCGGACCCGACGCGGCCGGTGCCGCTCGGCCTCGCTTGCGGTTGACTGCTTCGCGTGAAATCGGTGTCGGGGCGCCGGTCGGTGTCAGCGTGCGGTTTGCCGGGCCGTGGAAGGCCAAGACTGGTCCGCCCGTTGACCCTGCGGCTGGAACACTTAGTGCAGGCCTGTTGGGCTCTGTAACACAAGCGTGCCGCCGAACACGCCCAACAGATAAGAGTCAGTAACAGGAATTTGTCCGGGCAGAGCGCCACAGCTTCCGGATCCGTCCGCTCCGCTCGATCTCGAAGATG
>JBEKNK010000044.1:0-39518 GCA_049522915.1 Solirubrobacteraceae bacterium | reverse complement strand
GAAGCGGTCGACGAACTGTCCCGGCAGATAGTCGGTATCGCCCTTCTGGTCGATCCGGACCTTCTTCAGCATCTGGCGCACGATCAGCTCGATGTGCTTGGCGTTGATGTCCACGCCCTGGGACTTGTAGACCGCCTGCACCTCCTTGACGAGGTACTGCTCGGTCTCGGTCCGCCCGCGCACCGCGAGCAGCTCGTGCGGGTACAGCGAGCCCTCGTTGAGCTGGCGTCCGGCGACGATCTTCTCGCCGGAGGTGACGTAGAGCCGCGTGCGGCGCGGGAAGGTGTGACGGTGCTCCTCGCCGGCCGCGTCGGTGATCACGACGGTCAGCGCCTTGTCGGACTCCTCGATCGAGATCACGCCGTCCTGCTCGGCGATCTTCGCCAGGCCCTTCGGCTTGCGCGCCTCGAACAGCTCGACGACACGCGGCAGGCCGTGGGTGATGTCGGCCCCGGCGACGCCGCCGGTGTGGAAGGTGCGCATCGTCAGCTGGGTCCCCGGCTCACCGATCGACTGCGCGGCGATGATTCCCACCGCGTCGCCGATCTGGGCGATCTGGCCGGTCGCCATCGCCCGCCCGTAACAGGCCTGGCAGACGCCGGACGGCGCCTCGCACTTGAGCACCGAGCGCACCGCGACCATCGTGTTGGAGCCGCGCTCGTGATCCTCGCGGTAGCTCTCGACGATGTCGGCGAACTCCGCGCGGTCGATCTGCTTGCCCTGCTCCACGAGCGTGCGCCCGCGCTTGGTCGAGAACTCGCGCGCGGCGATCCGTCCGATCAGGTTGTCGTTGGGCTCGTCGCCATCCTTGAAGACCGGGATCTCGATGTACTCCTCGGTCCCGCAGTCGGGCTCGCGGATGATCACGTCCTGGGCGACGTCGACGAGCCGCCGGGTCAGGTAGCCGGAGTCCGCCGTGCGCAGCGCCGTGTCGGCGAGGCCCTTGCGCGCGCCGTGGGTCGAGATGAAGTACTCGAGCACGGAGAGGCCCTCGACGAAGTTCGCCTTGATCGGCCGCTCGATGATCTCGCCCTTCGGGTTCGCCATCAGCCCGCGCATCCCCGCCAGCTGGCGGATCTGCTTGAAGGAGCCGCGCGCGCCCGAGTTGGCCATCATGAAGATGGGGTTCAGCTCGTGGAGGTTCTCGACCATCGCGTCGGCGACCTCGTCGGTGCAGGCGTTCCACAGGTCGACGACGGCCTCGTGGCGCTCCTCCTGGGTGATCAGGCCCTGGTCGTACTGCTCCTGGACCGTCGCCACCTCAGCCTCGTAGCGGCCGAGGATCGCGCCCTTGCTCGGCGGCACGACGACGTCGTTCTTGGAGATCGTGATCCCCGCCTGGGTCGCGTACTTGAAGCCGAGGTCCTTGAACGCGTCGAGAACCAGCGAGATCGTCGTCGCGCCGTAGCGCTGGACGAGCGCGTCGATCAGCCGCGTCGTGTCGCGCTTCTTCATCGACTGGTTGACGAACACGTAGGTCGTCGGGTCGAACTCGCCGCTCAGGGCCTCCTCGAGCGCGCGTTCGATGTGGTCGTTGTAGATGATCCGCCCGACCGTGGTGAGGATGTGCCCGCCGCCGTGGCGGAACGGGCGGAACTCGGCCAGGTCGTGCAGTTTCACGACCCGAGCCTCGTATGAGAGCTCAGCCTCCTGCGCGGTGCGGAACACGTGCGGGCGCGGCTCGTGCGTAGCACGGTCGATCTTCGCCAGCTCCTCGGGCTCGGGGCCGTAGGTGAGGTAGTAGGCGCCGAGGATCATGTCCTGCGAGGGGGTCGCGAGCGGCGCGCCGTGCGCCGGCGAGAGGATGTTGTTGGAGGACAGCATCAGGATGCGGGCCTCCGCCTGGGCCTCGGCCGAGAGCGGCAGATGGACGGCCATCTGGTCGCCGTCGAAGTCGGCGTTGAAGGCGTGGCAGACGAGCGGGTGGACCTGGATCGCCTTGCCCTCGACGAGCAGCGGCTCGAACGCCTGGATGCCGAGGCGGTGGAGCGTCGGCGCGCGGTTCAGCAGCACCGGATGCTCGTGGATGACCTCCTCGAGCACGTCCCAGACCTCGGGGATCATCGAGTCGACCATCTTCTTGGCCGCCTTGATGTTCTGCGCCGACTTGCGCTCGACCAGCCGCGACATGATGAACGGCTTGAACAGCTCGAGCGCCATCAGCTTCGGCAGCCCGCACTGGTGCAGCTTCAGGTAGGGCCCGGAGACGATCACCGAGCGGCCCGAGTAGTCGACGCGCTTGCCGAGCAGGTTCTGGCGGAAGCGGCCCTGCTTGCCCTTGAGCATGTCCGAGAGCGACTTCAGCGGCCGGTTGCCGGGCCCGGTGACCGGGCGCCCGCGGCGGCCGTTGTCAAACAGCGCGTCGACGGCCTCCTGCAGCATGCGCTTCTCGTTGTTGACGATGATCTCCGGCGCGCCGAGATCCAGCAGCCGCTTGAGGCGGTTGTTGCGGTTGATCACGCGGCGGTAGAGGTCGTTGAGATCGCTGGTGGCGAAGCGGCCGCCGTCGAGCTGGACCATCGGACGCAGCTCGGGCGGGATCACCGGGACGGCGTCCAGCACCATCATCTCGGGCTTGTTCCCCGACTGGATGAAGGCGGAGACGACCTTCAGGCGCTTGACCGCGCGGGCCTGCTTCTGCCCCTTGGCCGTCCTGACCTGGTCGAGCAGCTCGATCCGCTCGGCCTCCAGGTCGACCTGCTGGAGCAGGTCGCGGATCGCCTCGGCGCCCATGCCGCCACGGAAGTAGTCGCCGAAGCCGTAGGAGGAGCCGAAGCGCTCCTTCAGCTCGCGGAACAGCGTCTCGTCGTGCTCGATCTGCTTGGGCTCCATCGTCTTGAACAGCTCCCACACCTGACGCACGCGCTCGGCGGCATCCTCGATGTAGGCCTCGGTGTCGGCGATGTCGGCCTCGAAGGACTTGCGCAGGTCCTTCAGCAACTTGTCGCGGTCCTCGGCGGAGAGCTTGGCGACCTTGACGTCCAGCGAATCGGCCCAGAGGTGATCCTCGCCGGAGAAGCCGGTCTGCTTGCCCGTCTCGAGATAGACCTCGCGGCGCGCGAGCGACTCGCGCAACTCGAGCACGCGCTCCTCGCGCTCGCCCGTGTAGGAGTCGAGCACCTTGTCGATCTCCTTCTGAAGCTTGTCGTTGTCGCGCGTGCGCGCCTCATCGTCGACCCAGGTGACGATCGAGGCGGCGAAGTAGAGCACCTTCTCGAGCTCCTTCGGCGCCATGTCGAGCAGGTAGCCGATGCGGCTCGGCACGCCCTTGAAGAACCAGATGTGGCTGACGGGGGCGGCGAGATCGACGTGGCCCATGCGCTCCCGGCGCACCTTGGAGCGCGTCACCTCGACGCCGCAGCGCTCGCACACGATGCCCTTGTAACGGACGCGCTTGTACTTGCCGCAGTAGCACTCCCAGTCCTTGGTCGGCCCGAAGATCCGCTCGCAGAACAGCCCATCCTTCTCGGGCTTGAGCGTGCGGTAGTTGATCGTCTCGGGCTTGGTGACCTCGCCGGAGCTCCAACCACGGATCTGCTTGGACGATGCGAGACTGATCTCGATCGCGTCGAAGTTGTTGATGTCGATCACGCTGACTCCTCGTCAATTGCCACTACGTCGTCAATGTCGTCGTCGCCGTCCAGGGCGTCCTCGCCGTCAAGCGAATCGAGGTCGATCTCGATCCCCAGGTCATCGAGCGAGTCCTCCGTGCCGAGCACTCCGGCCGCAGCGACCACGTCCAGGTCGACGGCGTCGGCATCGGCGTCGTCGATTTCCGCGTCCTGATCGTCCTCATCGTCGGGATCCTCCGCCGGCGCCGGCTCCTGCGCCACGGCGTCGTCCTCGACGCGCACGCCGGAGAGGTCGATGCCGAGCTCCTCGGCGGCGCGCAGCAGGTCGTCGTCCTCGTCGCGCATCTCGGCGCGCTGCCCCTCCTCGGACACGACGTTGACGTCGAGTGCGAGCGACTGCATCTCCTTGAGCAGCACCTTGAAGGACTCGGGGATCGACGGTTCGGCGATGTTCTCGCCCTTGACGATCGCCTCATAAGCCTTCACGCGCCCGACCGTGTCGTCGGACTTGATCGTGAGCATCTCCTGCAGCGTGTAGGCGGCGCCGTAGGCTTCGAGCGCCCAGACCTCCATCTCGCCGAAGCGCTGACCGCCGAACTGCGCCTTGCCGCCCAGCGGCTGCTGGGTGACGAGCGAGTAGGGCCCGGTCGAGCGGGCGTGGATCTTGTCGTCGACGAGGTGCAGCAGCTTCAGGATGTACATGTAGCCGACGGTGATCTGCTCGGCGAACGGCTCGCCGGTGCGCCCGTTGTAGAGCGTCACCTTGCCGCTGGCCTGTTCGCCGGGACGGCGCGAGCGGTCGATGTCCATGCGGATCGCGCCCTTGTAATGGTCCTGCCAGGCGACCAGCGCATGGTCGACGTCGGTGATCGTCGCGCCGTCGAAGACCGGCGTGGAGACGTAGACGCGCCCGCGGCCGCCCTTCTCCTGCGAGAGCTTGAAGGCCTCCGAGCCGTCGTCGTACCAGCCCTGTGCGGCGACCCAGCCGAGGTGCGTCTCGAGGATCTGGCCGACGTTCATCCGGCTCGGCACGCCGAGCGGGTTGAGGATCACGTCGACGGGCGTGCCGTCCTCGAGGAACGGCATGTCCTGCTCGTCGACGATCTTCGAGATCACGCCCTTGTTGCCGTGGCGGCCGGCGAGCTTGTCGCCCTCGGAGATCTTGCGCTTCTTGGCCACGAACACGCGCACCAGGTCGTTGACCCCGGGTGGCAGGTCGTCGCCCTTCTCGCGGCTGAAGATCATCACGTCGATGACCACCCCGCCCTCGCCGTGTGGCACCTTCAGCGAGGTGTCGCGGACCTCGCGCGCCTTCTCCTTGAAGATCGCGCGGATCAGCTTCTCCTCGGCCGTCAGCTCGGTCTCGCCCTTGGGCGTGACCTTGCCGACGAGCAGATCGCCGGAGCCGACCTCGGCGCCGACGCGAACGATGCCGCGGTCGTCGAGGTTGCGCAGCGACTCCTCCGAGCGGTTGGGGATGTCGCGCGTGATCTCCTCCTCGCCGAGCTTGGTCGTGCGAGCGTCGATCTCGTACTCCTCGATGTGGATCGAGGTCAGCTCGTCGTCGCGGACCAGCCGCTTGGAGAGGATGATCGCGTCCTCGAAGTTGTAGCCCTCCCAGGACATGAAGGCGACCATCAGGTTCTTGCCGAGCGCCATCTCGCCGCGGTCGCTCGAGGAGCCGTCCGCCAGCACGTCGCCGGCCTTGACCTTCTGGCCGCTGATGACCAGCGGCTTCTGGTGGATCAGCGTCCCCTGGTTGGAGCGCATGAACTTCTGCAACTGGTACTCCTCACGCGCGCCGTCGCTGCCCTCCACGACGATCTCGGTCGCGTCGACGAAGGCGACCGTGCCGGGCGAGCGGGCGAGCAGCACGTCGCCGGTGTCCAGCGCCGCGCGCAGCTCCATGCCGGTGCCGACGAGCGGCGCGTCGGTGGTCAGAAGCGGCACCGCCTGGCGCTGCATGTTCGAGCCCATCAGGGCGCGGTTGGCGTCGTCGTGCTCGAGGAACGGGATCATCGCCGTCGCCACCGACCAGATCTGCTCCGGCGAGACGTCGACCAGGTCGACGTCCTTGGGGCCGACGGTCACGTACTGACCAGCCTGCGTGCGACAGAGGATCTCCGGGCCCTTCAGGCGCCCGGTCTTGGCATCGACCGGCGTGTTCGCCTGGGCGATGATCTGCTCCTCCTCCTGCGTCGCGTCGAGGTGCACGATCTTCTCCGTCACCACGCCGTCGGTGACGACGCGGTAGGGCGTCGTGACGAAACCGTGCTCGGAGACCTGGGCGTATGAGGAGAGCGAGCCGATCAGGCCGATGTTCGGACCCTCCGGCGTCTCGATCGGGCACATCCGCCCGTAGTGGGTCGGGTGCACGTCGCGCACCTCGATCGGCGCACGTTCGCGCGTCAGCCCGCCGGCGCCGAGCGCCGAGAGGCGGCGGCGATGGGTCAGTCCGGCCAGCGAGTTGGTCTGGTCCATGAACTGCGACAGCTGCGAGGAGCCGAAGAACTCCTTCAGTGCCGCGACGACGGGGCGGATGTTGATGATCGTCTGGGGCGTGATCGTGTCGGCGTCCTCGGTCGTGAGGCGCTCGCGCACGACGCGCTCCATCCGGTAGAGGCCGATCCGGAAGGCCTCCTGGATCAGCTCGCCCACGGTGCGCAGGCGACGGTTGCCGAAGTGCTCGTACTCGTCGAGGTGCTCGGCGACCGCCTCGCGCGGCATGCTCGCGGCCTCGGCCGCGTAGTCCTTGATCTCGACCTCGGGGTTCTCCGGCATGCCGAGGCGCTTGGGCAGCGAAACGAGCTCCTTGACCAGGGCGATGATGTCGTCGTGGGTGAGCGTGCGGGCGTCGAGGTCGATCTCGAGTCCGAGACGCGAGTTCAGCTTGTAGCGGCCGACTCGGGTGAGGTCGTAGCGCTTGGGGTCGAAGAACAGCTGGTTGAGCAGCGAGCGGGCGTTCTCCACCGTCGGCGGCTCGCCGGGACGCTGCTTCTTGAACAGCTCGACCAGCGCGCCCTCCTCGGTGCGCGTCTGCTCGGTGTCGGACTCCAGCGTGTTGCGGATGTAGTGCGAGTTGTCGAAGAGCGCCAGGATCTGCTCGTCGGCCGCGTATCCCATCGCGCGCAGCAGCACGGTGATCGGCAGCTTGCGCTTGCGGTCAATGCGGACGTAGACCTTGCCCTTCTTGTCGATCTCCAGCTCGAGCCAGGATCCGCGGGCCGGCATCAGGTTGGCCACGAAGACCTGCTTCTCGCGGTCCTTCGGCTCCATCAGGTAGGCGCCCGGGGAACGCACGAGCTGGGTGACAACCACGCGCTCGGTCCCGTTGATGATGAAGGTGCCGCGTTCGGTCATCCACGGGAAATCGCCCATGAACACCGACTGCTCGCGGATCTCGCCCGTCTCGCGGTTGATGAAGGCGACCGTGACGGTCAGCGGGCGGGCGTAGGTGAGGTCCTTCTCGCGGCACTCGTCGATCGGCGCGACGACCTGGTCGAAGACGAACTCGCCGAACTGGACGGCGAGGTTTCCGGTGTAGTCCTCGATCGGCGAGATGTCATCGATCGTCTCGCGCAACCCACCCTTGGTGGGCTCGGTCAGCCACTCGAACGAGCGGCGCTGGATGTCAATCAGGTTGGGGACGTCAAGCGACTTGTTCAGACGCGCGAAGTTCCGGCGCGTCCGAGGGACGTAGGCAGCAGCCAAGATGCGACTCCTGAGGGGTCGAGAGGCGGACAGACGAGAGCGCGAAAGCGCAGAGGAGTAAATCCTAGCACAGCGAAGCTGTGCCCCGTCGAGGACGGCCAACACTCACGGACCCCGCTCCTCAAATCGCCGCGTATGTGGCGCGGCGATGAACTGCTCGGAGCGGCTTCGACTATCGGTCGGCAGGGCAACTGTAGCGGAATTTGCGGCCTTCGTGGGGGTTATCCGCACACCCTCGACAGATGGGGGCCCCACCTGGCGGGGGCCCCCATGAGCGCCTGCAACCGCCGGGCTACTTGATCTCGACGGTCGCGCCAGCCTCCTCGAGCTCCTGCTTGAGCTTGTCGGCCTCCTCGCGATCGACGCCCTCCTTGACCGCCTTGGGCGCCTCGTCGACGAGCGCCTTGGCCTCCTTCAGGCCCAGGCCGGTCGCCGCGCGCACGACCTTGATGACCTGAATCTTCTTGTCTCCGGTCGCCGCGAGGTGCACGGTGAAGGCGGTCTGCTCCTCCGCCTCCTCCTCGCCGCCGCCGCCACCGCCGCCGGCGGCCGGGGCCGCAGCCGCGACCGCGGTCGCCGAGACGCCGAAGGCCTCCTCGAGCGCCTTGATCCGCTCCGCGAGCTCCAGCACCGAAATGCCCTTGAGCTCGTCGATCCATGCCTCTGTGCTGGTAGCCATCAGTTCTCCTTCGAGTCGGGAGACGCCGGCTCGCCGGCGTCTCCAAGGTCAGTCGCCGGCTCGCCGGCGACTTCAAGGTCGGACGCCGGCTCGCCGGCGTCCTCAAGCTCATCCGCCGCAGCCTCGCCGGCCGCTTCCGCCTCGCCGGCCGCCTCAGGCTCAGCCTCGCCAGCCTCCGCAGCCGGCGCGGCGTCAGCCGCGTCCGGCGCCGCCTCCCCAGCCGCGCCCGCCATGTCAGCCACATCCTGCGGCTCAGCGGACTCGGGGGATCCGGCGAAAGCCGGATCCTCCGACTTCTGCGCGAGCACGCCGCCGAGACCGACGGCGAGGCCGCCGATCAGCGCCGCGAGCGTGCGGGCGAGGCCCGCGATCGGGCTCGCGATCAGCCCGACGAGCTGGCCGTAGAGGACCTCGCGCGAGGGCAGGCGGGAGATCTGGGTGACCTCGGCCGACGAGAGCGCGGCGCCGTCCATCAGACCGCCCTTGAAGGCGAGCAGCTGGGTGGTGCGGGCGAAGTCCGAGATCGCCTTGGCCGCCGCCGCGGCGTCGCCGCGGACGAAGGTCAGCGCGGTCGGGCCCTCCAGCAGCGGCCGCAGCTCGGCCGCCCCGGCCGCCTCCGCGGCGCGGTCGGTCAGCGAGTTCTTGACGACGCGGAAGGTCGCATCGCAGTCGCGCAGACGGGCGCGCAGGGCATCGGCCTGCGCCACGGTGATGCCGCGGTAGTCGACCGCGAACACGGCCTGCGATGCTGTGATGTCGGCGGCGATCTGCTCGATCACCGCGGCCTTCTGGTCTCGGTTCATGGGAGCTCCTAGCCCGGGCTTAGGGTTGCCGGGGGTCTTCGGAGTCGGCGCTACGCAGCGACTGCGGGCGCCTCCTCGACGATGTCGCGGGTGCGTGTGGGATCGACCTTGATCCCGGGACCCTGGGTTGAGGAGAGCGTGATCGAGCGCAGGTAGCGCCCCTTGGCGACCGAGGGCTTGGCGCGGATGACCTCCTCGATCACCGCCGCGTAGTTCTCGAGCAGCGCGCGGGCGTCGAAGCTGCGCTTGCCGATCACCAGATGCACGATCGCGGTGCGGTCGGTGCGGTACTCGACCTTGCCGGACTTTGACTCCTCGACGGCCTTGCGGACGTCGGTCGTGACCGTGCCGACCTTCGGGTTGGGCATCTTCCCGGACGGTCCGAGGATGCGTCCGAGCCGTCCGACGATCGGCATCATGTCCGGCGTCGCGATCGCCACGTCGAAATCGGTGAAGCCCTCCTCGACGCGCTTGGCGAGATCCTCGGCGCCGACGAAGTCCGCGCCCGCCTCCTGCGCCTCGCGCGCCGCGTCGCCCTGCGCGAAGACGGCGATCGTGACGTCGCGTCCGAGGCCGTTGGGCAGGGCGATCGTGCCGCGCAGCTGCTCGTCGGCGTGACGCACGTTCAGACCGGTGCGGATGTGCACCTCGATCGACTCGTCGAACTTGGCGTTGGCCGCGGCCTTGACCTGCGCGATCGCCTCGGCGGGCGAGTGCTCGTGCTCGCGATCGACGGCGGCGCGGGCCTCCAGGATGCGTTTGCCGCGCGGAGCCATCAGACCACGTCCACGCCCATCGAGCGCGCCGTTCCGGCGACGATCTTCGTCGCGGCATCCAGGTCGTTGGCGTTGAGGTCGGCGAACTTCTGCTCGGCGATCGCGCGCAGCTGGCTCTGTGTGATCTTGCCGACCTTCGAGCGGTTGGGCTCGGCGGAGCCCTTGGCCAGCGATAGCGCCTTGCGGATCAGATCCGCCGCCGGCGGCGTCTTGGTGATGAAGGTGAACGAGCGGTCCTCGTAGACGGTGATCACGACCGGGATCACGGTGCCGGCGTCCTGCTGTGTCTGCGCGTTGAAGGCCTTGCAGAACTCCATGATGTTGATGCCGTGCTGGCCCAGCGCAGGACCGACCGGCGGTGCCGGGGAGGCGGCGCCGCCCATCGCCTGCAGCTTGATCGTGGTGAGGACTTTCTTTGCCATCTTTTCCGCCTAGAGCTTCTTGACCTGGTCGAAGCCGACCTCGACCGGCGTCTCGCGCCCGAAGATTGATACCAGCACCTTGAGGCGCGCCGCGTCCTCGTTGATTTCCGAGATCTCGCCGGAGAAGTCCGCGAGCGGGCCGGAGATCACCTTGACAGACTCGCCGATCGCGAAGCTGGCGCGCGTGCGCTCGCGCACCGCGACCTCCTTCTTCAGCAGGCGATCGACCTCCATCTGGGTCAGCGGCACCGGCTCGTTGGAGGCGCCGACGAAGCCGGTCACGCCGGGGGTCCCCTTGACGAGCGTCCAGGAGTCCTCGTCGAGCTCCATGTTGACCAGCACGTAGCCGGGCATCGTGCGCTTCTCGACGGTCACCTTCTGGTTGTCCTTCATCTCCGAGACCGCCTCGGTCGGCACCACGACCGAGCGCACCGCCCGCTGCTGGCCGAGCGAGACGATGCGGTGCTCGAGGTTCTGCTTGACCTTGTTCTCGTGCCCCGAGTATGTGTTGACGACGTACCAGCGAAACATGACCGCGTCCCTAGATGATGAAGTTGATGAGCTTGCCGGCGAGGTAGTCGGCGACGCCGAGGAAGATGCCGGTGATCACGACGAAGCCGAGCACGACGCCGGTGGCCTGTGCCACCTGCTGGCGATCGGGCCACTGGACGCGCTGCAGCTCGGCCCAGCTTGCCCGCAGGAAGCCGATGATGCGGTTGCCGGACGGTCGCTGCATCTCGGCCGCGACCACGGGGTCCGCCTTGCCGAACGCCTGACTCGCCGCTCCCAGATCCTCGTCATCGTCCTCGGCGAAGGCGCTGGTGACGGGCGGGGACTCGATCGGCGGCTCGCCGCCGCCGGCGCCCTGCGGGAAGAGCGGATCCTCCCCGATCCCGGGGCCGACGTCGGGAGCGGGACGGGGCGTGCGTCTGCGCTGGCGGTTGCGCGCCATGACACGACGGGCTAGCGGGTTTCCCGGTGGCTGGTGTGCCGCCGGCACCAGCGGCAGTACTTCGCCAGCGTGATGCGATCCGGGTTGTTGCGCTTGCTCTTGTTGGTCTGGTAGTTGCGCCGCTTGCAATCCTCGCAAGCGAGGGTCACAGCGATCCGTACGTCTCCGCGGGCCATGAGCCTTCCAGGTTCGGTGATACCAAGGCCGGCGCCGGGCAAGGAAAAACCCCGCCACGGCGCGAGGTCAACGGAGTGTAGTGGAACGTCTGTCCGCGCGCCCGCACCCCCGCGATATCGTCACCTGACACCCACGCCGAGCCCGAGGAGCCGCCGGATGAATCTGCCCGAGCCGATCCAGACCAACATCACCGACGAGTCCTTCGCCGGTGTGACCTACCACATCCGCGGCGCGCTGGTGCCGGAGCTGCAGGTCGAGCTCTCCGCCCAGCCGGTGATGTTCGAGCACCACACGCTGTTGTGGAAGGAGACGGGCGTGAAGATCGAGCTGCGCAAGCTCCCGGGCGGCGTGCAGCGCAAGATCGCCGGCCTCGACTTCTTCGTGACCAGGACCGACGGGGCGGGGCGGATCGCCTTCTCGCGCGACTGGCCCGGCCAATGCATCCCCCTGCACCTCGCCGCCGGGCGCTCGCTGAACGTCCGCGAGCATCACTTCCTCGCCGCGACCGACAACGTGGAATACAGCTTTGAGCGCGTCAAGGGCGTCCGCAACATGCTGCTCGGCGGCTCGGGGATCTTCATCGACAACTTCGCCGCCAGCTCCGGCGACGCGATCGTCTGGGTCAGCGGCCAGGGCAACGTGTTCGAGGTCGTGCTGGCCGACGGCGAGCAGATCGACGTCGAGGCCACCGCCTGGCTTTACAAGGACAACTCGGTCAAGCTCGAGTCGGTTTCGCTCGGGCTGAAGACCGGCATGTTCGCCGGCGATCACAAGATGACCTTCAACCGCTTCACCGGGCCGGGACGCCTGGCGATCCAGACGCTCTACCTCGAGCCGGTCGAGTCCGAGGCCGGCGCCGGCTCCAATGTGGGCGCTGCGGCGGGCGGCGGCGTGGCGGGCGCGCTGATCGGGGGGCTTCTTCGCGGATAGGCAGTTCGGCCTGGTGCATGCACCAGGGCGGGCGGCGGCGCATGCGCCGCCGCCGGGTTCGGCGCATGCCTGTGCCCCGAACGGGGTGCGCCGAACCCCAAAGCCGGATTCAAAGACCCGGGTAGTGCCGCTCGACGTAGCCCGCCAGCGATGGCTGCGCGCGCAGCCAGCGGGTGCTGTAGGGACCGGCCCGTCCGGCGGTGTCGAACCAGGCCCCGTCGACGTACATGAAGGTGTGGCCGACGTCGGCGAAGACGGTCAGGTAGCGGCCCGGTCCCGGCGCGCCCCAGTGCTCGAGCTGGCCCGAGGTCTCGGGCGCGGCGATCAGGCCGGCGGCCGCCAGCGCGTAGCTGACCGAGCCCGAGCAGTCGTAGGCGCGCGCGATGAACGAGACGTGGCCGCCGCCGTAGACGTAGGGGAAGTCGGCGATCGCGTTGCCCCCCGCGATCACCTGGCTGATCTTCAGCGGGATCACGTTGGCGGGCGTGAAGGCGCCCGTTATGGGATCGATGTAGCCACCGGCGCCGGCGCTGCCCGTCTGCGCGCGCTGGATCTGGTGCTCGCGGGCCAGCGCCTGCTGGACCTGCTGGAGGCTCGGCGCGCCAGGGGCCACCGCCGCGGCCGCCACCGCCGGCGCCGCGGCGCGGGCGTGGCTGACGGCGCCGGCCGGGTCCGGGTAGCTCTTGGAAGCGAGTGGGTCTGGCGCCTCGGCGACGAGGACGACGCGGTGCGCGGGCGCTTTGTGGGAGCTGCCGCCACCCAGCGCGACGGCGAGCGCGACCGCCACGGCGGCCGCCAGCGTGGCCACGGTGAGCGCCAACGGGCCGAACCGATCGGCCCGGCTAGTCATAAATGGCGATGATCGCCAACACGAGATATGCCGCCACCAGCGCCCAGCCTTCGTAGGTGTGTCCCTCGCCGTCGTCGGTGACCTTCCAGACCACCACGGCGGTCAGGGCGAGTCCCCCGATGTATAGCGGGTGCAGCGCGAAGGTCAGCGAGGTGTGCATGCTCAGCGAGATCAGAACCAGCGCGGGGAACAGGAAGGCGGCGATCTGGGCGACGGAGTTGACGACCACGGCGATCGCCAGGTCGCTGCGGCGGCGGGCCGCGAGCACGACGCCGACGGCCTGCTCGACCGCGTTGCCTGCGATCGCCACGATCACCAGGCCTGCGAAGGCCTGCGAGATGTGCAGGCGGTGGATCGCGGGGCCGAGCGCGTCGACGAACCAGTCTGAAACGAGGGCCGCCCCCACGCCGGCGCCGACCAGCAGGACGATCGCGGCGACCATCCCGAGGCGCGCCGGCGCCGAGGGGTTGCGGGCTCCCGAGTCGCGGCGAACGTAGGGGATCACCCACAACAGGTACACGACGAGCAGCGCCACGGCGGCGATCGCCGAGATCGTCTTGACGTGGTGACTCGCGCCGCCGGCGGCCGAGAGCGAGAGGCCGACCAGCACGATGATGAAGACGCATACGAGCAGCAGCGTCGAGGCGTCGCGCGGCGCACCCGGGTCAAAACGCATCACGCCGTCGCGCGCGCGCAGCGAGCCGACGATCAGGACCAGACCGAGGACCAGCAGCGAGGTGGCGAACAGTGAGCCGACGATCGCGCTCTGCGCCACGGCCAGCTCGCCCGCGCGCAGCGCGAAGAGCACGACGAAGAGCTCCGGGAGATTGCCGAGCGTCGCCTGCAGCAGGCCCGTGGCGGCGGGCCCGAGCCGCTGGCCGACGTGCTCGGTCGCGAACGACACGATCCATGCCGAGCCCGCCAGTGCCAGCGTCGCCGCAACAAAGGCGGCCACCGCCGCCCAGTGGTCGTAGTGCGCGAGGGCGGCGAGGCCGGCGAGCACCACGATCGCCGCGACCGCCACGCGCTCGAGGGTCCGCATGGCCTGGAGCCTACGAGTCCATGCGGCCGGGTGCGCGAGGCGCGCGAGCGGCGGGCCTCAGTGTGGGGCGAGCACGCGGTCGATCAGGCCGTACTCGGCGGCCTGAGCGGCGGTGAAGAAGCGGTCGCGCTCCATCACCGTGTGCAGCTCCTCGAGCGGCTTGCCGCACGCCTTGGCGTAGATCTCGTCGATGCGTTCGCGGATCTTGAGGACCTCACGGGCCTGGATCTCGATGTCGGTCGCCTGTCCCTCGAACGCCGACGAGGGCTGGTGCAGCAGGATCCGGCTGTTGGGCAACGCCGAGCGCTTGCCGTGGGCGCCGCCCGCCAGGAGCAGCGACCCCATCGACATCGCGACGCCGACGCACATCGTCGCCACGTCGGGCTTGATGAAATTCATCGTGTCGAAGATCGCCAGGCCCGAGTAGATCGAGCCGCCCGGCGAGTTGATGTAGAGCGAGACGTCCTTGTCGGGGTCGACGGACTCCAGGTGCAGCAACTGCGCGACGACGACGTTGGCAACCTGATCGTCGATCGCCGTGCCGAGGAAGATGATCCGCTCGTTCAGCAGCCGCGAGTAGATGTCGTACTCGCGCTCACCGCGCGCGCTGCGTTCGATCACGGTCGGGATCAAAGGCACGCTCTAACCCTAGTCCTCGACGTGCACCGGCGTGAGCGCCGGGTCGTGAGGCGGCGCGCCGACTGCGGCCGCCGGCTGCCCCGCGAGGGTTCCGTGCGCCAGCCAGCTCAGCACCGCCGCGCGTGCGAAGCGCCAGGCCTCGCCGATCTGGCGGCCCGGCAGCTCGCCGCTGCGGGCCAGCTGCTCGACCGCCGCCTGATCCACGGCGAGCAGCTCGGCGACCTCGATGAGCGTCAGGACGTCGGGCTCGAAGGCCCGGAAGGCATGGCGCCCGACGACCGTCGAGGGCTCCCCCGTCGTCTCGATCGTCACACGCCGCGCGGCCGGCTCAGCGATCGCGCGCGAGAGCAGTTCGGAGACAACGGCCTGCTTGGGCCGGCGAGCCTCGAACGCTAGGCGGTCGAGCGTGCGCGCCTGCTCGGGCGGAATTCGGACGAAGAGCGCGGCTGTCGGTGGTTTCTGGCGCACCGCGTCATGCTATCACGATAGCTAGATATTCACGCCGCGCATCCCCTCCTCGGGGTAGCGGTCGCCGGCGGCCGGCCCGACGACCTCGCCGATCTGCGCGAGCTCGGCGGCGGTCAGCTCGACGTCGAGGGCGCCGAGGTTCTCCTCGAGGTAGCTGCGTCGCCGCGTCCCGGGGATCGGCACGATGTCCTCCCCCTGGCCGAGCACCCAGGCGAGCGCCAGCTGCCCGGCGCTCACGCCGCGCCCGAGCGCGAGCGCGGCGACGCGGCGAGCGAGAACCAGGTTGTCGTCGATGTGCTCGGCGCTGAAACGCGGACCGCTGCGCCGGAAGTCCGACGCGTCGAGCTCCATCGTGCTGGTGAAGCGACCGGCGAGGAAGCCGCGCCCGAGCGGCGAGTAGGCGACGAGCGCGATGCCCAGCTCACGGAGCGTCGGCAGGATCTCCGCCTCGACGTCTCGCGTCCACAGCGAGTACTCGGTCTGCACGGCGGCGATCGGGTGCACGGCGTGGGCCCGGCGGATCGTCGCCGCCGAGGCCTCAGAGAGCCCGATGTGGCGGACCTTGCCGGCCGCCACCAGCTCCGCCATCGCGCCGACCGTCTCCTCGATCGGTGTCGCCGGGTCCACGCGGTGCTGGTAGTAGAGGTCGATGTGGTCGCTGCCGAGCCGCTGCAGCGAGGCGTCGCAGGCCGCGTGCACGTAGGCGGCGCTGCCGTCGATCACGCGCCGGGGCGGACTTCCAGGCTCGATCCGGATGCCGAACTTGGTCGCCAGGAAGACCTCGTCCCGGCGTGCGGCGATCTCTTCACCGATCAGCAGCTCGTTGGTGTGCGGGCCGTACATGTCGGAGGTGTCCAGGAACGTGCAGCCGAGGTCCAGCGCGCGGGCGATCGTCGCCCGGGACTCCGCGTCGTCGCCGGGCCCGTAGAAGGCCGACATCCCCATGCAGCCGAGTCCGAGCGCGGAGACTGCGGGGCCGTTGCTGCCAAGCGTGCGCATCTTCATCCGATCTGGCTCCTCACTGTCGCCGGCGCCGCCGCCGCGCGACGATAATCAGGCGATGGCGGCGCTCACCTGGCCGAACTTTCTGACGGTCCTGCGGATCCTACTTGTGCCCGTGCTGGTCGTCGCGCTGCTCGGCCACGCGCACGACGGGGACGTCTTCGCGGCGATCGTCTTCGCCCTGGCCTCGGTCACCGACTTCGTCGACGGCTACCTCGCTCGCTCGCGCGACTCCGTCACGACCTTCGGCAAGCTGATGGACCCGCTGGCCGACAAGCTGCTGATCGTCGCCGCGCTGATCTCGCTGGTCTCGCTTCACCGCCTCGCCGCCTGGGTGGCGATGGTGATCATCGCGCGCGAGCTGGCCGTCACGATGCTGCGGATGGGCGCGACGCAGGCCGGCGTGATCATCCCGGCCAGCAACTTCGCCAAGCTGAAGACCTGCGTGCAGATCGCGGCGATCCTCGCCGTGATCGCCGTGCACGGCCACCCGGCGTGGGTCGACGCGCTGGTCTACGTTGCCGTCGCGATCACCGTCGCCTCCGGGCTCGACTACTTCTTCGGCCTGCGGCGGCGCATCGCCCAGGCGCAGCGCTCGAGCGCCTGAGGCGCCCGCCGCGGGAGCGCGTCGCTCAGCCGTCCAGCCAGTCGCGCAGCGTCGTGTGCCGCGCCGGGGGCTCGCCGCTGGCCAGCTCGCCGCGCAACTCGGCGAGGGTGCCGTGGCGCTCGGCGGCAACGTTGTGCTGGTGGATCGTCTCGAGGTTCTCCTGGCGAGCGGAGACGAAGGCCTCGTCGGGCAGCTCGGGCAGGGCGCGGACCACGCCGGCGATCATCTCGCGCACACAGTCCTCGACGAAGCGCGGCCGCCGGTGCGCCTTCTCCACGACGGCGACCTCATCGACGCGCTTCATCAGCTCGTAGATCTCCGAGGACATCGAATGTTCGACGATCTCGAGCAGAGTGCGCGCGTCGATCTCAAGCGCCCCGGACTCCGTCGCGCCGACATGGAGGGTGCCCAGGCCGCGCTGGTTGTGCGTCGCGACCGGCACCAGCTCGAGGATCCGCTCGACCTCCTCCTCGCTGAAGCCGTCCTCCAGCAGCGCCACCCGCGCGCCGGCGGCGACAAGCTCCTGCGCGCACGGGCACGCAGTCATGCCCGCTGCGGCGACGCCGACGACCCGTCGCGTGCCGCGCTCGGAGGCTACCGCCAGCCCGTGCAGCGTGTAGATCTCCTGGGTGTTGACGCCGGACACCGGCGCCGGCTTGTGCTCGGGATAGCGCGCGGCGATCCGCACCTCGGCCCGCTGCGCGCGCTGGCGCTCGCGCACCAGCTCGGCGACGCGCTGGGCGAGATCCTCCGCGCGGAAGGTCGACTCGCCGAGGACGACCTCTCCGATCGCCTCGTTGACGACCTCGTCGAAGCGCGACATGTGCGCCCCCTTCTGGTCGCCGGCGAGGTCGACGAAGCAGTCCAGGCGCGCAGAGAACAGCTGCTCGGCGCCGTGCTGGCGGACGCGGATGACCTTTTCGACCCCGGTCACGCCGACCCGCGACAGGCCGATCGCAAGCGTCGGTGGCTGGGCCTGGACATCTGGCGCCTGGAGCGTGAACGGTAGATCTGGCATGCGGGGTCTCCGGCAAGCCTACCTAGCGCCCGACGCGGCGCACCCATGGCGCTCCCGGAACCCTCGCGTGTGCTATTACTCGCGACGTCGCGGTGGGGAGACCCCGGCCACGGAGAGGAGTTACGAGGTGGAGATCGCGCTTGAAGGTGAGCCGCAGAGCGACGCGTCGCTGACACTCGGGGACCCGGCGATCGTCGAGACCGAGGAATTCGCGGCGCTGCTCGCCGAGGGACACGAGCGCGGCGTGCTGACCGTCGAGAGCGTCGCCGCGGCGCTCGAGGAGGCCGAGGCCTCGCGCGAACAGATCGCCGAGCTGCACGCCTACCTCGACGAGCACGGCATCGAGCTGGTCGGTCGCGAGGAGGCGGCTGAAGCGGAGTCGCCGGTGCCGGGGCTGAAGGCCGAGCTCGACTTGACGGTCGAGCCGAGCCTCGACTCGCTGCGTCTGTACCTGCGCTCGATCGGCCGCGTCGCACTGCTGACGGCCGCCGACGAGGTCGCGCTCGCCAAGCGGATCGAGCGCGGCGACATCACCGCCAAGCAGCAGATGGTCGAGGCCAACCTGCGCCTGGTCGTCTCGATCGCGAAGGGGTACCTCGGCCGCGGGCTTTCGTTCCTCGACCTGATCCAGGAGGGCTCGCTCGGGCTGATCCGGGCGGTCGAGAAGTTCGACTACCGCCGCGGCTACAAGTTCTCGACCTACGCGACATGGTGGATCCGCCAGGCGGTGACGCGCGCGATCGCCGACAAGGGACGGACGATCCGCATCCCGGTGCACATGGTCGAGAAGCTCAACAAGGTGATCGGCGTCGAGCGCCAGCTCGTCCAGCAGCTCGGCCGCGAGCCGACCACCGAGGAGATCGCGGCGCAGCTGGACTGCTCGCAGAAGGAGGTCCGCGAGATCATGCGGATGGCCCAGCACCCGATCTCGCTGGAGAAGCCGGTCGGCGAGGAGGACGACTCCGCGCTCGGCGACTTCATCGAGGACCAGACGGCAGAGTCGCCGTTCGAGCTGGCCGCGCGCACGATGCGCGACGAGCACGTCTGCCGCGCGCTGTCGGTGCTCCCGCGCCGCGAGCGCGAGGTCATCGAGATGCGCTACGGCCTGACCGGGGAGCGCCCCCGCACGCTCGAGGAGGTCGGCCAGGCCTTCAACGTCACGCGCGAGCGGATCCGCCAGATCGAGAACCACACGCTGAAGAAGCTCGAGTCGCTGCCCGAGACGCAGCGTCTGCGCGACGCGTCCTAAACGGGGGACGCAGTTGGGCGTGGTCGTGGTTGCACCCGCGCGCGCGCGCGGGCCGCGCGAGTTCGTGCGGCGGCGCCCGTCCGCGCCAAGCGCGCGCCGCCGCTACACTGCGGACCGCTCACGGCGGGGTTCCCGAGCGGTCAAAGGGGACGGACTGTAAATCCGTTGGCTCAGCCTTCGAAGGTTCGAATCCTTCCCCCGCCATGGCCAGTAAATACCGGGATTTTGCGCTCCGTCCCGCGCCCCGCTACTCTTCTCGTGTTCCACATCGTGTTCCCCAGCGGCCGCCGGGCGCGCAGGGATGGCGGGAGGCGAGATGGCGGGCGTCAGGCCCTCTGGACATCTGCAGGTCAAGGGCGAGGCGGGCAAGCGCGGCTACTACGCGCTCTGGCGTGACGCGGACGGGCGCCACCAGCGCCTGCTCGGTCCCGCGCACGTCAAGGACTCGCGGCGGCGCACGCCACGTGGAGCGGTCATCTGGCGTGTCGGCGACGGCCCGAAGCCCGACCTCTCCTACCTGACGCCCCAGGAGGCCGCGGCGGCGCTGCGCGAGCTGCTGGCGGCTGCGCCGAAGCAGGCGACGCCGGCAGGGGAACGGACAGCCGGGGCCGTGACGTTCGGCGATGCCTGTCGGGAGTGGCTGCGCTACGTCGAGCACGACAAGCGCCGCGCGCCCTCAACGCTCGCCGACTACCGCAACACCGTGCGCGCCTACCTGCTCGCGGAGTTCGGCGAGCAGACGCCGCTCGGCAAGATCGACACGCGCCGCGTCGACGCCTTCCGCGAGCGCATGCTCGCCGAGGGTCGACTGTCGCGTCGCTCGATCCAGAAGATCCTCGTACTGCTGCACGGGATCCTCAAGCGGGCCAAGCGCCGCGGTTGGATCTCGAGCAATCCCTCAGAGGACGTCGAGCGCGTCACGTTTCGCCGCAGCGGCGAGTTCAACGTGCTGACTCCGACGCAGGTCGCCGCGCTGGCGAGGGCCGCCGGCAGCGAGCAGGACGCGGCGCTCTTCACCGTCGCCGCGTTCACTGGACTGCGCCTGGGGGAGCTGCGCGCGCTGCGCTGGGGCGATGTCGATTTCGCGAAGCGACTGGTTCACGTTCGCCGTAGTTACACGCACGGCGAGGCGGGCCCTCCGAAATCGGGCAAGGTGCGCTCGGTGCCGCTGATCGACCAGGCCGCTGTGCCGCTCGACGCTCTCAGCCGGCGCGCGCATTTCACGGGCGATGACGACTTGGTGTTCGCCACCGCGATCGGGAAGCCGCCCGACGACAGCGCGCTGCGGCGCCGCTTCTACGACGCACTCGAGGCCGCCGGGTTCGGCGCGCTCCGAACCAAGCAGGACCCGCTCGTCTTCCACGACCTGCGGCACACCTTCGGCACGCTCGCCGTCCAGGCGTTCCCGCTCTCTGACGTAAAGGCCTATATGGGCCACGCCGACGTCCAGACCACGATGATCTACGTCCACCACGTGCCGCGTCACGACGCCGCTGCGCGCCTCTCGGCGGTCGTCGGCGAGGAGGCCGGGCCAGAGCCCCTTGTAAACCAGGTGCCGGCCCCTGGCCGGCACCTGATTGATGGTGTTGGTGGAGTGGAGCCGGGCAGTCACCGAGCGTAGTGAGGGGAACCCCGGCGTAGCCGGGGTTGACGGCCCGGTGGAGCGGAGCCACGGGCGCGCCGGCGACATCAGCGGTTGTTAGAGCTCGAAGCCGTCGCTGAGGTCGTTGTCGTGTTCGTGTGCGTGTTCGGCTTGTTGGCGGCGGATGTCTTCGAGCGCTTGGGCGAACCAGCTGGCCTGCGCCTCGTCGCGGTCGCGCTCGCTGTCGCGGGAGCGGTCGGTCGCGGGGTCTGGCTGGTGGTCGAGCGCGGCTTGCAAGCGGTCGCCAAAGGTCGGCTCCGGGGAGTCGCGCCGTATCGGCTCGTCGATCTCGGCGCGCGTGATGCTCGCCTGTTGCGCGTGGCTTTGGTTCGCGCGCTCGGCAAGCCGTCCGATCGCGTCGGTGTCGATGCCGGCATGGCCGAGGTCTTCGCGGCTGGTGTAGACGTCGGTTCGCTCGCGCGCGCGGGTGAGTGCGACGTAGCTGGTTTCGCGGTCGGTCTGCCAGCCACCGGTCAGCACGAGCGAGCGGTCGGTCGTTAGGCCTTGGGCTTTGTAGACGTGTTGGGCGTAGGCGAGCCGCAGACCATCGAACTCGCGGGTGGAGACCTCGACGTAGCGCGGCCTGGGTTCCTGCGTGCGGATCACCACGTTGCTGTCGCGCTCGCGCGCGGCGAACACCTGGCCGCGCGTCCCGTTCTCAACCCGCGCTTCTCCCGGAACGCGGTGCTGGGCGCTGAAGATGACCTCGTCGCCGAACCGCAAACCGTAGGGCCGCCCGGGCAAATCCACCGTCTGCGCTCCCAGCTCACCCGCGTCGAGGCGCTTCTCCTGAGCCTGCTTGTTGAGCTGGTCGAGCTCGTGGTTCGAGGCGTCGGTCAGCATCACAACCCGGTCGTCCGGGTGCGCGGCCCTGGTTGCCGCCCAGTCGTTGACCATCCGCTGACCAGCGTCGGCGCGGGTTTCCTCGATGTGTAGGCGACCGCGGTCCTGGTATTCGCCGAGCGCGCGTTCCGCGTCGCCTTGGCGCAGCTGGCCCCAGGCGTCGCGCTCCCAATCGTGCTTGGCGCGGTGAACCTCCGAGAGCTGTGCGGTCGGGACGTTGTCTTTGAGTTCTGCGAACAGGCCGCCGGCGCCGATCGGGGAGAGCTGCTCCTGATCGCCGGCGAGCACGAGCTTCGAGTCGCTGCGGTCCGTGATCTCGATCAGTCGGGCGAGGCGGCGCGTGTCCGCCATCCCCGCCTCATCGATCACAACCACAGTGTTGCGGTCGAGCTTGAGCCGGTCGTGCTCGACGCGGCGGATCAGCGAGTCTGTCGTCATCGTCTCACCGATCCCCGCATCGGCTCCGAGGCGTTGGGCGGTGGCGCCGGCGATCGCGGTGCCGATCACGCGCTGACCGTCGTCACCGACCAGCACCACCACCCCACCCTCGCCCGTGATCATCTCAAGCGCTTGGGCCTGCTCCTCGGTGAGCGCGTGACCGTGACGCTCCGCGGCTGCCTCGATGCCGGCCTCGCGCGCACCCGTCGACGCCACACCGACACGCTCGCTCGAGCGCTCGCGCGCGGTGTCGAGTGCTTGCTGCTCGAGCTCGCGGAGTTCCCTTGTGGTCCACCAGCCGCCCTCGAGCTGGACGAGCTCACCGGACTGCTGGAGCCCGGTGAGGTGCTCGCTGGCAGCTTCGGGCCGCTCGACCCCAGCGGCGAGCTCAAACGCTCTGGCCTCGAGCTCGCGGGTCTCGACCATCGTCCGCTCGCGCGTGACGTCGGCGAGCAGCTCGTCGCGAACGTCACGCTGCGGCTCGTGGACACGATCCCTGAACAACGCCTCGACCTTGTCGTGGCTAAGGCCGTACTCCTCACCGACGGACCTCCAGGCCGCCGACACGTCAACCTCCCGTAGCGGTCGCGAAACTCGCGGGCGGCGCGCTCGATCACCTCGCCACGCCGCGACCAACGCCCCACCAACTGTCCCGGGACACCGGCAAGCTCGAAGAACCGGCCGTCGCGGCCCGTGCGGCCCCGGACCTCCAAGCCGAGCTGGCGTAGCTCGTGCGCGAGCTCGGCTCGATACCACGCGCCGTTCGCGCGCTGCGAACGAAACAACTCGCGCGAATCAACAGCCGCGAACCGGCCGTCTTCGCGTTGCGCCGCGAGGATCACGACATGCGAATGCAATTGCGGGTCGGGGACGCCGTCGCGCTCCTGATCCCGGGTAAGACGCGAGGAGGTGTGCACGAACTCCGCTGCCACCAGGGTCTTGGCGCTCTCCCAACGCAGCCGCCCGCCCTCGCGGCGGCGCACCAGCCCGACATCACGCTCGATCCGCCCGACCGCGCTCGCGACCGCCTTGCGATGCGCGACCTCGATCTGCGCGCGACGGTAGCGATCCGACACCGCCCACAACGCCGACACCGACTTCGGCGCGCTGAACGTCGCATCGACCCCCGCGACCCTCGACCCGTCGCCGCCGACTCGGCGCAACGACTCCCCCGACGCCGGCGAACGGCCCTGCATCAGCGTCACGAGCTCCGAGCGGCGGACCGGCTGGCCCGCGTCCAGGCCTAGCTCGCCGAGCGCGTCCGGTGACCCGTGCCACACCCCGCCCTCACCATCCAGCTCGCCGCCGACGTAATAGTCGCCCCGGCTCGCCGACGCGGTCAGATACGACGCGAACCCGGCCGCTGCCGTCCCCGCGATCTTGTGAGTCGACTGCACCCGACCAACGTAGAAACAGCCGTCAAACATGGCAATAGACGCCCAACCTCAGCGAACCTGAGAGAACCTCACAGCACCTCAGCGCACCAACCTTAATAATTAACAGGACCGTCCGCTTACCCTTGGCACTGACCCAGTGCGTAACGTGTGCCTGGGCCTTGGTAGTGGGTAAGCGGCCAGAAAAGCGCGGACGAACGCGCTCATGCCCCGCAGGCAGCTCAGGGCAGGAGAGGCAGCTTCCGGATGCGGATCCGGTCCGGCTCGATCACGGCAACGCTGCCGGCCTGGAGCTCGGCGGCGAGCGTCTCGAGGTTGCCGAGAAGCAGGGCGACCTGCTCAACGGGCCGACGCTGAGTGCCACGGCGAAACAGGACAACCGACGGCGAGGGTGAGCGCCCGCCAGCCAGAAGCGTCCCGAAGTCGGTATCAGCCGAGACCAGCACGCGCTCCTCGACGGCCGCTCGATCGAAGACGACGGCATCCTCCGCTGCCTGCAAGCCGTAGTCGCGAACATGAACGGCGTCATGGCCGGCCGCCGTCAGCTGCTCGGCAACCAGCGGCGACAGCGCATTGTCGATCAGGAACTTCAACCGGCCGCGGCAAGCGGCAACTCGCGCTCGCGCACCGCCTCGGCCGCGTAACGCAAAGCCTCGACCAGATCGTCAGCCTGCAGATCAGGGAACGCCTCAAGGATCTCCGCCTCCGCCATCCCGTCAGCAAGCATCCCCACGACCGTCGCGACCGGGATTCGCAACCCGCGGATACAGGGCGCGCCACCCATCTGCGCCGGATCCACCGTGATCCGTGTAAAAGTCATCGCCATCAGCGTACCTCGACACAAGGACTTTCCAAAGCGCGTCCGCCGGACACGCTGCGGCGGTCCTCGCCAGACCCGAACGCGGAGCCCTCCGCGCTGTCGCGTTCACGCGGGAGCAGAAGCGGTGCGAGTCACTGCTGGGGTCGCTTCGACCAGCGTTTTAGGTAGTCCCGAGCGTCCGAGTCGCCGGCATCGGCTGCGCGCCGGAAGGCTTTCTCGGCGGCGTGGTCGTCGCCGCGGTCGTGGAGCATTCGCCCGAGGTGAAAGTCCCCGGCGGCGATTCCACCGGCGGCCGCGGAAGCGTATGCCGCTTCTGCTGCGGCAGCCTCCCCGCGTCGCTCGAGCAGGTATCCCTGGTGCACGAAGCCGAGCGGAAACCCCGCCCGTCCAGCCCGGCCGTACTGCTCCTCGGCGTCAGCGAATGCGCCCCGGCGTTCCAGCATCGACCCCAACCCCAGCGGGGCTGCTGGGTATCCGAGCTCATCCGCTACGCGAAACGCAGCCTCCGCCTCGCTCAGCGCGCCGCGTCGCCACAGCAAATGAGCCAGATGAGACGCGCAGATGGCGTCCCCGACATCACGCCCGCGGAGCCACGCTTGCTCGGCCTCAGGAAGCTTGCCGGCCGCTTCGAGGTCACGCGCCTCGCGTCGCCAGAACTGGCGCACCGCCAACGGTCCAACAGCCCTGCCCGCCGTCGCGGTTTCGTCGCTGGGCGCGTCGCTGCTCTCGCTAGCCGCGCGCGCCGGCGGACCCCAGCGGGGCACGTACTCGGGCACCTCTGATTCATCCAGGCGGCTCATCCGATCGACAATAACGCCCGCGCGAGGGGGCAGCGGTCGATCCTCTGCTCAGGCGGTGACCGTTCCGCTTAGCGCGAGTTGCGGCTACGCGGTGACTTGCCTGAGCGAGGCCGCCAGCTCGCGAAGGCGACCGGTTGGCACCAGTGCGTCGTCCGTCAGTGGCACCCGCTGTCCGTGCTCGACGGCGTCGCGTGCCGCGTTTGCCGCGACTGCTACCGGCGACGTCGCCCTGACCTTCACACGCCCGCGCCAATCGCGATGGGTGGATGCGCCCGTCGCATTGTTGATCTGCTTCACGAGGCGTCCGACCTCGCATCGGTCGATGCGGGCGTGACCGGCCCGAATCCGGCTTGGACGGGCTGCGCGATAGGCGACAGCCGGCAGACGCCTAGACTTGGCGGATGGGGCGCGTCTACGACTCCGAGGGGCTCGTGAGTGTTGGCGAGACCGTCTCCGGTCCGCTCGCGGTGCCGCTGGCCGGAGCGCGCGTTGTCCAGTGCCAATTCGACCATGCGTTCAGCGTGGTGCTCGAGGAAGACCAGCCGGGGCGCCATTGGACGATTCGCATCGAGGCACCCTTTTCTCTTTCACAGGGCGGCGGTCCGAGCCGACGCTTCGACGACGATGCTCCGCCGAGTGCCTGGGCGCCAGCGGTCGATGCACTTCTCCACGGGGAAATAGCTGACGCCGAAGCCACGGCCGACGGCACCCTAATGGTGCGCCTCCGCGACGGCTCAGAGTTAGAGGCGCCTCCGATTGCTCAGTACGAGGCGTGGCAGATCCACGGTCCCGAAGGCGTCTTCGCCGTGTGCGGACCGGGCGGACAGCTATCGCGGTGGCGCCCCGCGACGGACGCGGACCGCTGATCCGCGACTTCCGCTGATCGCCTGACCGCGTTGTCGCTCTGCGCGATTTGGGACAGCGTGCGGTGTGCGAGAAGAGCGACCGGTAGTGGCGTCCGTTTAGTGGAGTCGGATGCTACGCGTGGCGCTCTCGCTGCCGTCGATCGTGACGGTGACAGTCGCACGGCCACGACCGAGACGGCGGAGCTTGCTGGTGGGGATCGTGAACGTGATCGTGCCTGTGGTTGCGAGCGCGCGACGCGCGTGCACCGCGTGGGAGTCGTGGGAGGCGGTCAGGTCGATCGTGCAGGCGTCAGGGCAGCTGACACGGGCGACACCAGTCTTTGAAACCGTCGCCGTAGCACGGGCCGCTATCGACGCGGGCGCGGCGGGTCCGGTGTTGCCCGTTGGTCCCTGCGGTGCGGGTGACGGCGGCGTCGTGCTGCCGATCGGTGGTGGTCCGCAGCTGGCTTGCCGTGGGCCGGTGGCAGGGGCGATCTGGCCAACGACCGCGACGGAAATCGTCGGGCCCGCGGTCCACTCGCCGGGGAAGTACGGCGTGAGGGCCACTGGCAGAGGCCAAGCGGTATCGGCCGCGATGCGCTGGTCGGCCACGCGCAGGTAGTCACCGGTGAACGCGGGGTCGATCACCGCTACCCCGTTCGGGCATCCCCCCGGGTAGTAGGGGTTGTCGGTCAACGTGGTGCAGTCGCTGCCGTCCGCGTCTTGGCACGCAGCGAGCTGGAAGTAGTCGGAGTCGCCGTACCAGCCGCCGCCGTTCCATTTCGCGGCAACGGGCGTCACGAGATCGTTCGCCTGGATCGTCCCGGTCACACTCGGCGCGCTCAGCGGGGAGAGTGGGCCGTACCAGACCGGGCTGGCCGCAGACAGGCCGTCGCTCGCGATCGCCTCGAACACGACGTCGGCGGGAGCGCCCGCCGTCGTGATCTGCTGGCCGCTCGCGAACGGCGTGCAGTTCGTCCCGTCCGGGGCGCACACCTCCCACGACCACGTCCGCGACGGATTCGTTGAAGCGTTCGCGTTCGCGATCAGCAAGCCGTCCCCGTCGGGGGCCAGCACGGCCTCGACACTCGCACCGTCGGCAAACGCACCCGTGGCCGAGCACAACGCAAACACCGCAGCACCCAACACCGCCGCCGCCCGCATCCGCTTTCGCAGAGCCCTCGTGGATCGATGCGAAAACACGTCCAACAACATGACAGACCCGCGAACGACAGACCAGGGGAGAACCGTGCCCCGCCCGCCGCCGAAACCGCGGCCACGACCACTGTGCTGCGTCGCGCGAAACTCGACAGCGGCGGGCGCCCGGCCAGGAGGTTCTGGGCGTTCCTTCGCGGGAACGGCGAGGATCCCGAACGGTGGAGCGCCGGCGAACCCACCGGCAGACGTAGGACGACGGCCCTCAGGCGGCGCGCCGGGCCTGCAGGTCTGCGATCAGGCTGAGGTTACGCGCTGCGGCCTGGAATGCTGCGGGCACCGCCAGAGTCAGCAATGCGAGCGGTGGATCGTCATACAGCGACCGCCTTGTCAGGCCGGGCTCGTAGTAGCCGAGATCGAGCGTTCTGCGGATCGTGGCGGCCTTGTTCGCCATCGTGGTCTTCGCGACGCCGAGCTGCCCGGCGAGCTGGTCTGCCGTCAGGTGCGGCTGCTGGGAGCGGTCGAAGAGAAAGTTGATCTGCCCGAGCGCGTATAGCGCTCCCGCGGCCCAGATCCGCATGTCGCCGCGAGCGAGCGGCGATGGCCGCTTGCGCGCTAGACGAGCGACGAGTTCGAGGCCGACTTCTGCGTACTCGCGGTCAAGACAGGCCCCGCAAAGCTCGTCGGTGATCGTGAACATCTCCGCTGCGCGTGGACGCATCGCGCGCGGAATCTTCAGCTCGACGAGCAACGCCTCACCGGACAGCGACATGCCCGCATGATCAACGCGCGGCCGGACGCACCACGGGCTGTCGCAGTCGTTCAGACCACCACTCGGTCGCGCGGCTGGGGGCATGTGGTCGGCGCCGGTCAGCGGTTCTGGTTTCTTTCAGTCGGGCTGGCTTGCGGCGGCGCGATTGATCGGTCGGTGAGGTCGACGGCCATCCGAATCGCTGTGGTGCTGGCCGCGCTGTCGTGTCGCGCTATCGCGGTGCCGAGGGCGGCAAACGTGATCGTGTGGGGACCGGCGAGTCGCATGTCGACCGTCACGCCGACGATGCCTTGTGCATGCAGTTGATTGGCCTGGCTTTGCATGCGGCCCATTGCTTGTTCCCGTGCGTTGTAGACCGCTTCAGTGATCTCGGTCATTTCGGAGACGTCGCGGAGCCGCCGGTATTGCGTTCTCGAGTGGTAAGCGCTGAAGCCGAAAACGAGCCCGAGCGGGCTCACGCCGGCGGTCATAAGCGCCCAGGTGTCCTGGCCGGAGAGATGGCTGGTAAACGGAATCGACTTCGGCGCGAGTCGGCGTCCGCGCCGGCGAACCGCGGTGCCGATCGCGGAGAAGTGCTGCAACGTCGCCATCGCTGACTCGCCGGCGTCGACGTCGGTCATGTCGAGGCGGACGCCGACGACCCCCTCACCACCCGCCGCTGCCGCCTGGGAGCGCATGCGCTCAAGGGCGCGCGTTTGGCCGCTCGTATGAGCGTCGCTGATGCGACTGAGCTCTTTGCTACGGGCCCGCGATGTTGGTTGCTGACCCAGGCTGAACGTGCAGTCGCCGCTGACCAGCGCGAGCGGCTCCCAGCCGGCGTGGCCGATCAGCAGGAACTCATCGACCGAAAGATCGCAAGTGAACGCGTCGGTAGCCGTTGGCGGCGTGCTCATCGCAGTGTGAGAATGCGAATTGGAGTCGCGGCGTCGGGCGGCGGTTCGTCCGCGCGGCGGATGGCCGTGGCGATAGCGCTGACCCGCACTAGGACGCCTGCAGCGGGCTGGCTACGACGTCCGCGTGCGGGCAATCTGAAGCTCCAGTGTTCGGACTCGACGTCCAGGCCGATGACGCCGTCGGCAGACAGCTCGGTGATCCCGGCCCGCAACTGTTCGAACGCGGTGGTACGGGCGGAAGCCCAGGTCTCCGTGTCCGCCTCGACCTCGCGCGCGACGATTCCGGCGCGTACGTTGCCGCCGAAATAGTGTGAGCAGCCCGAGACGACGCCTGCCGGCTGCCAGCCGCCGCGTCGTAGCTTCGCGAACTCGGCGACCGAGAGCGTGCTCAGCGCCGGCTCCTCGGAGCGGCTCGCGGGCTCGCGAACGGCGGTTCCGATCAACTGGTAGTCAAGCGCATGGTTGAACAGCGGCGACTGATTGGGAACCGAGGATCTCACGCGCTTGCGAACCTCGGTCGTGACCTCGTGCGACGGGATCGGGCCGGGGACCCGGCGCACACCGACCACGGCATCGCCGCCAACAGCCGCCGCCTGCTCCTTTATCTGCCCGAGCACGCGTTGACGTGTGGTGCTAACCAAGTCGTCGAGCTCGGGCACGGCGATCACGTCGTTCTCCCACCGCTGACCGTACACACGTTGCGCGGAGCCGGGCTGTCGAAGCGGTCGAGCGGCGGGAAGCGGCAGCCAAACCGACAGCCAACGCAGCTCACAACCCATCACCGGCGCTAGCGGCTCGAGCTTCCCCTCCTCGAGCAGCGCGAAGTCACGCACCGTCAGCGCCGACCCGAACGGGCCCGACGGCCGGTCGCCACCTGCTGTCAGCGGGCGGGCGACACCGCCGCCGTCGGTCACGACGAGTAGTCGAGGACCGCGATCGGTGCCTCGCCGGTCCGCTGCGCGTCAGTGGCCACGATCGCGGTACCGACGGCGAAAAACTCGATCGTGTGGCTGCCCCACACGTGGCTAGCCTCGCGCAGCTGAACGCCCACGATCCCCTTCGCCCCAAGCGCAGCCGCTTCGGCCTGCATCCTCGTCATCGCGAGCTCGCGAGCGTCATACAGCGCTTGCGTGAAGTTTTGAAGCTCGACGTTGCGGCCCACCTGACCGAGCGTCGCTAACGGTCCCTGACGGGCGACGTGATACACGCAGCTCCCCATCACCAAACCCACCGGCCGGTGCGCAGTTCGCAACAGCGTCCAGAAATCCTGGCCCGACAGATCGCTCGTAAACGGCCGCCCTTCGGCCGTGCGATGCATCACGCCGTCACGATGCTTGACCGCCGTCCCGATCGCGATGAACTCCGCCATGTCGTGCCCCCAATCGTGGCGGCCCACCTCGAGCCGCACGCCCACAACCCCATCGGCCCCGAGCTGGTCGGCCTCCTCCTCCATCCGCGTCATCGCGAGCTCCCGGGCCTGGTACATCGCCTGCGACAGCACCGTCAGCTCCTGGTTCTTCATCGCACCGGTGATCTGAAAACCCAGATGAAAAATGCTCGAGCCGACGACCAAGCCAACCGGATCAAAGCCCGCATCGGTCACCAGCAGATACTCGTTCACGGAAAGATCGCTCGTGAACAGCCCCTCACGGTTCTGCTCAAGCCGCTCCTTCGCCGACGACGGCAGGCCCTCAACCGAGGAGGGGTCATACGGCGTCGAATCAGACATCCCGCCTGAGAATGACGCAGCCACTGGACGTTCCGCCGCTCGCCCGGAGCAACAGTTGCCGGTTGTCCCGCGCTCCGCTTCGCGCGGTGGCGACGAACCGTGCCCAGCAGCGGCCTCGGCGTCCAGTCGGCCAAAGGCCGAACTAATCGCGCTGTCGCTGCTCGCGCGGAGCGGCAGCGCTGGGGAGCGGACAGGTCGCCGGTGCGCTCGACGGGCCACGCCCTGTGACGGTCTGGGTAGCCACGCGTAGGATCTCTAGTAGACGACTCAACGTGGGCCGAGGAGAGTGTGGGGCGGCGACCGGCGATCAGGGTAGTGGCGGCGATGGTACTTATGGGCGTCGTCGCCGCGGTTGTGATGCCAGCAGCCGCGCATCCCGCCGTGGGCGTCGCGATGCACCCTGACGTCGGGATTGGCCCGGTTCGGATCGGAGAGTCTCGCCGCGATGTGACGGCGGCGCTAGGTCCCGGCGCCAATCGTCCGCTTTCAGACGGTCTTGGCGTCTGCAGCGGTGGTCTTTGTCGCGCCTACCGAGTGGGCGGGGCCGTCGTGGGGGTGGACTTCACAGTCCCTTCCGGCATCGGTGTACATGACGTGGGCACGCGGTCGCGAGTCCTGACGGTTGACGGCTGGCATCCAGCATCCGGCTTCGAGGCAACTCGCCGCGCGTTGCGCGGATGGCATGTGCTGCGGTGTAGCGGGCGTCCTGGCGGCTGGCTGATGTTTCACGCCGCCTCAGCCCACGGACCGTACTCTGAACTCTTGTTTACGCGGGATACGTTCACGTCGGGATACGCCGTCGCCGCAGCCCCGCCCAACGGTTGCGCGTTCGCGAAGACGACCTGAGACTTGTTCCGCGAGCGTCTGGCGGCGCCCGCCAGCGTGTCGCTTTCGTGTTAGCAACAGCGCGCTCCGGTTCTGCTCGACCAAGAGATGAAGCCGGTCGCCGTGTTCCCTGCGTGTTCCCAACTCGGCGAATTTCAGCGCACTTCAGCGCACTTGAGCGACCTGAAAAGCCCTGAAAACACTGGACAAGACGCTTTGGGCCGACACTGTAAATCCGTTGGCTCAGCCTTCGAAGGTTCGAATCCTTCCCCCGCCATGGCCAGTGCAGGGCAGCTGTGTCGAAGATATGCGTCGATAACGCCGCTTGGGCGTGGCGTCACGGGGGTTCGTGCAGACGCGCAGGTGGTCGCGATCACACCACGGGGAACCTTGGAGAGCATCCCGGCCGGAGCCACGCGGCTCTCGGTGGCGACACTCGCACCCGACGAACGCCGCGCGCTGAACGTCCCACCCGAGCGCGCGATGCGAGAACGAGCGCGGGCGGACAGCCGTTCGGTCCTGCACCAGGCGAGCGGCGCCGGAGTGCCCCGTTCCCGGCCCCCCGGCGGCGTTGACGTTATCGTGCCCGCGGGTGCGACGCCCGACCATTCGCGTCCGGGTGCCGGCGGCCGGAGAGCCGGCGCGCGGCCTGAGTCCACGAAGCGCGGCGGCCGCGCTCGCGCGCCACTGGCGCACGCTCGTGTGGGCGATGCCGGCGCTGCTCGCGCTGATCTACGCGCTCGTCGTGCTCGGCGAGTTCCGCTCGATCATCGCCCAGATATACGAGGACAGCGACGCAGCCGTCGCGGCGGTTGTCGGCCACCTCGCCGGCGGCGCACCCGCTGGCGCGCGGATCGTGCTGGGCAACCACCCGTGGTATGAGGAGTACCTCTTCCTGCGCCTGACCAGCGGGCTGCCCGACTACCGCCAACTCTGGGAAGTGGCGCCGATGCTGTGGAGCCTGCTGGGCCTCGCCGTGCTCGGCTGGTCCGCGTGGCGGGCGCTTGGACGCTTCGCCGCGATGCTCACGGTGTCGGCGCTGCTGTGCGCCGGCTACTTCGGCCGGTTCGTCTTCTTCACCTTCGACTGGCACGGCCTCTCGGCCGTGCACACGGCCGTGATCGGCGCGGCGCTGGTCTGGCTGACGCCGCGCGCAGCTGGCATTTCCTGGGGGCGGATCGTGTCGCTCGCGATCGGGCTCGGCCTGATCGGCGTGCTCCCGGCCGCCTCCGACCGCCTGTTCCTCTACTGGGCGCTGATCCCGATGCTGGTGACTGTGCTGGCGATCGCCTGGCGTGGTGCGGGCGCGCTGCGCGCGCGGATGGTGACGTTCGGCGTCGTCTCAACCGCCGTCTCGCTGATCGGCGGCGCGCTGGTCGCCCACGCGCTGCGTTCGGGCGGCGTCACCTCCTCCCCGTTCACTGTCACGCTGGTGCCAGTCGGGAGCGTCGTCAACAACTTCCTGCTGACGTTCGAGAGCTACATGTACCTCGCCGGCGGCTACTTCTTCAGCGGTTCGGTCAGTGCCGGCGATTGGGCGGAGTTCGCCGTTGGCATCCTCACCGTTGCGGCACTGCTGCTGGTGCTGGCGGAGGTGCGACGGCGTGTCGCGCGCTCGGGGCCTCGACCGGCCGGCGGCGATCCGGCACTCGGCGCGCGCTTCACCTACATCGTGTTCTGGGCCGCGTGCCTGATCACGACGACGGCCGTCTTCCTGCTCACCAGCGCACCGCAGGACGTCAACGGCGCGCGCTACATCCTCGCCGGGTACGTGGCGATCGGGGCGCTCATCCCGCTGCTGGCCACGCGCGGCTTCGGCTGGAAGCTCGCGGTCACGGCCGCCGTCAGCGTTTTCGCGGTCGGCGGGATTTACCAGACGCTGCGCCAGTCCTTCGCCGTGAGCCCACCGACGCCCGGGGCAGCGGTGGCCGGCGAGCTGCTGCGCTTCGCGCAGGAGCAGCACGTGTCGATCGGCTACGCCGGCTACTGGGACGCCGAGGCCCTGACGTGGGAGACCGCCTTCAAGCTGCAGCTCTACCCCGTGTACGAATGCGATCCGGCTGACAACGGCATCTGTGCCTTCCCCACCGTCGAGATCTCGACCTGGTACCGCGGTCATCCGCACCAGCGCTCGCTGCTGATCGTCGACCCCTCGCAGCAGACGCCGACGGTGGTTGGCGTGGACACGGCGTTTGGACACCCGATCGCGTCCATGGCGATCGGCAACCTCACCGCCTACGTGTTCGCGTACAACCTCGACAGCGCAATCGGCGGCTGAGCGGGCGGGCCGGCGCTTGCGCCGCGGGCACGGTTCGAGCTCACCAGCGCGCCTGATAGCCGCTGGTCAGCCGCTCGCCGGGCCTGCGCCAGTCGGGTTCGACGTCGTAGTGGTGACGGATCGCCCGCCGGCGCATGGTGCGCAACAGCGGCCCGTAGGTGAAACGGGCGCCGGCGGCGGCCAGCACGCCGAGCGGGCTGGGCGCCATGAACGGCATGAACTTGTCGGGAAAGCCGGGCATCGTGCAGGCGATGCAGATGCCGCCCACGTTGGGGCAGCCGCCCACGCCGGCGATCCAGCCTCGGGTCGGCACGTTGCACTTGACGACCGGCCCCTTGCAGCCGAGCTTGACCAGACAGCCGCGCCGATCCGCCGGCGTCTGCGCGAACTCGCCCTGCTCAGCGAAGCCGGCACGCCCGCAGCCCTCCTGAACGGTCCGCCCGAAAAGCCAGACCGGTCGGCCCTGCTCGTCCAGTTCGAGACCGTGCTGCACGCCGACGACGTGGAGCGCCAGGTGCATCAGGGTCTCGGTGATGTTGTCCGGCTGGACCGGGCAGCCGGGGACGTTGACGATCGGGACACCCCGGCGGCTGACCCAGTCCGCGCCGAGGTAGTCGCGCAGGCCCATCGCCCCGGTCGGGTTGCCACGCATCGCGGGGATCCCGCCGTATGTCGCGCAGGTGCCGAGCGCGAGCACCGCCGCCGCCTGCGGCGCGAGCCGGTCGATCCAGGTGTTGGTCGTGATCGGCTGGCCGCTGTCGGGGTCGACGCCGAGCGCGGCCCAGTGCCCCTCGCCGCTGATCCGCTCGTTGGGCACCGCGCCCTCGAGCACCAGCACGAACGGGTCGAGCGCTCCGGCGGCCGCGCGCCAGAACACCTGCATGAACTCTTCGCCGCTCTCGTAGGCGAGCATCTGGTTGTAGAGCACGATCCGCGGCATCCCCGGTAGGACGCCACGCAGCAGGTCCTCGAGGCTCGGGCTGGTGGCCGCGGTCATCGCCACCGACTCCCCGTCGCAGCCCAGACCGCTGCTCAGCCAGACGACGTGAACCAGTTGGCCCTCGGTGCGCGCCTGGTCGGGCGTGAACTCGATCGCGTCCATCAGTGCTGCCTGCGCGTGGCGGCGACAAGCTGCTCGACCCGGCTGCCGGAGGGCTCGTTGATCGAAGCCAGCTGGTCCTCGAGGCTACCGCTGAGATGCCACTCGTCGCCATGCCCGCGTACCAGTCCAGCGTCGGCGAGCCTGCCGAGCGCGTGCGAGACCGATGGTCGTTCGGCGCCGACGAGCCGTCCGAGCAGCTGGTGCGTCAGCGGGACCGGCAGCCGGATGCCTCCGCGCTCGACCTTCCCCCAGCGCGCGGCAAGATGCCACAGCAGCAGCGTGAGACGGACCTCCAGGCGCGGCTGGGACGCGATCGCGCGCTGCACGCTGAGGTTGCGCGCACGCCGGCCACAACGGCGCAGCAGCACGTGCGTGAACTCCGGCCAGGGGCGAACACGCTCGGCGAAGCCGGCGTCCAGCAGCGCGAAGCGTGCGGGGACCAGCGCCCGCCAGGCGACGTCGCAGGCGAGCAAATCCTCGTCCTCGCGCGTCCATGCCTGGAGCAGGTCGCCGGCCCCGATCAGCTCTGCGGCGGTGCGGTCGCCGACGCGCACGTCGACCGCGAGCACGCCGTCCAGCACGAGCACCCCGAGGCCGGGGGCGGCGCTTGCCAGCCAGCCCGACAGCGGGACCTCGCCCGCGTCTACCTCGAAGGTGATCGCGGTCGCCGCGGAACGCGCGACGAGCCGCATGCGCAGGTCGAGCTGCTCTGCGAGGTCGACGTCCAGGTCCAGCAGGTACTGGTAGGAGCTCGGGCGTTCGCGCGCGCGTCTGGCGGGCCCGATGAGCGAAGGCCCGGCCTCAGCGTCGTACGATCCACCGGCCACCCGTCCTCCCACTGCTCGCCGAACGTAGCTGCGAAAACGCGTAGTGCCCTCGGCGGTCAGTCTACGCTCGCGCACCGCACTCGTTCAATACGTTCCAAGCTCGCAAATGGGGTGGTAATCAAGATTACCGTCAGTATCGTTACGCGGCGCTAGGAGCTCGTGGCGCCTGGTGCTATACCGCGCTTGACCCATTCACGGGCCGCAGCAACGGACCGATCCGCAGCCCCGCCGCGGACGCCGCGAGAGAGGAGTTCCGAAGGCCCATGTGCTTGGCGATACCCGGCCAGGTTGTCGAGTTCGTCGACGCGGTCAACCAGATCGCCACCGTTGAGGTCGTCGGCGTGCGCCGCAACATCAACGTCAGCCTGCTGGCCGACGAGGACGGGGGCGTCGCGCTCGGCGATTGGGTGCTGATCCACGTCGGCTTCGCGCTCTCGAAGGTCGACGAGGAGGAGGCGCACGCGACGCTGCGTCTGCTCGAGCAGATGGGCACCGAGTACGAGCAGGAGCTGGAGGAGCTGAAGGCGAGCGTGATCGAATGACCACGCGGGCCGCCGGCTCCCCCCACCCCCTGGCTGAGGACCTCGCCGCCGCGCAGAGCGATCAGGATCAGCCGCTCGAGCGTGACGCTCAGGGCGCCCACTGCATCACCTGCGGTGACGAGGGGATCAGGGTGGCGGTGATCGTCACCGACGACCAGACGGCGCTGTGCGCCGATCCTGACGGCGTCGTGCACAGCGTGGCGGTCGATCTGGTGGCGCCGGTCGCCGTCGGCGACGAGCTGCTCGTGCATGCCGGCGTGGCGATCAGGCAGCTCGGAGCTGCGGCGTGAGATTCGTCGACGAGTTCCGCGATGCCCAGCTCGGCCGGGTGGTGGCCGGAGAGATCCTCGCCGCGCTGGAGCCCGGACGCCACTACAAGGTGATGGAGGTCTGCGGCGGCCACACCCATTCGATCTACAAGTACGGGATCGACGATCTACTGCCCGCCAACGTCGAGCTGGTGCATGGACCGGGCTGCCCGGTGTGCGTGATCCCGATGGGCCGCGTCGACGACGGCATCGCCGTCGCACGCAACGAGGGTGTGATCTTCACCTGCTTCGGAGACATGCTCCGCGTGCCGGGATCGGAGTACACGCTGCTGGAGGCCAAGGCGCAGGGCGCCGACGTGCGGATGGTCTACTCGCCGCTGGACGCGCTGCGGATCGCGCGTGAGAACCCCGATCGCGAGGTTGTCTTCTTTGCGATCGGATTCGAGACGACCGCGCCCTCGACGGCGCTGACGCTCAAGCGCGCGAAGGCCGAGGGCATGACCAACTTCACCTGCATCTGCAACCACGTGACGATCGTGCCGCCGCTGCGTGCGCTGCTCGAGTCCCCGGACCTGCGGCTGGACGGCTTCATCGGCCCAGGTCACGTCTGCACCGTGGTGGGCGCGCGGCCGTTCGAGTTCATTCCCTCCGACTACGGCCGCCCGGTGGTGATCTCCGGCTTTGAGCCGCTGGACATCCTCCAGTCGATCCTGATGATCCTGCGCCAGCTCGCCGAGGGCCGCGCCGAGGTGGAGAACCAGTACAAGCGCGTGGTCCCCCACGAGGGCAACCTGCGGGCGCTCGAAGTGATGTCTGAGGTCTTCGAGCTGCGGCCGCACTTCGAGTGGCGTGGCCTCGGCTTCATCTCCCAGAGCGCCCTGCGCCTTTCGGCGGCCTACCGCGACTTCGACGCCGAGGAGCGCTTCGCCGTTCCCGGGGTGCGCGTCGCCGATCCGAAGGCATGCCAGTGCGGCGAGGTGCTGAAGGGCGTGATCAAGCCCTGGGAGTGCAAGGTGTTCGGCACGGCGTGCACGCCCGAGCACGCGATCGGAACCTGCATGGTGTCGCCGGAGGGGGCGTGCGCCGCCTACTACAACTACGGCCGCTACGCGCGCACGAAGGAGGTCGTGTGAGCCCTTCGGAGTCGCTTGCCGGCGGCCGCGAGCAGCGTGTGCTCGAGATCATCGAGACGGCCCGCGCGAAGCGCCCGCGGTTCCGCGACGCCCAGATCACGCTTGCCCACGGAGCGGGCGGAAAGGCTACGCAGACGCTGATCGAGGGGCTGCTCGTGCCCGCCTTCGGAGACGCCGACGGCGCGCTCGCCGCGCTCGGCGACGCGGGCGGCGTGCAGATCGAGGGCACGCGGCTGGCGATGAGCAGCGACAGCTTCGTGGTCAAGCCGCTGCGCTTTCCCGGCGGGTCGATCGGCGAGCTGGCCGTCAACGGCACCGTCAACGACCTCGCTGTCTCCGGCTGCCGCGCCCTCGCGCTGACCGTCTCGCTGATCCTCGAGGAGGGGCTCGACGCCGACGTGCTGCGCGCCGAGGTCGAGGCGATCGCGGCGGCGGCGCAGGCAGCGGGCGTGGAGATCGTCGCTGGCGACACGAAGGTCGTCGAGCGCGGCGCCGCCGACGGGATGTACATCTGCACAACCGGGATCGGTGCGATCGATCCGCGCGCCAGTCTGTCGAGCGAGGCGATCGCTGCCGGCGATCGGATCCTGATCTCCGGTCCGATCGCCGAGCACGGCACCGCGATCATGCTCGCGCGCAACCTCTTCGAACTGGACGCGTGCATCGAGTCCGACACCTGCTCGCTGTGGCCCGCGGTCGACGCGCTGCTCGAGGCGCTCGGCGGCGATCTGCACTGCATGCGCGACGCGACCAGGGGCGGCGTGGCCTCGGTGCTCAACGAGCTGGCGCGCGCCGCCGGCGTCGCCGTCAGCGTGCGCGAGGCGGACGTGCCGGTTGCGCCGGTCGTCGCCGCGGCCGCCGAACTGCTTGGGATCGACCCGATGTACGTGGCCAACGAGGGACGGCTGGTCGCGTTCGTCGCGCCGGGCGTGGCCGATGCGGCGCTGGAGGCGCTGCGGGGGGTGGATGGATGCGAGGGCGCAGCCCTGATCGGCGAGGTGTCGCAGGAGCCCCCGGGGATGGTGATTGTGGAGACGAGCTTTGGCGGCAGGCGAGTGATGGATCAGCTCGTTGGTGACCCGCTGCCGCGGATCTGTTGAAGGGCGAATCTGAGGAGACGAGATCGATGGCGAGCGCAGTTGAATTCTCACCCAGGCAGCATGAGACCGAGCAGATCACGGCCCATGTCCTGTGGATGACCACCGGCCTCTCCTGCGAGGGTGACTCGGTGGCGATGACCTCGGCGACCAACCCGAGCCTCGAGGACATCATCCAGGGCGTCATCCCCGGCATGCCGAGGGTGGTGATCCACAACCAGGTGATCGCCTTCGAGAACGGGGACGAGTACATCCAGGCGTGGTATGAGGCCGAGCAGGGCAAGCTCGATCCCTTCGTGCTCGTGATCGAGGGATCGGTTCCCAACGAGCAGATCAACGGCGACGGGCACTGGACCGGCTTTGGCGTCAATCCGTCCGACGGCCAGCCGATCACGCTCAACGAGTGGATCGACCGCCTGGCGCCCAAGGCCGCCGCGGTCGTCGCCGTCGGAACCTGCGCGACCTACGGCGGCATCCCGGCGATGAAGAACAACCCGACCGGAGCGATGGGCCTGCCGGACTACCTCGGCTGGAAGTGGCGCTCCAAGGCCAACCTGCCGGTCGTCTGCATTCCGGGCTGCCCGGCGCAGCCCGACAACATGACCGAGACGCTGATGTACCTCGTCTTCCACCTGGCCGGCATGGCCCCGGCGCCTGAGCTCGACGAGCAGCTGCGCCCCAAGTGGCTGTTCGGCCGGACCGTGCGCGAGGGCTGCAACCGCGCCGGCTTCACCGAGCAGGGCAACTTCGCCACGGAATACGGGTCGGACCACCGCTGCCTGGTCAAGCTCGGCTGCAAGGGGCCGGTGGTCAAGTGCAACGTTCCCGTCCGCGGCTGGGTCAACGGCATCGGCGGCTGCCCGAACGTCGGCGGGATCTGCATGGCCTGCACGATGCCGGGCTTCCCCGACAAGTACATGCCCTTCATGGACCCGGACCCGTGGGGCAGCGCGGCCGCGAGCTTCCAGCGGTTCACGTATGGCCCGGTGTTCCGCTATTTCCGCAAGCGCAACCTCGAGAAGAAGTACGAGATCGAGCCGAGCTGGCGTCGTCGCGGCACGACGCTCACCAGCGGCTACGAGAAGCGCTGGTAGCGCGAGCGCCGCGCCGCAGGGCCCGTCGCACGCCCCCGCCCGTCCCGACCTTTTGATGAGGAGACAGATATGGCCACCACAGTTCAGCCCCCGACCGACAGCAAGATCATCGTCAAGGAGATG